>SFPF01000061.1 GCA_004552155.1 Bacteroidales bacterium
GTAAAATATAAATTAGCAAGACATTTACATAATGTCGGCTGCGCTCGGCAATTTAAGTAAACTTAATTGCGCTCGCTTGCACGACATTTCTGTCTTGTTAACTTGTTTTCTTTGAGATTTTCGGCTGCACTCGGCATAGCCCGAACAAGTTCGGTTCTGCTCTCGCTTGCACGAAAATATCCTCGTTTACTTGTTTACTAAAATCGCTCATAATCTTCTTTGGCTATGAATAAATTTTTTTTGTTTTTGCTCGCCCTCGTTTCGGGCTTTGTCGCCCGTGCCGGCGAGGCCGATCGCGTCACGGTGGCGATGCCCGGAGCGGCGGCGCTTTGGCAGACCATCGACTCGCTCAAAGCCGTCTATCCGCACAGCGTCGTGGTTTCCGCAGGCGACAACTTCGGCGGTAGTTATTTCCATCAGGCAACGCGCGGGCAGCTCATTCCTGAATTTTTTCAAAACCTCGGCATCACGCTTTCCGCCGTCGGCAATCACGAGTTCGACGAGGGGCAGGCGGCGCTTGCCGACAAGTGGCGCTCGCAGCCGTTCTGTCCGAAGGATTGGCAACTTGAATATGTTTGCGCCAACGTGCGCGATGCCGCCGGAAAGCCTGCGCCGTTTGCCGCGCCGTTCTCCGTGAGGGAAATCCCCGTGGGGGCGGGCAAGAGCGTCAAGGTGGCCTTTATCGGCTTGCTCACCTCGTCAACGCCGCGCCAAGCCAGCGTGTCCAAACTCAAAGGACTTAGTTTCGACGGCCGCTACGACCTCGTGCTCGACAGTTTGAAGCAGACGCCCGACTATGCGCCTGCGGCAGCGGCCGACATCCGCGTGTTGCTCACGCACATAGGCACGGAGATGCAGACCGACGATGAGGGCAACGCCCGCCCCGTGTGGGTTGATGCCGACGTGCCGCACTTGCAGGCGGTGGCAGAGCCTACCGTGCAGGCTTGGATTACGTCGCACACGCACGAAACTGTTAGCGGCCGCATCAACGATCTGCAATATCCCGTCCTGCAAGCCGCCTGCTACGGCCGCAGCGTCGGGGTGATGAAATTTGTGGTAGATACAACGGACATGCGCCTCGTAAGCGTCACGCCCGAGGTCTGTGCCGTCAATCCCGACATTCGTCTCGGCGCGAAGCAGCAGCGTTTCCAGCAGAAGATAGATTCTGTGTTGCAGCACACGAAGACCAAGGGTGGGGCGGCGTTGAAAGAAGTCTTGACGAAGGCTCCCGTTTCGTTGCAGCATAGCCGCGACGACAAACTCCGCCAAACGGAGATGGGACAACTCGTTTGCCGTTCCTATGCCGAGGCTTACCGCCGCGCGGCAGGCGTTTCAGAGAAAGAGCCGGTGATTGGCGTGAGCCATTTCGGCAGTATCCGTTGCGGCTTCTCGGAGGGTGATGTCACCGTGCTCGATGTAGGCGATGCCCTGCCTTTTGCCAACAGCCTGAAAGCCTACCGCCTCACGGGCGCGCAAATCCGCAAACTCATTGACTGCGGCGTGCACAACGAAAAGTTCGGTTGGATACAGACCTCGTCTTTGAACATCGGCTTCGATGGCGACATGCAACTTGATGCCTTGATTTATGTGTCGCCCGCAGGCAAGGAGATGGAATTGCAGGACGATAAGACCTATGTCCTTGTGGCTGACGACTATATGACGCACGGCGGCGACAACTACGATCCTGCTTTCTTCCCCGAAGAGGCAGAACTGAAAGTGGAAATGCCCACCACCACCGATGCCTTTATCAATTATCTGCGCACCCTCCCCGAATTGCCGCAGCCCGAAAGCGACGGCTACGACGAAATGCAGATTTGATTTTGTTGCCAACGAATTTCAAGAATTAACTCATATTATTAGTGTGATTCGTGCGACCGAACAGGTCGCTATTTAATACATTGAAAGGTGAGGAAATTCGTGTAAATTCGTGAGATTCGTGGGCAAAATTTTTTTTGTGGTTATTATAAATCAATAAATCAGAAGCTTAATTATGGCCCTCTTCACTTTGCCGCCAAAAGCAACCGTTCCTGGTGCATACCCCGACTTTCTCAATTTCGTAGAAGGCAACGTCGACCCCGACATCACGCTCACCCGCCGCACCCTCCTGCCGGAATGGTATCCGCAGAGCGGCGTGCAACTCACGTGGCCGCACGCCAGCACCGACTGGGCTTATATGTTGCCCGAGGTGACCGAGTGCTATCTGCGCCTTGCCTTTGAGATAGCCCGCCGCGAATCTTTGCTCATCGTCTCTCCCGAGCCCGAAGACGTGAAGCGGCTGCTCCACGAAAAACTACCGGCAGCCGTTTGCGACAACATGGTGTTTGCGGCCTGTTCCACCAACGACACTTGGGCGCGCGACCACGCCTTCCTCACTGTTGGCGGCGGCAGCGCGGGACTGGAATTGCTCGATTTCCGTTTCAACGGCTGGGGCGACAAGTTTGAGAGCAACCTCGACAATGCCATCAACCGCACCATCTTCGACAAGGGGCATATCCTCGGCGGCACGTACACCGATTGCCTCGATTTCTGCCTCGAAGGCGGCAGCATCGAAACCGACGGGCGCGGCACGCTGCTCACCACGGCGCAATGCCTGCTCAACCCCAACCGCAATCCTCAGTACGGGCAGAGCGAGATAGAAGATATCCTTTCCAGTCGCCTCGGCGTGAACCATTTCCTTTGGCTCACAGAGGGTTATCTTGCTGGCGACGACACCGATAGCCATATCGACACCCTTGCCCGCCTTTGCCCGGATAACACCATTCTATATGTGAAATGCGCCGAGCCGTCCGACGAGCATTATGCCGACTTGCAGCGCATGGAAGAGCAGATCAAGGCTTTCCGCACGCCTGAGGGCGAGCCTTATAGGCTGATAACCGTGCCGATGCCCCCTGCTCTCTATGATGAAGAGGGCGACCGCCTGCCTGCCACCTATGCCAATTATCTCGTGATGGATAAGGCTGTGCTTTTCCCCACATACGGCTTGCCTGAAACCGACGAGGCAGCCCGCCTTGCTATCATCAAGGCCTATCCCTCCCGCGAAGCGGTGGGCGTGCCCTGCAATGCCCTCATTCGCCAGCACGGCTCCCTCCATTGCGCCACCATGCAATATCCCCGAGGCCTCCGCTTCGCATGAAAAGGCATATTAGTACTATAATAATCAATAGTTTTATTGTATTTATCCCCTCAATAATCCCTCCCATGAGACTTCTCAAAACCGCCCTCGTGCAAACCCATTGCACCGCCGACGCTTCCGATAACCGCCAGCGCATGGCCGCTTACGTCAGAGAGGCAGCCGCTGCGGGCGCAAAACTCGTAGTGTTGCAGGAACTGCACAACACGCCGTACTTCTGTCAGGTTGAAGACACCGATAATTTCGATTACGCCGAACCGATTCCCGGCCCGTCCACCGAGTTCTACGGCGGCGTGGCACGTGAGTGCGCTGTAGTCTTGGTCACCTCGCTCTTCGAGAAGCGAGCCCCCGGATTGTACCACAACACGGCGGTCGTATTTGAAACCGACGGCAGCATTGCCGGCACGTACCGCAAAATGCACATACCCGACGACCCTGCCTATTACGAAAAATTCTATTTCACGCCCGGCGACGACGATTTCCTGCCCATCAAGACTTCGGTCGGGGTGCTCGGCGTGCAGGTTTGCTGGGACCAGTGGTATCCCGAGGGAGCGCGGCTCATGGCTTTGCGCGGCGCGGAACTGCTCATCTATCCCACGGCCATAGGCTATGCCGCTTCCGACACGCCCGAGGAGCAGCAGCGGCAGTTGCGGGCTTGGCAACTGGTGCAGCGCGGCCACGCCGTAGCCAACGGCCTGCCCGTCATTGCCGTCAATAGGGTGGGGCACGAACCCGATCCTTCCGGCGCCACGCCCGGCATACAGTTCTGGGGGCATAGTTTCGTGTGCGGCCCGCAGGGCGAGTTTTTGGCCGAGGGCGACGAGGCCGACCGCCTGCTGCTCGTCGACATCGACCTTACGCGCAGCGAGCAGGTGCGTCGCTGGTGGCCCTTCCTCCGCGACCGCCGCATCGAATACTTCTCCTCCTTGGCCGCCCGCTATTTGGATTGACGATTAATCCCATAATAATCCACTCAGTCTCCGAGAACAACAAAACGTTCTCGGAGATTTTTTTTGCGATCCCCTTGAAAGTTTTTCCTTTCTCCCTGATATTTTTTACTATCCTATAAGAAAGTTTTTGTTACAAAGTTTGTAACATGTATTACAAACTTTGTAACATGTGTTAGAAACTTTGTAACGCTTGTTACAAACTTTGTAATAAACTTTTTCTTAGCAGATAGTAAAAAATTGCTTGCTGATGGGGAAAAATATCAAGGAGAAAAGAAAAATTATCTACGGACCTGTCATCGCAAGGACACAAAAAAAGGCGTGACCCGTAGGTCACGCCTTTCGCAAATATAAGGCTATGAATGTTTTGACTATATTCTGAGAAATGTGATTTGCTCGGAATGAAGCGATAATTATTCAGCGCGGAGCGTGAAACGCTTGAAGTCGATGACAGTGAGTTCCTTGTCGGCGGTTTTGAGGTAGTCGGCAACGGAAAGCTTGCTGTCCTGGATGTATTCCTGCTCGAGGAGGCAGCTTTCCTTGAAGAACTTCTTCATGCGGCCCTGTGCGATGTTCTGAATCATCTGCTCGGGGAGGTTGGCAGCCTTTTCTTCGGCAACGGTCTGCTTGATCTTGCGGATTTCGTCAGCCTGTTCAGCCGTGATGTTGCCCTTCATGATGCCTTCCTCGAGGTGCTCTTCGCTTTCGGCGATGTAGAGGTTGAAACCAGCCTTCTTGAGAGCGGCTTCAACGGCCTTCTTCACCTGTTCTTCCTTGGTCTTTTCGATAGCCACCTTGAGTTCTTCTTCCTTCACGGCTTCGGGAACGCTTTCAGCGTTGAGAGCCACGGGGTTCATGGCTGCAACCTGCATGGCCACGTTGTGAGCGGCTTCTTCGGCGGGCTTGTTGGTCTGAACCATGGTGCAAAGCATGTGGCGGCCCATGTGGTCGTAAACGGAAACGTTTTCGCCTTCGATGAACATGTAGCCATCGAGTTCCATCTTCTCACCCGTGATACCGCTGCGGTCGGTAACGGCCTCTGCAACGGTGTGTGTGCCGAAGGGGAGGGCATTCACCTCTTCGAGGCTCTTGCACTTGTTGGCAACGGCTGCGTCGAGGATTTCCTGAGCGAGCTTGATGAAGTCTTCGTTCTTGGCAACGAAGTCCGTTTCGCATTTCAAGGCGAGAATAGCTGCGAAGCCGTCGGCCGACTTAACGAGCACAGCACCTTCGGCTGCTTCGCGGTCGGAACGCTTGGCTGCTACAGCCTGACCTTTCTTGCGGATAATTTCGATGGCCTCTTCCATGTTGCCGTTGGCTTCGGCAAGGGCCTTTTTGCAATCGCCGAGACCGGCGCCGGTGAGGGCGCGCAGTTTCTTGATATCTTCTAATGCTACTGCCATTTTGTTTTAGATTTGGGTTAGTCTTGGTTTGGTGTGAAGACTATGGTAAATAATTGGATTTTTAAGTAATAAAGGGGTGTTCCCAAACATATTGTTTATATTTCAGAACACCCCTGTGCTTTTAATTTATCGACAGAATTTACTCAGCTGCTGCTTCGGTAGCCTCTTCTGCTGCGGGCTGTGCCTCAGCGGGTGCTGCCTTTTCGGCGCGAGCCTTGCCGCCGCGCTTGCGGGGAGCCTTGGCTGCTGCTTCTCCTTCTGCGCTTTCGCCGGCTGCTTCGGTGTCAACCTTTTCAGCCTTACGCTCTTCGAGACCTTCGGCGATGGCGCCGCAGATAGCGTTGAGAATCACCTCTACGCTCTTGTTGGAGTCGTCGTTAGCGGGGATAATGTAGTCGACGCAGTTGGGGTCGGAGTTCGTATCAGGCAGGCGGGTGAGGTCTGCGATAGAACCGAGGTTCTTTTCGAGCTTGGCACGCTGGCGAGAAATCTGGAGGATTTCGCGCTTAGAGAGGTTAGAATAAGTGCCGTCGCTCATGAGTTTGTCGATATTGGCCATTTTCTTAACAGCCTTACGGATGGTGGGGAAGTTGGTGAGCATACCGCCCGGCCAGCGTTCCGTAACGTAGGGCATGTTTACGGAGGTAGCTTTCTCGGCTACCACCTCTTTTGCTTGCTTCTTAGTAGCTACAAAGAGCACCCTTTTGCCTTGCTTGGCAATCTGCTTGATGGCTTCGGCGGCTTCGTCGATCTTCACAACGGTCTTGTGGAGGTCGATGATGTGAATGCCGTTGCGCTCCATGAAGATGTAGGGAGCCATGGCAGGATTCCATTTGCGCTTGAGGTGGCCAAAGTGGCAGCCAGCCTCCAAAAGGGTTTCAAAGTTTGTTCTTGACATTTTTGTTTTGTTTTTTAGCGTTTACTTTCTTTTGAGTTGCTTTGAAGGGCGGGTAAGCATTCCGCCGTCTTCGGTGATTTTAGTCAACCAACCCGACGGTAGTTCGTTTCTTAAGAAACAGAAATCCTTTCGGGTTTAGATACTAAACGTTTTGCCTTTGCGAAAAGGCCTTTTCCGTATGCTTCCGGAAGTTTTAGGGGTTGCGCTGCCCGTGCCGTGCGGTCGATTATTAGCGTAAAATGTAAGTTCAGGCAGTCAGGCGGCGTTGCGGGAATACGTTGCTGCGTAGAGATTAACGCTTGCTGAACTGGAAGCGGCGGCGTGCTTTGGGCTGTTACGTTCAACGCTGCGAGAGTCGCGCGTTACGAAGCCTTCAGCACGGAGTGCTTTCTTGTCGTCGGCGTTCACCTTAACCAAGGCGCGTGCGATACCGAGGCGAATGGCTTGGGACTGACCCGTAAAACCGCCGCCGAACACATTAACCTTGATGTCGTACTTTTCGGCTACCTCGAGGAGGTTGAGGGGCTGCTTAACGACGAACTGCAGGATGCTGGAGGGGAAATATTCGGTCAAGTCTCTCTTGTTGATGGTAATCTTGCCGTTACCTTCGGTCAAGTAGATGCGGGCTACGGCGCTTTTGCGGCGGCCCAATGCGTTTATCATTTCCATTACTGCGTCTTATTTATAGAGGTTAATATCAATTGCCTTGGGGCTTTGTGCCTCGTGGGGGTGCTCGCTGCCGGCGTAAACGTAGAGGTTACCGAGGAGCTTGGCGCCCAGACGGTTCTTGGGGAGCATGCCCTTAACCACGCGGTGCAGAAGCTTGTCGGCGCCGTTGGGCTTAGCCATGATGCTTGCGGGCGTGTGCTCGCGCTGGCCGCCGGGATAGCCGGTGTAGGTGTAATAGATGCGGTCCGTCCACTTTTTGCCGGTGAGTTTCACCTTGTCGGCATTGATGATGATAACGTTGTCACCACAGTCTACGTGCGGGGTAAAGTTGGGTTTGTACTTGCCGCGCAGCAGTTTGGCAACTTTCGAGCCAAGGCGGCCGAGGATCTGGTCGGTAGCGTCAACTACCACCCATTCTTTCTGTGCGGTCTCCTTGTTTGCAGAAATGGTCTTGTAACTTAAAGTGTCCACTCTTGTTGTTTTTAAAAATTGTTTGTAACTACTAATGTCTTTCGTGCGTGCTTTTTTCCTAACCATCCCGCCCCAGGCCAATGAGAACGGAACTATTATACACACACGTTTTGCAGCCTTTTTGGGGCTGCTTGATAATAATCGGCGTGCAAAATTAGCATTTTCTTATAAGATAGTAAAGCTTTTCTTGCTTTTTTCTTTGATTTTCTGCTAAGGAAACGGGATTTTATCTATACTTTTGTACGAAATAATGCTGTTTCGCGAAAATTACAATCCTATGCGTACGCGCACGTATATATATATATTGTATCCCCTGCTGCTGGTAGTTTGGGGCATGATGCTGGCAGGCTGCCATTATCGGCAGGAAGCGACGGAGGAGGAAGAGGGGGAAAATCAGGAACTGCCGGGCGGTATCGACAGCGTGGCTTTCAGGCACGCGCATCATTATTGGACGGGCTACAACCTCGTGGCTACCGATAGTATCACGCTGCAAGCCTCGCAAGATAGCGTGCGGGCGGCGCAAATGGCGTTTATCTCCGACAATAAGATTTATCGCAACGACCCGCTCGTGGTGGCAGCCGTGGCCATCGTGCCCGCCGATACGATCGACACGGTGTGGGTGAAAGTGGCGCGCGACCAACTGACGCAAGGCTGGGTGCGCGAGACAGAACTTTTGGATAAGGCCGTGCCCGACGACCCGATTTCAAAATTTATCCACCGCTTTAGCCGGGGGCGCTCGTTCTACGTGGTGTGCTGCTTCGGAATCGCCGTGGCGTTCCTGCTGTTGCAGTTGTTCCGCCACAAGCACCTGCGCATGGTGCACTTCCGCGACATCTCAAGCTTTTACCCTACGCTGCTCTGCATCACGGTGTCGGGGGCTGCCGCGCTCTACGGCAGCATTCAGCGCTTCG
The DNA here is from genome assembly GCA_004552155.1 of Bacteroidales bacterium. Taxonomy (GTDB): domain Bacteria; phylum Bacteroidota; class Bacteroidia; order Bacteroidales; family Bacteroidaceae; genus Alloprevotella. The sequence continues at coordinate 8,430 of SFPF01000061.1, forward strand.
TGCCCGAAACGTGGGAGGAGTTTTATTTCCACCCCACGCTCAACCCCTTGCACCCCGACCTGCCCCTGATACTGGCCTTGTTCATCGCTTCTGTTTGGACGATGATAATCGTCGGTGTGGCGGTGGTAGAGGAATTGCGGCGGCAGCCCGACCTCGGCGACGGCTTGGCTTATCTGGCGTCGCTGGGCGGCGTGTGCATGCTGCTCTACCTCGTGTTCACGCAGACCGTACCGCTCTATTTCGGTTACCCCCTGCTCCTTGCCTATTGGGCGTGGGCGGTGATGCGCTATGTGCGCCACCGGCCCTCGCACTACCTTTGCGGAAATTGCAACCAACCCATGCCCAACGGCACGGACATCTGCCCGAAATGCGGCATGCGCAACAGCCTCTGACATAAGATAAGCCTGTTTTTTTCAAAAAAGTAGTACCTTTGCGCCTAATATGGATATTTTAGTAAACAAGTAGACGAGTGAACAAGGAAATTTTCGTGCAAGCGAGTGCAAAGCCGAACTTGTTCGAGCTATGCCGAGTGCAGCCGAAAATCTCAAAGGCAACAAGACAGATTACTAATATATTATGATGTCTTGGTGCTTTACTAACTTATCTCGTTTACTCGTCTACTTGTAACTCGTCTACTAAATAATGAGAGAATTTCTGAAAACGTGCATCATTTTCTGCCTCTTCGGCATACTTGCCGGGGCGGGTAGGGCGCAAACGATACATACAGAGGACGAAGAACGACAGCATTGGATGGAGGAGGAAGACTCTGTAGAAAAGACAGATATCCCGATAGAGGTGAAGATGTGGCGCATCGACGAGCGTTTCGGCGACGTTAGGCCGATTGAAGCAGACACGGTTTCGCATCTGTTCCAAAATCAGGCGTTCACCGAGGGGCTGCACGGCGAATACAACACGACGGGCAACCTCGGCTCGCCGCGTCAGGCGCGTATCTTCGGCTTGCGCCGCGCCACGATGATGCAAGACCCCTTTATCTTCTCCCAGCCATTTGATTTTTTCGTGAAAGAGCCGGACGAATATTCCGCCCTCTTCGGCGTGAACGCCGGCAAGAAACTCGGCGTGGGCTTCAAACTCGACTATCTCTACGGGCGCGGCTACTATCAGCGGCAGGGAACGGCGCACCTCAACGGCGCGGTGTTTGCTTCCTACCGCGACGACCGCTACGACGCGCACCTCATCTACTATGCCAACCACGTGAAGAACGCAGAAAACGGTGGCATTGACAACGATGAGTACATCACCAACCCAGAAAACTTCCCCACGAAATACGGTACGGCGGACATGCCCGTCAACCTCACGAGGGCGGTGACGAAACTCAACGTCAATTCCTTCTTCCTCACGCACCGCTACAATATCGGCTTCAACCGTTACCGCGACCAAAACGGCAACATCGTCAAGAGCGACAAGGTGAAATCAATATTGGGAATGAAAAACCTGATGAAACTGCCCGCCGACAGCCTTGCCGCCGACAGCGCGAAACTGTTCGCTGCCGCCGATTCTACAAAAACGATAGCGCAACTCGATACGGCAGACATCGACGAGGAAGATGCCGACAGCATCACGCTCACGCCGGAGTTCGTGCCCGTATCATCTGTAATTCACACCTTCCGAGCCGACCACAACAACCGCCGCTTCATATCCTCGGCCTCTGGAACGGCTGACGAGGATTATTTCCGCGACTTCTACTGGCCGAGTGCCACGACCGACGAGCGCATCAAATACCTCAACATTTCCAACACTGTCGCCATTGACCTGCACGAGGGCTTCAACAAATGGATGGTGATGGGGCTGCGCCTCTTTGCCAAGCACGAGTTGCAGCACTACACGCTCATTGCGCACCACGGGCAAGGAGTGGGGCGAGTTTAACGTAGAGGGCGACGCCTCGCTCAACATACCTTTCTTAAAGGACACGCTTCACATCATAGCCGACGGCTATGTGCGCAATGAGCAGCCCTCCTTCTTCTACGAGCATTTCCACGGGCGCAATGCCTCTTGGGATAAGTCGCTCGACATGGAGTTTCGCACGCGTATCGGCGGCGCGGTGAAGTATAAGGACACCCGCCTCAGTTTTCACTTCGAAACCATTCAGAATTACACCACCTTTGCCGAAACGCTCGAACCATACAGCGACGAAGACGGACTGCGCCTCTACTGGCACAGCGTCCAGCCGATACAGACGGCGAAAAACCTGCGTGTTACCGAGGCTTCCATCAGCCAAGACTTCCATTGGGGTGTGTTCAACTGGGAGAACGAGGTAACGTATCAGCGTTCGTCGAACGAAGACATCTTGCCACTGCCCATGCTCAACGTTTACAGCAATCTATACCTCAAATTCAAGATTGCCAAAGTGCTCAGTACGGAAATCGGCGGCGACGTACGCTATTTCACCAAATACTACGCCCCGACTTATTCGCCCATCATCGGCCAGTTCGCCTTGCAGGACGCGACGGAGCGCATCAAGCTCGGCAACTATCCCATCATCAACGTCTACGCCAACTTCCACCTCAAGCGCACGCGCTTTTATGTTATGGCTTCGCACGTAAACGGCTCGACCGGTTCGGGCATGCCTTTCCTCGCGCCCCACTATCCGATGAACCTGCGCATCATCCGTTTCGGCATATCATGGAACTTTTTTAATTAACGGTTCGTGAAAAAACGGTCGCGTATGGTTTTCCAACATCTCTTATAAGGAAAGCGGCTCTTTATGGGAATATTTCTTAACTTTGCAAAGCATCTTGCATCTCTTTCTTCATGATATTGACAGATATATACAATATTATATATACGCACGCATGCACGCGAGGCAGGCTTGCCCTCTTTGCGGCGGCGTTTGCCCTTTGCGGCAGTGCGCAGGCGCAGTCCGTGTTTTCCACGTTTAAGCACGGCAATGAATACACGGCAGAAATGTCGGGGCAGATGTCGGGCGACGGCAAAATTGCCCCGTTCTGGTTTACGGCAAACAAGCACGGGCTTTCCACCCTTCGCAGCAACTCCGGCTACCTGCGCGGCATGCTGATGCGTGAGGCGGCGCAAGACACGGCGCGAAACTGGCGGGCGGGCTACGGGCTCGATGTAGCCTTCTTGCTGAACCATCGCAGCGGCGCGCACCGCACGGATGCCGTAATACAGCAGCTTTATGGTGAGGTGGAATGGAAGATGCTGCGCCTCACAGTCGGCGCGCGCGACTTTGAGCAGGAACTTAAAAACGAAGCCCTTTCCTCCGGCGGCCTCACGCATAGCGCCAACGCCCGCGCCGTGCCGCAGGTGCGCCTCGAAATGCCTAAGTTCTGGGCCATACCCGGCACGAAAGGCTGGCTATCGCTCAAAGGGCACGTGGCTTACGGCATGTTCACCGACAACGCTTGGCAGAACGAGTTCCACGCCCCGGGCATGACTTATTCCAACAACGCGCTCTTCCACAGCAAAGCCGGTTTCCTGAAAATCGGCAATACGGACAAATTCCCCCTCACCTTTACCGGCGGACTCGAGATGTACGCCCAGTTCGGCGGTGAGGCGTGGAACGTGGGGCGCCGACCCGACGACAGCAGCGACTTCACGGGCGAATATGTAAAGATGGGGCACGGCCCGAAAGCTTTCTTCAACGCCTTTATCCCCGGCGGCAGCGACCCGCGCGACGGCGACTATGCCAACGTGGAGGGCAACCATCTCGGCAGCTGGCATTTGCGTTTCGACTACAAAGGCAAAGGGTGGGGCGCGGCAGTTTATGCCGAGCACTTCTTTGAAGACCATTCGCAGATGTTCCTCGAATACGGGTGGAAGGATATGCTCTACGGCGTGGAGCTTCAGTTGCCCAAGAACCCCGTAGTCGGCACCGTGCTCTATGAGCATCTGCGCACTACCGACCAAACCGGCCCGGTGTATCACGACGCTACGGACCAGATACCCGACCAAATCAGTGCGATCGACAACTATTACAACCATGCCATTTACGGCGGCTGGCAGCATTGGGGACAGGGCATCGGGTCGCCCCTCCTGCTCGGCCCTGCCTACAACGAGTACGACGGGCGCAGTTTTGCGCACAACAATATAGGCTTCTGGCACAACCGAATCGTGTCGCACCATTTCGGCCTTTCGGGCTCGCCGATGCAGGGGCTTGACTACCGCCTGCTTTACACTTACACCACCTCGCTCGGCAATTACGTCATACCCCTTGCCTCGCCGCGCCACGCCCATTACTACATGGCCGAAGCCACCTATCGCCTCAAGCCCCTGCCCGCCCTCTCAATCACCGCCGCAGTCGGCGGCAACGCGGGCAGCCTGCTCGGCGACAACTTCGGCGCGATGCTCACCGTGGCATACCGCGGCGCGTTTTGCAAGAAATAAAAGAGATATTATATGTCACATATAAAATATTCAGAAATCATGAACGCGGCCCGGTTCTCGTGCTTGCTCATTATTGTTTTCGCCGCCTTTGCTTCCTGCGCCAAGATGGACGATAACGGCGACCTTGGCGGGCAATGGCAGCTTACGGAATGGCGCGACAAGGCCACGGGAGCGATAAAGGCTACCAACGAAACGGGCATCTATTATGCCTTTCAGCTCGAATTGATGCAGATGCGACGCATCGACAAAGGCTATTACTATCTTGCGCGTTTCTACAACCGCGGCGACTCGCTGCTGCTCGGCGATATTTATAGCTGGGGAAAGGAACTTGCCGAAACCGAAGGAGGCGTTGGAAACGGCACTACGGAAAAAAAGGCAGAGCCTGCCGAACTTACCGATGATTTCGGCGTAAGTCCCGACGGCAAGTTTGCCATCGAAACCCTCAACAACTCCACGCTTGTGCTGAGCAACGAGCAAGTGCGGCTCAAATTCAGAAAGTATTAAGTATAAACCCAATACATTAATTAATAAACCCAATATATTAACTAATAAACCCAATAATCATGGTAATCACTGACGCTAATTTCCAAGAAGTGCTCGGCGGCGCACAGCCCCTCGTGCTCGACTTTTCAGCCACATGGTGCGGTCCTTGCAAGAAGATTGCACCCATTATCGAAGAACTTGCAGAAGAATACGCCGGCCGCGTGGTCGTAGGCACTTGCGACGTTGACGAGTGCGACGAACTCACCGCAAAATTCGGCATTCGCAACGTGCCCACCGTGCTGTTCATCAAGAACGGCGAAGTCGTTGACCGCCACGTGGGCGCAGCACCCAAGAACGTGTTCGTTGAGAAAATCAACGCCCTGCTGTAATCAAATCTAATTTTTGCGCACCAAACCAGACGCTGCCTGCAAAGCGTTCGGCTTGGTGCTTTTTATTTTTTCTAAAAAGAGAAATTATGTCATCCTTAGAAGAAGAACTCTTGGCAGACGCCGCCGAAGACGCGCGCGCCGTGGCATACATACAGGAGCATTTGCCCGAAGAACTCAAAGAGAAATTTCCTGAAGATGTAGTTTACTACTTCCTCGACCTCGCAGTGGAATATTATGCCGAGAGCGGCGTGCTCGATGCCGAGCCCGATAAGAACGGTTTTGTAGACATCAACATCGATGCCGTGTGCGAATACCTCGCCGCCAAGGCCAAAAAAGAGGGCATCGGCGACTACACGACGGCAGAACTTACCCCGTTCGTCGAGGCGCAGCTCGATTTCGACGAAGAGAATTTTTGATTGATATGAACACCCTTAAATCTAATCTTGATATGATGAAAAAGAACAAACGCATGACGGGGCTGTTCGCCCTGTTGCTCGCCGCGCTCCTGCTCACGCAGGTAGCAAAGGCGCAGACCGTTAATCCCAAACCTTTCACCGTGCCCGAAATCACAGAATGGCAAGGCGCGGAAGGCACGCTCGAACTCTCCGGGCGCGTTATCGTAAATGGCAAGTCTGCCGCGCTCAACAGCCTCGCAGAACTTTTTGCCCAGCAATTCCGCCAAGTGACGGGCAAGCCGATGGCTGTGGCAAAGGGCAGGCCAAAAGCAGGCGACATCACCCTCACACTTAAGCCCATCGACAATCTCGGCAAAGAGGGCTACCGCATGACCGTAGGCCAAGGCGTTAGTCTCCACGCCCAGACGATACAGGGCTTGCAGTGGGCTACGCGCACCGTGCTTCAAATCTGCGACAAAAACGGCGCGGCCACCCTGCCCAAGGGCGTGGCAATAGATGTGCCCCAGTACCCCCTGCGCGGCTTCATGATAGACTGCGGCCGCAAGTACATTCCCATCGCCTACCTGCGCAACCTCGTGAGCATCATGGCCTATTACAAGATGAACACGCTGCAAATCCACCTCAACGACAACGGTTTCAAGCAGTTCTTCGGCGACGATTGGAGCAAGACGCAGGCTGCCTTCCGCTTGCAGTGCGACACTTATCCCGGCCTCACGGCAAAGGACGGCTCTTACACGAAGCAGGAATTTATCGACCTGCAAAAGTGGGCGGAGCAGCAGGGCGTGGAAATCATTCCCGAAATTGACAGCCCCGCACACTCGCTCGCTTTCACGCACTACAAGCCCGAATTGGCCAGCAAGGAGTACGGCGCAGACCACCTCGACCTTTTCAACCCCGAGACCTATAAGTTTATGGACGCGCTCTTCGACGAATATCTCGGCGGTAAGGAACCCGTGTTCCGCGGCAAGCGCGTGCATATCGGCACGGACGAATATTCCAACGCCAAGAAAGAAGTCGTTGAGAAGTTCCGCGAATATACCGACCACTATATTAAATATGTGGAGAAATATGGCAAGCAGGCCGTCCTCTGGGGTGCGCTCACGCACGCCAACGGCAACACGCCTGTTAAGTCTGAAAACGTTATCATGGACTGCTGGTACAACGGTTTTGCACAGCCGCGCGACATGAAGGAGCAGGGCTATAAACTCGTGAGCATCAGCGACGGCTTCTCTTACATCGTGCCCGCCGCTGGTTACTATTACGACTATCTCAACTGCCAGTGGCTCTACGATTCCTGGACGCCGGCCACTATCGGCGGAGAAAAGTTTGAGGAAAACGACCCCGCTATCCTCGGCGGCATGTTTGCCGTTTGGAACGACCACGCCGGCAACGGTATCTCCGTGAAAGACATTCATCACCGCGTTTATCCTGCCTTGCAGACCATTGCCGCCAAGACGTGGACGGGAAAACTCACCACGCTGCCTTATGCCGACTTCGACAAAAACCGCTGGCAGCTGCACGAGGCGAAATAGGCTACGACTATTCCGTCACCTTTACGGTTGAGGGCCAAAAAGAGGAAAAAGGCACGGTGCTCTTCTCCTCCGACAACGCCACGTTCTATCTCGCCGACCCCGAGCAGGGCAAACTCGGCTTTATGCGCGACGGTTATCTCAATACCTTCAACTACCGCATTCCCGAAGGGCGCACCGTTACGCTTACCATACAGGGCAACAACCGCATGACGCGCCTGCTCGAAAATGGGCAGCAGAAGGAAGAGCTCGGACCTAAGACGCTCTACGTGGTGCGCGAGAGCAACCGTGCGCACTATCAGCGCGGCGAGGCTGCCCTCTTCGAACCGAAGGTTTACGACCCCGCCGATAAGATTTACTATCAGCGCACGCTGGTCTTCCCCTTGCGCCGTGCAGGCAACTTTAAGAGCAAGGTGACCAACCTCAAAGTGGAAAACCACTTGTAGCCGTTTGCAATTCTCTGAAATAAACGCCGCCCGCAGGAAAGATTGTCCTGCGGGCGGCGTTGCGTTAGGGTAGAGGGTTATTCTTTTTATCTGATAACCGTTTTGCCGTTGAGGATGAATACGCCCTGTGCGGGGGCTGCGTTGAGGCGGCGGCCGCTGAGGTCATACATCACGTCTTTCGTCTTGCTTTCGGTGTTGAGACTGTTGATGCCGGTTTCTTCACCGCCCGTGATGGTGAGCAGAGCGTCGACAATCTGTCCGCCGTTGGCGAGGATACCGTTAGCACCGGAAGCCGTGCCGTCTGCTGCGAGCTGGCCGCCCGGGTCAATGCTGTTCCAGTCGATTTTGAAGCGGATGCGGTACGTGCCGTTCGTGCCGGGAGCGGTGAACGAGGGAGGATTAACCACGGCGCGGTCGTTGCCAGTAATGCGGGTGCCTGCCGAGTTGTAACCGCTTTCGGCATCGTTGAAGTTGCCCGAGTAGAACGAGAAAGCATAGACTTCCGTGTCGGTCTGCGTGGTGCTGCCTTCGGTGAAAGAGAAATGCTTGTCGTTGTCGGTATCGATGTATACGTAGCCGTGCATCCAAGAGCCTGTCCAGTTGAACGTCGTGGTCAGCGTGCTGCCTGCGGTGCAGGTGAAGTGCGCATTCTCGTCTTCCGTGAGGTCGATGTAAGGCTTGCGGCTGGAAAGGGAAACGCTTTGCGCCGTCTGTCCGCTTTCGGTCAGCGTGATGCTGTTGATGTAGCGGTCGGTGCGGGTGGCAGAAGCGTCCTTGTCGAAGTTGACGGGATAGTCCTCGGCAACCTTAATCGTATAAGAGAGGTTGAACGCGGGGTTGTAGGTTGCGCCGTTGCTTACGCCCTTGTCTTCGGCTGAGGTATCAACATTGCTGTCGAAGATGAACTTCTCGGGCACTGCGATGCGGTACGTGCCGTTGGTGGCGATTTCGTCTGTGAGCGTAACGATTACCTTCGTGCCGTCGGTCTCGCTCTTGGCGAAGGCGGCGGTGGTAACGGTCGTGTTGGAAGCGTCTTTCACTTCGACGTGAAGGTGAACGTGTTGGACGGAGCTTCTACTTCGGAGAGCGAGCCGTCGAAGACGAACAGGCTGCTGCCGGGGAGCGTCACGGTAAGCTGCGTGTCGTAGCTGATGGCCTGGCCTTCTGCAAAGCCTTGAAGCGCATCCTGTACGCTGAACGACTTAACGAAGTACATCGCGCCGGTCACGTTGGCAGGAATGTTGAGCGCGTCGCGGAGCGTGAAGGTGTAGGTCTGCGAAGAGTTGCCGCCGTTGCGCAGGGCGAGGGTAGCCTTCGTGCCGTTCCAAGAAGCCCAGCCGTAAACGTTGGCCTTAGAGCCGTCCCAAGGATTGCCGCCCACCCAGTGAGCATCGGGCAATACGTCGGCATTCTTCTCCTGCCACTTGATGCACTCGGCGAGGTCGCCCCAAAGAGCACCGCCGTTGATGTTGTTCATGCGTTCATAGTCGTTGTAGAGTTCCACCATGCCAGAGCCGCATACGAAAGCGCAGCGCAGTTCGCGGCGTGCGGGTTCGTAGGCCATGTTCTTGCTCACCTGTCCGTGGGTAGAGAGAATGAAGCCGTGGGTCATCAGCGTGTTGATGGGGCAGATGGGAGAGTTCGTCACGTAGTTCTGGTAAACGAGGCGGTCGCGGTAGGTAATCCAGTTTTCGCGGTCGATGCTGTTGTTGCCAATCGTGCCGTAGTCGCCTTCCTGACGCCAGGTAGCGTCGGTGTAGTGATACCAGAAGGGGCTTGCCCATGTGCCGACGGTGGTGTTGAAGAAGATGTCGCGCTTGAGCTCTTCGCGTACGTAGCGTTCGAGGCGGATAATGCCTTCGGCGTTCTCATTGCCCGTGTCGCCTGTATCGGGACCAACGGCAGAGAACTGTGCGGAGATACCGTCGAACTTGAAGAAGTTGAAGTCGCCCTGGTTCTGCGTGAGGTTTTCGGCGGCAGCCTTAAACGTTGCGTAGTAGTTGGGGTTAGAAAGCACCATAGACTGACCTTTGTCGGTCCAATACTTGCGGCGGTAGTTACCGCTGGTGCCGTAGCCGCCCACCGGGCCGAGCCATGCGCCAACGCCTGCGCCCATCTCGGCTGCCTTAGCGGCCATGTCGCGCATTTCGTTGGGGAAGCCTGCGTGGAAGGTCCACGTGCCGTAGTTGTCCCAGCCGTCGTCGATGACGAAACTCTTAGGACCTACGCCGTAAACATCGTAGAAGTCGCTCTTCCAGTGGTTGAGCACGTCGAGCACCTGATTGGCGTTCATGTTGTTGGTAGGATTGGCAGCGTTGTTGCGGTCGATGTTCAGTTCATACCAAGAGATGTAGCAGGGATAAGCACGCCAGGGCACTGCGCGTTCGCGTTCGGAGTAGGCGAGGAACGAGCGGCGCTTCTGCGTCTTGTGGATATTGCTGTTGTCCTGCGAGCCGTCCTGGGCAATCAGACCCACAACGCCGCTAATCTTCCAGGTTTCGCCGGCGGCGAGCGTCGTGTTGCGGCTCCAAAGGCCTTGGATGCCCACTACGTCAGTGGTGATGGTTGCGCCTCCCTTCGGCGTGTAAATCTTCACGGTCATCGTAGAGTTGGCATCTACCTGTTCGCTTGCTTTCTCAACGAATACGCGGAGTTTGAAAGTGCCGGCGTAGGGAGCAGAGAAGGTGAAGGTGTTGTTGCTGTGCTCATTGCCAGAATAACCAGAGTGGTAATCGCTGGCGGCCACGTCGTTGGAAGCGTCGAGGAGGTCTGCGCCGCCGAAATTGAGGCGGTGGTTGCCGCTGGTGTAAGCCACGGTGATTTCTACCTTCTGATTAGCTGCGAGCGTCACGCCGTCCTTGACATAAGCGAGTACGTTGGGATAGTTTGCGCCCGTGGCCTCGATAACGCGGTTGGGCAGGCTGGCGCTTGCCACCGTGCTCCAAGAAGTAGCCGTGAGCGAAATGGGGTCGAGTGTCGTGGTGAGCGTGTAGTTGTCTTCCGCGCCGGAAGCCTCGCCCACGGTGTTGTAGGCCACGGGATTTTCAAGGCCGGCAAAGATCTTGTTGCTCATCAGCACGGCACCGCGCGTGTTGCCCACAGTGGCGGGTGTAGAGCCGGCGGCTTGCGTGTCTACGTTGTAGATAAGGGGAATGACGTTGTACATGTCTACGTCGTTCGCGCCCGTCAGTTCCATCTCGGTGCGGAGGTAGTGGCTGCCGTCGCGGAGCACGGCTTTCCACACGATGTTCACCGTTGCGCCCTTATAAGTATAGGTGTAGTTGGCAACGAGTGCGAGGCCGTTGTAGTGCTCTGCACCGCCCACGGCTGCGCTTTCGCCCGTGAGGGTTTGCATTTCTACGCTGTTGAGCGTCATGGCAGAGGCGGGCACGTTGTCGCCCGAGCCGAAGGCCACGGTAAAGATTTCCGTACCGGGGAGGAGGTTCATGGCGTTGGAGCCGGCGAAGTAGAGCGAGTTGTTAGCCTTTACGAACGAGGCTGCCAGCACGTTGTTGTAGAGCGTGTAGGTGTCGGCGGTCGTTGCCACTTTGGCTTCGCCCACGGCTTCCTGCTGCGCGGGATAGAGCACGGCGTTGGTGTAGGCCGTGGTGGCGGGCTGCACGGGAATGGTGGCGTAGGCCACGGTGATAGTCTTTGTCACGTCGTTAATGGAGATGATGACAAATTTGCCTTCTTGCGCCGTTGCGCTCACCGCGCTCTTTTGCAGGCGGCCTTCGCTGGTCACGGTCTGGCCGTTGGTGTAAGCCGTGCCGTTAACGGTAACGGTCGTGCCGGCGGGAGCCACGATGGTATAGGTGTGGGTCTGCAAGTCGGCTTCGGCAAACTGCCAGCGGCTGCCGCCGTCGTTTGCGCCGTTGTCCTTCCAATAGCCAAGCGTAGTGGTGCCATCGAGAGGGTTAGCCGAATCGTTTACGCCCTGAAACCAGTTAAGGTACTTAGTGGCCACGCTTGTCGTGTTGTACAGGGCAATCTCATAATAGTCGCCCGAGTAGTTGTTACACTTGAAGTAAGCGCCGTCGGTTTTGCTGTCGGTCAGCCGGAGAAAACCTTTGGTGCCGTCGGAGTAGCTTGCGGCTTTGGTGTAACTCAGCCACTTCTTGGAAGTGTAGCAATAGATGTAGTAGGTATCAGAGATACCAGCCGAATAGAAGGCAAACAGCGCTTTGTTCTCGTCTGTCTGCGTGGGAGCGGTGTAGCCATTGGCGTAATAGCCGTTGCCGCTCACCATTGTGTAGAGGTGTTCCGGCTTACCGTTTGACGGGTCGGTCGTGGACGCCTCAATCTTGTCGGCCCACGCCTGTCCTGCAAAGCACAGGAGCAGGGCCATCAAAGAGAAATACTTTTTCATAAGCATTACACAGAGGTTTTAGGTTGATAATATAGAGTTAATAAAAAGTTGGTTATTAGTAGACGAGTTTACAAGTAGACGAGTAAACGAGACAAGTTTCTCATGTAAAATATGAAACTAGCAAGACATATCTGTCTTGTTTACTTGTTTACTAAAAATCGCTTGTTTTACACTTTCAAGAACACGCCGCTGCGATACATCGCCAGCAGCAGGGCGAACACGATGGCGAAATTGCCAAACGTGAGCCACGCCTCGTAGAAGTCGCCCAGAAGCGGCGCAAGCCCGTAACTCACCGACTGCACCGCGCTGCGGAAGTTCACCACCTCGCCTATCATGTAGGCGGCGATGGAGTTCATGCCGTATATCTTGAGCCAATTCAGTCCTCGGCTGTGCCCTTTCACGTCTATCCACCAGTAGAAGAGCCACATCAGCAGGAAGCACAAGCCGCCCGAGAAGAGCGTCATGCTGCCTGTCCATATCCTTTTGATGATAGGCATTTCCAAGCTCCACAGCAACCCTGCCGCCACCAGCGCCATGCCTATGGCAAAGAGGAACAGCGCAGCTTTTTCGGGATCGGTCTTGCCGTGCTTCTTGATAATCTGTCCGGCAAATGCGCCGAGTAGCACCGTTACGCCGAACGTCAGCGAGCTGAGTATCCACGAATAGGACGGGTCGCCCTGAAAGCGTCCCAGCACCAGCGCGTCAAGCCTTAGGGCAAAGTTGCCCTCCGGCGTGTAGTCGCCAAGGAGCATCATCGGCACGGTGTAGCCCGCAAGCAGCAACGCGGCGGCTATGATTTGCCCTTTCACCTTGAAGTTCAGCACTATCAGAGCCGTGATGAGATAGCCAGCGGCGATGGCCTGCAGCGTATTGGTATATATATAAATATTGTGTGGGTCGAGGCCGAGCAGGTTGCCCTGCACCACCATTCCCAAGAGAAACAGCACGGCGAAGCGCTTCGCCACCTTGCGGTAGACCGCCGCCTTGCCGCCGCTCAAGGAAGAGCGGCATCACGAGATCCCAGAAGCGGAAGCCCGCCCACGCCTCGTGGTCGAGCTGGAAAAGGATAGCGCGGGCGGCGGGCGCGTCTATCTGCCACAACACGGCACACGCCACCGGCTGCAGGAATACCAGCAGAAAGAGGTCAAAGCCCCGCAGAATGTCTAACGAGGCAAGCCTACGGCGTTGTGCGTCCATAGTATCAGGTAACAGGTATGCTTTTCTTATATCCCAAACGGGCGTTTTGCCCATTTTGCTTTGCAAAATTAGGTTTTTCTGCCAAGAAAATAAAAACGCGCCTCCGCGGGCACGCCCTAAAAACCGCCTTTTGCCGCTTTTCTTATAAGGCAAACGCTCTTTTTGGTGACATAAAAGACACTTAATTATAAGATAAACCGCTTTATTTGAAAACTACAAATTACAAAATAGGGGGGGGGTATTCATAAAAATATTTAATAATCGAGATTTCCCTAATTCTTTTACGTGATAGTTACCCAAATTTTAAGGAAATTTGCAGAAGATAGGCTGCGGCTCGGCAATTAAAGTAAACTTTATTGCGCTCGCCTTGCACTATCTTTGCAGCCGAAAGCATTTATTTTATTGCTTTCTCTGTCATTGAGAGGAATATTATTTATTTCAACAAATACATAAACACTATGAACAAAAGGTACTTCTTTTTGCTTACGCTCCTCTTTGCCTTTCTGGGCGGGGTGAAATCTGAAGCGCAGATTACTGCGACCAGTCAATTGACTAATGCCAAGGCATATACGATTAAGAGTGCCGGGCGTGGTTATTTGTTTTACAATCCTTCTGCATCAGAGACGGTACTTTATAGTACATCAAACGGTGCTACTCTGACAAACGACACGCCCGATGGCTCGCAAGTAAACAATCAGTTTGCTTTTCTTCGTGGTCTGAACACCACTTCTGGTCAATATTATCTTTTTAGCGTAGGTGCACAAAAGTTTGTGAACATCTCTTCTGCTGTTTCGGTTGGAGGAGATAACGTTCGCGGCATGATTTTTAGCGACACGCCGACCGCAGACTCAAAAATCACCTTAACAAGTGGAACGACAAGCGGCACATCGGGCTATATTATTAAGTATGCCAATGCCAGCGGTTGGCAGGTGAATGTAACCAACTGGAGGCATTACAGTTCTTCGGGTATCAAGATTTTTACAAATGCCGACGTAGATGCCGGTAGCGTTATGGTTATCAAGGAGGCCGCCACGAGTTTTGATGGCTTGGCCGCTGCGATGAAAAAGATTTATGATTTTGAGGGCACGACGGCGTCTGTTGAAACAATCAAGACTAACTGTGCAAGCAAAGTTGGTTATCCTAAGACATCTACTTCTGCTTATACAAACTTCTTAAGCGCATTCGAAAGCGGCACGCTCGAAACTTCTCACTTTACAGCCCTTTATGCTTCTACCGACGTAAACATGCCGATCGAGGGTCATGCTTATACGTTTACGTTTAAGCACATGAACGGCACTCGTACTTATCTATATTGGAATGGCAGCAAAATAACTTCTGCAGTTGGCACTACTTTGCCCGAAACCGCTACGTTCGTATGTCATAAAGAAGGTACAAAGTATATGTTTGTAAATCCCAGCCGCGGCAACTACCTTGTTTGGTGGGGCGGCAGTGGCGACGGTGCTTATGAAAGCAATAACGGCTATACGTCTGCTTACGACTCTGGAAAGAATCTTTTCGAGGTCATTAAATTTACTACGGGAAGCAATGTACAGGCAACAAACGAGGATATTTTTGGCTGTGTTGGCTTGAAGGGTACGCGTAGCAGTGGCGATGCTCCTTATTTCATTTTGAAAAATACAGCAGGCGGTGCTGTGGCTTCTTCTAATCCCTTTGTCGATAAAACAACGACGAATGCGGCTTATCGCAGCAGTGCCGTGATGGTTGAAGAAGTCGAATATTACAACAAACTTGTATTCCGTTCGCCCGCTACGCCCGACGGCAAATACTATGCTTCTATTTATTTGCCTTATGCCGCCACCGTGCCCACGGGTGCTACGGCTTATCTCGGCACGCTGAACGGAAGCAAAATTACGCTCACGGATATCGAAAGCACCGTTATTCCTAAGAATACGGCTGTGGTTATGGTTGCCGAAAGCGACCTCGCTACGCAACACATTGCCCCGGCTATCACGACAGGTTCTGTGCCCTCTGGCGTTACCAATACTTTTAAAGGAACTCTGACTACAACTCCCAAAGCAGATGCTCTACTGGCTGATACCTATGTGCTCAACGGCAGTTTCGACAATATCGGCTTCTATAAGTACACGGCTACATATCTGCCTAAGGGGCGTGCCTATTTTGAAGTGGTAAGTTCGGGCGTTCAAGGTTTCTTGTTCGACTTTGGCGAAGAAGAGGGCGAAACGACTGGCATCAATGCCGCCGCCCTGTCCGACAGCAACGCTGCCAAAACTTACTACGACCTGAGCGGTCGCCGCGTGGCAAGTCCGAAGCATGGCCTTTACATTTGCAACGGCAAGAAAGTTTACATTAAATAATCTCTCTAATCCCATATACAACAATGAAAAAGCAATATATTTCCCCAAAGCTTCAAGTTCACTTTCTCCAAATCGAAGGCGGCATGCTCTGCGGCAGCATTGATGTTGTTGACGGCGGCAGCAATGTGGTTACCGATTCTGGCAACAACTTAGAAGGCGGTGCTTGGACTAACCAAAAAGAAGCCTAAAGCAACAACAAGAGTAAATCTTCTTATAATAGAATGTTTTGAGGGGAGCGCGTTCGTGAGAATACGCTCCCCTTTTTATGTTTTCGGAGAAAATTTACGTTTTATTGCAGATGCCCTAAGAAGTCGGCGACGATGAAACAACTGCCGCCCACGAAAACAACGTCGTCGGGCGCGGCGGCAGCACGGGCGGCGGCATAGGCGGCAGGCACATCAGGGAAAGCGGTGCCGCCCGTCAGTCCGCTTGCGTCGGCAATGGCTTTCAGACGGTCGGGCGCGGCGCACGGAAGCCTGCGTCCAATAATAATAAATATGGTGATTGGGGGCAGGGTGGGGCAGGAGGCGGAGCACGGTGCTGATGTCCTTATCTTCCGCCATGCCAAACACGAGATGCAGCCGCTTGCCCGCAGCAAGTATGTCGCTCAGGCGTGCCGCCGTCAGCGTCAGTCCGCCCGGGTTGTGCCCCACATCGCAAATCGTGAGCGGCCGGTGCGCCACGGTTTGCCAGCGGCCGCGCAAGCCCGTGAGGCGTTCCACGTCGCGGAAAGAGCACGGTGCGGGCATTGAGCCTCTGGCAGCGTCCCGTGAGCGGGCAACTGATTTGCCCGAAGTGGCGCGTGGCATAAGTTTCTTGTTCTGCCCAGATGCAGCCATCGGTAGGCAAGTTTGTATTGTCGAAATCAATGATTTCGTCGTCCTCATCCGCCCAGAAGAGCGGTGCTCCCTTTTCCTCGGCAATGCGGCTGAACACGGCAGCGGTTTCCGGTGTGCGCTCGCCGATGACTACGGGCGTGGCGGGCTTGATGATGCCGCCCTTTTCGGTGGCAATCTCTGCGAGGGTGCTGCCGAGCAGCGCGGTGTGTTCGAGGCTGATGTTGGTGATGACGGAAAGCACGGGGCTGATGATGTTGGTGCAGTCGAGCCGTCCGCCAAGCCCCACTTCAATCACCGCCACGTCAACCTCGGCATCGGAGAAGTAGCGCAATGCCATGGCTGTGGTGATTTCAAAAAACGAAGGGCGAAGCGGTTCGAAGAAACCGCGCTCCCTTTCCACGAAGTCCACCACATATTCCTCGCTCACCGGCTCGCCGTTCACGCGGATACGCTCACGGAAGTCCACGAGGTGGGGCGAGGTGTAAAGTCCCACGCGCAGTCCCGCGCTTTGCAGCGTGGCAGCGATGAGGTGCGCCGTGCTGCCTTTGCCGTTCGTGCCTGCCACGTGTATCGTGGCGTAGTTGCGGTGCGGGTGCCCAAAGTGCGCGTCGAGTGTTTCGGTGACTTGCAGCCCGGGCTTGTATGCCTTTGCGCCGACTTGCTGGAACATCGGCGTTTTCACATAAAGATATTGTAGCGTTTCTTGGTAGGTCATATGTATCTTACGAGTAGAGGCGTTTTGCCAAACGCTCGCTGTGTAGTTTGACGGTTTTATCCGAACGGGATAATGGTTGAGGCGGGCTGTAAGCCCAATGGTTGCCCACAGCCCAGGGCAACGCCCTGGGGGATGGCGGGTGCATTGATTAAAGTGTCGCGCTCTGTAAGAGCAACCTACTTTATGAGGGGCAGCGCCCCGTGGCATTGCGGGTTACGCGCTTTTGGCGCGTAGCATTTTTGTGCCGCGACACAAAAATGCCGAATGTATTAATCGCGGTTTGCATTTCCCGGGGCGTTGCCCCGGGCTAGGGGCAACCATTGGGCTTACAGCCCGCCCCAACCATTCCCTTTCGACGCAATAGGCGGGCGTTTTGCAAAACGCCCCTACTTGCTGCCGCACTTATACAATTAGACGGGCAAACACGTTTGCCCGTCTAATTTCTTTATTTATCAAAATAATTTCGGAAGGCGCGGAATATTTTGTCCTTGATGCTGTCGTTGGGCTGCATGTGGTCGTTCTCGCGCAGCGCCTCGAAAGCCTTGCGTTCCTCTTTCGTGAGGTGCTCGGGAATGTAGACGCTGATGTTTACCACGATGTCGCCCGTGCCCACGCCGTAACCCTGCACGGCGGGCAGGCCCTTGCCGCGCAGGCGGAGCGCGGTGCCCGGCTGCGTTCCTGGCTCGATTTTGATGCGTGCCTTGCCCGTGAGGGTGGGAATGTCGATGGTGTCGCCGAGGGCGGCCTGCGAAACGGTGAGCAGCAGGTTGTAAATCAGGTCGGTGTCGTCGCGGATAAAGTCCTTATGCGGCTCCTCCTCGATGAGCACCTGTATGTCGCCCGGCACGCCGCCGTGCTTTGCGGCGTTGCCCTTGCCCGGCACGTTCACCACCATGCCTTCTGCCACGCCAGCGGGGATTTTTATCTCAACGATTTCTTCGCCCGATGTCACGCCCTCGCCGTGGCAATGGCTGCAAGTGTGCTTGATGACGGTGCCCTCGCCGTGGCAGTTGGGGCACACCTCTTGCGTCTGCATCATGCCGAGGAAACTGCGGCGGCTCTGTATCACGTAACCTTGTCCGTGGCAGGTGGGGCAGGTTTCGGGCGAATGTCCCGAGGCGCAGCCCGTGCCGTGGCACTCGGTGCAGGTGATGTCTTTGCGCACCTTGAATTTTTTGGTAACGCCCGTGCTGATTTCTTCGAGCGTGAGGCGCACTTTCATGCGCATGTCGCTGCCCCGGTATTGCCGCTGGCCGCGTCCGCCGCCGAAACCTCCGAAGCCGCCGAAAGCACCGCCGAAGATATCGCCGAAGTTGCGGAAGATGTCGTTGAGGTCCATGCCGCCGGGGCCGAAACCGCCGAAACCGCCGCTTGTCGGGGTCGCGCAGCACGTCGTAGGCCTGTGCCGCCTGCTTGAACTTCTCTTCTGCCTCCTTGTCGCCGGGATTGCGGTCGGGGTGGTATTTGATGGCCACCTTCTTGTAGGCACGCTTAATCTCGTCGGCCGTGGCCGTACGCTCCACGCCGAGTATCTTATAATAGTCGGTTTCTTCTGCCATTTCTGATACGTTCGTTTATTAGTAGACGAGTTTACAAGTAAACGAGTAGACGAGACAAGTTTCTCATCTAAAATATAAATTAGCAAGAAATCCTGTCTTGTTTTCTTGTTTACTTTGAGATTTTCGGCTGCACTCGGCATAGCCCGAACAAGTTCGGCTCTGCTCTCGCTTGCACGAAAATTTCCTTGTTTAGTAAAATCGTTATATTATTATTGTCCTACGACCACCTTGGCGTGGCGCACCACTTTCTCGCCCAAGAGGTAGCCCGTCTGCACGCAGTCGATGACGTGGCCTTTCTGCTCGTCCTCGGTTACGGGCACCATAGCGATGGCCTCGTGGAAATCCGTGTCGAAGAGCGTGCCGATGGGTTCCATGCGTTTCAGACCTTGCGCGGCGAGGGTCTTGTCGAGTTTGCCGATAATCATCTCTACGCCTTCGCGCAGGCTCTCCACGTCGGTGGCCTTCTGCATGTTGTCGCGGGCGCGTTCGAGGTCGTCGAGCACGGGCAGCAGGGCACTCAGCACCTTCTCGCCGCCGGTGAGGATAAGGTCTGCCTTTTCCTTGATGGTGCGTTTGCGGAAGTTGTCGAACTCGGCGGCGAGGCGCAGATATTTGTCGTTGAGCGCAGCCACCTGTTCCTGTGCTTCTGCCAGCGGGTCTTTCTCTTCGGCCTCTGCCTCTGCCGTGTCGGCTGTTTCGCCTTCGGCCTGTGCGTTTTCAATCTCTGTTTCAGGAGCCTGTCCCTGAACATTCTCTTTCTGTTCTTGTTCTTTATTCTTGTCTTCAGTCATAGCGTTTGAGTTTATTAGAAATATACTTGTTGGATTATTCATACAAAAACATTCAAAACCGCTTGTCCTGTGTGGGCCTGCGGCTCGCCTTAGCGGATAAACCTCGAGTCTGAAAGCCTACGGCTTTCGCTCGCGCTTTTTCCGCTAAGGCTGCGGTCGGCTCCCGCCCGCCCACAAAGGACAAGCAAAAAACAAAAAAAAGTGGACGTTTACTTTTTGCTGTAAATAGTAAAGAGAAGTGCTTTACTTTTTTCTGTTTTTTGCTTACGATGTTTGAAGCGGGCGGGCACCGACCGCAGCCGAAGGGATTAAGGGTGAGCGTGAGCCGCGAGGCTCACAGGCTCGGCGTTAAGACCGGCGGCGTGCCCTTGGGCTTCAAACGAAGCAAGCGGTTTTTATAGTTTTTGTATAAAACCCTTTGGACAATTTCAACCAACAAATAATAAGCAAAAGCCATACCAAAGTGGCTTTTGCTTATAGGCAAGTGCTTATTGGCGAGCCGTACCAGCGTACATCTGCTCGCGCAGTTCGTGGATACGCTCGTCGTGGATATAGTCTTCGTAGTTCATGAGTTTGTCGATGCTGCCGTGGGGCGTCAGTTCGATCACGCGGTTAGCCACCGTGTTGATAAACTCATGGTCGTGGCTGGCAAAGAGAATGTTGCCCTTGAAGAGTTTGAGGTTGTTGTTGAACGCCTGAATGCTCTCCATGTCGAGGTGGTTGGTCGGCGTATCGAGGATAAGGCAGTTGGCATTGCGCAGCTGCATGCGTGCAATCATGCAGCGCATCTTTTCGCCGCCCGATAGCACGTTCACCTTCTTGAGCTGCTCTTCTTCCTTAAAGAGCATGCGGCCGAGGAATGCTTTGAAGTACACCTCGTTGCCTTCGCCGTACTGGCTGAGCCAGTCAATCATGTTGAGGTCGTTTTGGAAGAACTCCGTATTGTCGAGCGGCAGGTAAGCCGTCGTAATCGTCACGCCCCACTTGTATGTGCCGGCGGCGGGCTGCTGGTGTCCGTTGATGATTTCGAAGAGGGCGGTCATGGCGCGGGGGTCGTGGCTGATGAACACCACCTTCTCGTTTTTCTCGATGTTGAAGTTGAGGTTGTCGAAGAGCACCGTGCCGTCGTCCGTTACGGCTTTCAGGCCTTCTACCTCGAGGATTTGGTTGCCCGGGTCGCGGTCCATTTGGAAAATGATGCCCGGATATTTGCGCGTGGAGGGTTTGATTTCCTCCACGTTGAGCTTTTCGAGCATCTTCTTGCGGCTCGTGGTCTGGCGGCTCTTTGCCACATTGGCAGAGAAGCGGCGGATAAATTCTTCCAACTCCTTCTTCTTTTCTTCGGCCTTCTGACGCTGGTTTTGCGCCTGGCGCAGGGCAAGCTGCGAGGACTCATACCAGAAAGAATAGTTGCCCGAGAAGAGCGTCACCTTTCCGAAGTCGATGTCCACGGTGTGCGTGCACACTTGGTCGAGGAAGTGGCGGTCGTGGCTTACCACGAGCACCGTGTGCTCAAAGTTGCCGAGATAGTCTTCCAGCCATTCCACAGTTTCGAGGTCGAGGTCGTTGGTCGGTTCGTCGAGCAGCAGGTTGTCCGGTTCGCCAAAGAGTGCCTGCGCCAGCATCACGCGCACCTTTTCCTTACCCGAGAGGTCGCCCATGAGTTTTCCGTGCAGGGCTTCCTTGATGCCGAGACCGCTTAGCAGCGTGGCGGCATCGTTTTCGGCGGTGTAGCCGCCCATTTGTGCAAACTTGTCTTCCAGTTCAGCCACGAGAATACCATCCTCATCGGAGAAGTCGGCCTTTGAATAAAGTTCGTTGCGGCGTTGCATCACGTCCCACATCACCGTGTGCCCCATGAGCACCGTGTCGAGCACGGTAAACTGGTCGTACTTAAAGTGGTCCTGGCTCAACACCGACAGGCGTTCGCCGGGGCCCATTTCCACAGAGCCTTTCGTTGGGTCGAGCTCGCCGGAAATGGCGCGGAGCAGCGTGGACTTGCCTGCGCCGTTTGCGCCGATAATGCCGTAGATATTGCCGTTGGTGAACTTCATATTCACATCCTGATAGAGGATGCGCTTGCCAAACTGAATGGCCAAATTTGAAAGTGTAATCATTTACTTTTTCCTTGATTTTTAATTTTCAAGGCGCAAAGTTACTCAAAATCCGCGTTATAAGCAAGATAATAAGGCGTTCTAACGTAAGGAAAGGGCGTTTTGCGAGGCGTGATGCGATGTGCAACACACAATAATATATATATTGTTGGTTGATTAGAATTAAATTTCACCCGCTATTACTCATTTTTTAGGAAAAAGTTATAAAATATGAGTTTTTATAGCAGATAGTTTGCGATTATTAAATAAAACGATTACATTTGCATAAGATAGAAATCAAATTATTTGCAACTTTTTAAACATAGAGCTTATGAAAAATTATTTTAGAAAGAGCTTTGCCATGCTTTTCATGGCATTGGCATGCGCCTCCTTTGCATTCGTTGCCTGCGGTGATGATGACGACGAAAACGGTAACAGCGGACAGCAAAATCCTCCTGCACAGCAAGACCAGACGGGACTTGTTGGCACGTGGAAAGGGCCTGACGATGACTATCCTTATACAATTACTATCTGCTTCAATGCCAACTATACCGGCTGGGATAATTGGGGTGGCGAAAAGGAAGAGTTTACATGGTATACCGAAGGTAACAAACTTGTCTTTATTTATCCCGAAGAAGATTATGCGGATTATGATGTAGATGAGTACATTTACAAAATAGCCGGGAATCAGCTTTATCTCTACGAACTCGATAGCCAAACAGGCGAACAAGAACTTGAAAACGTCCTGACGCGGCAGTAAAGTATGTTTTATAAACCATTTAAATACAATTACCTATGAAAAATTTTTTTAGAAAGAGTTTTACCATTATTCTTATGGTATTGGCTTGCTTTTCCTTTGCATTCGTGGCCTGCGGTGACGATGAAGACGACAAAGGTAACGGCGGGCAACAGAATCCGGCTGCACAGCAAACAGGACTTGTCGGCACGTGGAAAGGCAAGAATGGTGATAAATATGGCAATTACTATTATAATGAATACATTATTTACTGCTTCAATGCCGACTATACCGGTTGGGATATTTATGACGGAGACGAAAAGGAGCCTTTCACATGGTACACCGAGGGCAATAAACTCACTTTAGTATATTATGACGAACAAGGAGTTTATGATGAGGAAGATACCTATATCTACAAAGTTGCCGGCAACCAGCTTTATCTCTATTGGATTAATCCGCAAACGGGCGTGCAAGATCAGGAACCAGAGTACGTGCTCACGCGGCAGTAAACTTTTCATCATCCGACCTCTCATTTTTTATAAGGGCATCGCAAACGCGATGCCCTTATTCTGTATTTCAAATAAGGGCACTGCCAAAATGCTTGCCGCGATGGCCAGCATTTATGCCGACGCACGCGCAAATATCTGCGGAAGATATTTTCCTTTCTCCTTGAAAAATCTTCCTTTCCCCAAGAAGTTTTTTCCTATCTGCTAAGATATTTTTTGTTACAAACTTTGTAACACATGTTAGAAAGTTTGTAATACATGTTACAAAGTTTGTAACACATGTTAGCAAGTTTGTAATAAAAAATATCTCCGAGAAAATGAAAAATGTCATAGCAGACAGGGAAAAATTGCAAGGGGAAACAAAAAAAATCTCCCGTGATAGCGTTTGCTGTCACGGGAGATAATGGGGCGGAGCACACGGCGGGCGTTTTTAATAAGATAGGCTGCGGCTCGGCAATTAGAGCAAGCTCTATTGCGCTCACCTTGCACTATCTTTGCAGAACGCCCCTACTTTGGGACGCTAAGGTTTGAGCACTTGCATTTCGCAGCGATGGCAGTCGAAACGCAGGGGGAAGGTGCGGCCGTCGGGCAGGCGGAGGCTCACGGGTTCTTTCCAGCGCGGCGCGGCTGCTTTGTCCGCCTGCTTGGGACATTGGCCGAAGGCAAAGCGCAGGCAGTGGCGGCAGGTCATGAGCGGCACGGCAGCGGCAGGCTGCAAGAGTTCGAAAGCCGGGGCCACGTCTGTCGCGCCGTGCTCCTGCAAAAAGGCTCGGGCCTCGGCATTGGCCACGTTTCCCTTAAAATCAACGCTTTCGGGCATCAGCGCACGCAGGGCGGAAGGGTTGGGCGCGGCGGCTCGGTCGCGGGTGTACGATGCGCGGCGGGCAGCGAGCAAGGCCTCTACTGCCGTGCGCCGCCATTCCGTGAGCAGCGAGGCGGGAATAAACCGCTCGCCGTTGAGTTTGATATTTATCTCTCCCACGCTGAACGGCGTGTTGCCGAGTTTGGAAAGCGTGCGCTCCTGGGCAGCCTGCTGTGGCGTTTGTGCCGGTGCGTGGTCGGCCTCAAATTCTTGCGACACGGCAACGCCCGTCTCGTCGCGCAGGTCGAGGGCATAGCCGCGCGGCGTTTCGCGCAGTGTGATGTCGAGGCGCAGGCGGCGGTCGGCGGTGTCGGGACGCAAGAGGATTTTCTCAAACGCAAAGTCCTGATTGCGGTAGAGCGTTGCGCCGC
>SFPF01000062.1 GCA_004552155.1 Bacteroidales bacterium
GGGCGAAATATATTGCTTCTTATTCATAGTTACTCCTGTTATTAATTTTGATGAGACACGAGGATTATTTAATGTACACCTTTTTGCCGTTTACGATGTACAGGCCTTTCTGCGCCTTGCTCACGCGGCGGCCACTGAGGTCGTAAATAGTCTGTGCGTTCGGCGTGACGGTTTCGAGCGTGTCGATAGAAGTCGTAGTGCCGTCTTCTTCAAAGAGGAAGCCGCGCACGGGGGTCGTGCCCGTAGTCATGTAAGCCTTGAAGCCGTTGAGGTTCGTGCCGTTGTAAGGATAGAAACCGATGCCCGTTGCGGGGTTTTGCAGCGTGTAGGGGTTGGTTATGCCGGAGGCAGCAATGGTGTTGGCCTGTCCTGCGAGCACGTTGCCCGAGATGCTTGCCACGTCAGCGGCGGTGGCGAAGCTAAGGCTGCCGGCCGTTTTCACGGCATCGGTATATTTCAGCACCACTGCCGTGCCTGCGGGAATCGTGCCGCTCACGGGGTTGAGGTGGAGATATTCGCCTTTGATGGTGCCCGTGAATGCTTCCACGCCTTCGGCGGGAACGGTAAGAGCAACGGGCGTGAAGAGCGTGCCGTAGTTCACGGCGGTGCTAACGTTTACAGGCAGGGAGGTCACTTCCTCGATTTCCCAGTCGTAGCCGGTTACACCTGCTGCGGGTGTAGAACCGCCGGCATCAAGTTTGCCTGCACTATTTTCACCAAAGATGTAGCGCGAACCGCAACTGATGTGATAGCGCGGAGCGGGAGCGCCCTGACCGTCGGTAAATGCCACAGCATTGCCCGTGCCGCCCACAGCTTGGAAACCGTAATTTCCTGCGCCGCTGAAGTTTTGGGTAAAGAGACCATTAGAGTAAGCCACGAGCTTGCTCTCATTGTCAAGGTAGAAAATCGTAGTGGCGTCAGTGCCTTCGGTCGACATCGTCATTCTTTGGTCGGTGCCCGTGGTTGTGTTCAGCGTGGAGCACAGATACTTCGAGCCGTTCTTGAAGCGATAGAATTTGCCGAGTGCAGGCTGGTTGATGGTAAATGTTGCGCCGGCGAGCGTTGTGGCTTCTGCCAGTTTTGCGTTGATCTCGGCGGTGGTCGTTTCGTTGGTAATGTTCTCGTAGTAAGTGCCGAGATCGTTCACAGATGTCACGTAGTTAGCAATGCTTGCCGTGTATTGGTTCACCCCTTCGCCCACATACTCTAAACCATCGTTAAGAGCGTTGAGCTTTGCTTTCAGTGCCATAGTCGCCTCTGCAAAATCCTTGACTGCGTCGGCATCTGCGAAATCGCCGGCTTCCACAATCTGCAGCCGGTTGCCGTCGTCGACGTTGTTCCAACCCGTCACGGCATTGCCCGTGCTCACGTCGTTTTGTTTATAGCCCGTCGAGATGTTGAGCATTTGCGAACCATTGAATTTGATATAGAAATATCCCTCAGTATCTGATTCTTCGACTGTCACGTAATCGGCAGGCTTATGCACAGGTGCAGCTTTATAGGAAGTCGATTCTGTGATAAATTTCCGCAGTCCCACACTGTACAAATAAGTATTGCCGTTGTTGAGAGTGACGAAGGCAAACTGCTGGGCAGTGTTGCTGGGGTCGATTGCGATGTCCTTATGCACGGCATTATCTTTTGTGCCGCCGCAAGCGTCGAGGAAGTCCACGCCGGTGGGAGCGTAGAGTGCGCCGCGGGTAGCGTCCTTAGGCTTAACCGTGTAAACCTTAGTGGCGAGTATTACATCTTCGGGTGTGGCCTCTACAAAGGCAAATTCTACTTTTGAACCGCTGTTGTCGATAGACCAGGAACTGTTCCAAAATCCGAGTTTGCTGTTGCGGCTGTTCAAGTACCAGGTGCCCGTGTTGCCTTGGCGCAGCCAGAACTTGCCGTCGGAATGAGTACCGATAGACCATGTGCCCGTGGGCGAGGCCTCTGTGGGAATGGGGTCGTTGTTGGAGTCGACGGGGTTATTGTCATAAACCACCTTTCCTGCACCGACAGCCTTATTATATATTTTCAGGCCTTCAAGAACAGGGTCGCCCGTAAAGGCGAAAAGATATGGGGCAGAGTTGTCAGAAGCATCTGCCGTGTCGTCGAAATAATCGCCCGTGCTGTTGTATGCTGCATATTTCCCGCTGAGTTTCAGAGTGTACCACTTTGTGCCTGCCACAAACTTTCCTCTATAAACAGACCCGGGCTCAATGGGGAAAGAAGAAGACAAAGTGACATTAACGTCAACGGTTTCGGTTGCCGAAATCGTACCCGTAGGAAACTCAAAATCGAGCAGTGAGGGGGTTACGTAGGAAGAGAGCAGGCTGCCGGCAGGCTTTGTTTGAGGATAGCTGTCACCGACGGCGAGGTCGAACGTTTCCGAGCCGATTTGAGTACCGTTGTATTTGTAGTTATAGGTAATCGCCGCAGGGGCTCTTACGTCGATATTGGCCTCGTAAATATACATTGTGCGGGAACCAGAAACACCGCCGCTCCATGTGCAGAGGCTTGTGCCGGAAGCACCTGCATCGATATACTGGTCAGATGAGTTTTTTAAGCCCACAGCCGTGCCCGATATGTCGAGCGTAATACTTGTGCCTGCATCGGTGAGCGTTACAGTACCGTTGTTGTCTGTGCTTTCAAACGTCAATTGCTTGTTTGTTTTGGCGTTGGTGATTTTCCACGTTTCGCCGTCTTGCGTGAAGAGCCACACGAACCTCATGCCGCCTGAGCCGGTGGTGTAAGCTGTTTCGGCCGAAGCCGCCCCTGTTGCGCTGGCGCATAAATAAGCCGTTTGATCGCCCTGTCCTTGGGTCTTGATTACATACTGGCATCCACTCAAAGGAGCAGTGATAGCATCAGACCCTATGCCTGAAAGCGTTTCGATCTGCGCCGCTCCTCCCAGTGCGCCGCAAAGTGCGCATAAAAAGAGAAAGAACTTTTTCGTTAAGCCAAATGAGCAGAGTTCAAGCTTGCTTGAATACTCTGCCATGGCGAGGAAAAGTCTGTTGAAAACGAACTTTTTCATGGTTTTAATGAAATGATTTAAAGATATAATAGAATGTGAGATAATTATCCTCCGGCAAAATTACGATTATCACGAGAAATAGGCAATAATTTCTTGCCGAAAGTGCCTAAAAATGCGGCATTTGAGCACTATCTGGGTGCAAATAGAGATACTTTTTGCCTGTTCTCCGCTCCCTTCCCAGCCGCTCCCACCGCCGCCGCGCTTTCAAATGGCAACTTCCCCGAGGCTGTTTCTTCCTTTCACGCCTCCATTTATCATTTTCTCCTTGATATTTTTTCCTGTCCTATAAGAAAAAGTTTGTTACAAAGTTTGTAACATGTATTACAAACTTTGTAACATGTGTTAGAAAGTTTGTAACAAGCGTTACAAACTTTGTAACAAACTTTTTCTGCGCAGATAGTAAAAAACAGCCGGGAGCAAATAAAAAATATCCCCGAGGAAGGAAAACTTCCCGGGGATATTTTAGCGAATTATTTGCGTCACAATTATTTCATCAGTTCAATGCTGCGGCTGACGAAGCGGCTGAGGGCTTCGCCGCGCAGCAGGCCGTTCTGCAAGAGCGCGAGGTCGATGAGCTGCGAAATGAGCGGGTTGCCCTCGGCGTACGCGCCGAGAATGCTGTCGCGCTGCTCCTCCTGCTTCTTGATGTCGTCGTTGCACTTCTGCGCGTCGGCCTTTTCCTCTTCCGTCAGTTCGTCGGCCTTCTTCTTGGCCTGCACCTGCTCGAGGGCGGCGCGGCGCGCCTTGAGTCCGGCGAGGTCGCTCTCAATCGGTTTCAGCTGCTCGTCGGTAGCGGCGTGGCAGCCGTCGAGGATATTCTTCACAAGCGCGTGGTCGGCGTTGAGCACGAGAGAGTACATGTCGGGCATTTCGCCATAGAAGCTCATGCCGGCTTGCAGGCGGCTCATCTCCTTCATGCGGCGCATGTATTCGCTCTGCGTAATCACCACGGGCGCGGCTTCTGCACCGAGCTGTGCGGCTTCAACGTGGAACTCCGTCTTATCCATCTTGGGCAGGCGGCCCGTAAAGAGTGTGGAGAGGCGCTGCGCCTCGCCCTCGGGCAGAGGCTCGGACTTTTGGTCGTCCTTCTGTATGAGCCTGTCCACCACGTCGCCGTCTACGCGGCTGAAGCGTGCTTTCTCAAACTTCTGTTCCAGCAAGCCCACGAGCGCGGCATCGAGCTGGCCGTCGAGCATCAGCACGCTGTAGCCTTTGGCCTTGGCAGCCTCGATGTAAGTATATTGCTCCTCGGCATTCTGCGCGTAGAGGTAGATGAGGTTACCGTCCTTGTCGGTCTGGTTGCCTTTGATGAGTTCCTTATATTCGTCGTAGGTGAAATATTTTCCCTCCGTGTCCTTGAAGAGCGCGTACTCCTTGGCCTTATCGAAGAAGTCCTGCTCGGAGAGCATGCCGTAGTGGATAAAGAGTTTGAGGTCGTCCCACTTCTCTTCGTACTGCTTGCGGTCGTTCTTGAAAATGCTTTTCAGGCGGTCGCTCACCTTCTTGGTGATATAGCCCGAAATCTTCTTCACGTTGGCGTCGCTTTGCAGATAGCTGCGGCTCACGTTGAGGGGAATGTCGGGCGAGTCGATCACGCCGTGCAGGAGCGTGAGGAAATCGGGCACAATGTTTTCCACCTCGTCCGTCACGAACACCTGATTGCAGTAGAGCTGGATTTTGTTGCGGTGGATTTCGATGTTGTTCTTGATTTTGGGGAAATACAGCACGCCCGTGAGGTGGAACGGGTAGTCCACATTGAGGTGAATCCAGAAGAGCGGCTCGTCGGTCATGGGATAGAGCTGCGCGTAGAACTTCTTGTAGTCCTCGTCGGTGAGGGTAGAGGGCGTTTTCGTCCAGAGCGGCGTGGTGTCGTTTATAATATTGTCCTCCTCGGTGTCCACCTGCTTGCCGTCCTTCCACTCCGTCTTTTTGCCGAAGGCGATGGCCACGGGCAGGAACTTGCAGTATTTGGAGAGCAGGCTCTCGATTTTGCCCTTTTCGAGAAATTCCTTGCAGTCGTCGGCAATGTGCAGCACGATGTCTGTGCCGCGGTCCGTCTTCTCGGGATAGTCGGAGATTTCATAGGCCGGCGAACCGTCGCACGTCCACTTGACGCCCTGTGCCTCGTCGCGGTAGCTGCGCGAAAGGATATCCACGCGGCTGGCCACCATGAAGGCAGAATAGAAACCGAGACCGAAATGGCCGATAATGGCTGCGGCGTCGTCCTTATACTTCTCCAAGAACTCGTTTGCGCCGGAGAAGGCGATTTGGTTGATGTACTTATCGATTTCTTCGGCGGTCATGCCAATGCCACGGTCGCTAATCGTGAGCGTGCCGGCTTCCTTGTCGAGGCTGATGCACACCGTTTGGTCGCCCATTTCGCCCTTGAACTCGCCCTTCATGGCCAGCGTCTGGAGCTTGCGCGTAGCGTCGACGGCGTTGCTCACCAGCTCGCGTAGAAAGATTTCATGGTCGCTGTAAAGAAATTTCTTGATAACCGGAAAAATGTTCTCGGTAGTGATACCAATGTTACCTTTTTGCATAACGTTTATATTTTTGTGGTTTATAAGTTTCCTATAAAAAAAGCAGCAAAACGCGTGCCAATAACACGCGTTTTGCTGCTTAGGAAGCGTTTTCCTGCTAATGTCTTCATATAAATGCACCTTTGGCTGCGGCTCGGCATAATCCAA
>SFPF01000063.1 GCA_004552155.1 Bacteroidales bacterium
TGTTGGATGTAGCACCGAGATAGATACCCCACGTACCGGCCTGCGGACGGTTGCCGGTAGTGATTTGGTTGCCGGTGGGATTGCCTTCAGTGATTTGCGCCGAGGCGGTCATGCCTGCGCCAAGCAGCAGCAGGCAGGCGATAGAAAAAATCTTTTTCATAGATGAATGATTTTTTAATAAAACATTGTTTTAATTCTAAAACAGTCATCAAAAACTGTGTTGCAAATATAGAGATAATACCATTACCCCTCCCAGAAATTCCGTTAATGTTTATTAATTTTGGAAATTTCTGCTTATTTTTTTAGAAAAAAGGACTTTAAATTTTGTACAAGCGAGGGCGATTAAGTTCACTTTTGTTGCCAGGCGGAGCCCACTATCTTTAAACAGCAAAACATGTTAAAGCCTTTTTGCGCTCTGCGCGGATAGTTTATGCTGCGTTTGCAATCGTTAAGGTGCCGCGGCGTGGAGATTTATAGATAATTAAGACAATGGAAATTTGCTCCGAGAAAAATTCGACGAAAAACAAGAAAATTTTCACTTTAAAGCACATCGCAAAAATTATCCCCGAGCAAATTTTCACGCTCTTGCTTATAATTTTTACGCTCATATAGGATAATTTTTACGCTCATATAAGATAGTCAGCCCTAAAAATGCGAAAAGAGGAAAAGCCTGTGCTCTTCCTCTTTTCGTTGATGCAAAGATATACTTTTCGCACCGTTTCGACAAAACGAGCCCATTTGTGCCGCGGGCTGTCAAAGGTAAAGCTCGGCGCGATTTCAGCGCGGGCGGCGGCGGCAACCCTTATGCACCGCCGCGCATAGGGGCGCATGTTTGCTTTGCTTAGCAGAAAAACGCGCTTTGCAAAGCAATTTTCGCAAAAACTGCGTACCTTTGCAAATTATATATTCTTAGTATGGCTTCTTCCGATTACAACAATACGTTTCAGCAGACCAATGCCTACGCCATGCAAAACGGCTTGTGGCTTGGGCTTTGGGGCTGGTTCTCACTCGTGGCCTTCCGCTATTCTTTCAGTTCCGTGCTTTGCTCCAACCTGCTGATTCTCATGACGCTGGCAGGTCCGGTACTGGGCGTGGTGCTGACGGGGCGCTTCCGCCGCAGCGTGGCGGGGGCGGATGGCGCATTTACCTTCGGGCGTGGCTTTACGCACACGCTCTTCATGGGTTTCTACGCCTCCATTTGGGTGGCAGTGGGCATTTTCGTTTATCTGCGCTACTTCGACAATGGGGCGATTTTCAGCGATTACGCCGCCGCGCTCTCCCGGCCCGAGTTGCAGCAGGCGCTGCAAGAAAGCGGCCTGCTGGAACAGTTGAACGCCGCCAGCGGAGAAGGCGGACTGGAAGGCTTGCCCGATGCCCTACGCTCCGTAGGCCCTGCGGGCTATGCCGCCGCCTCGCTCTACATGGCCATGTTTGCCACGCCTCTCATCGCGCTCTTTGCAGGGGCGGTGTGCAGAAGGAAGGGAAAACGATAATCTTGCAAAATTCATCTAAAAATATGGAAGCAAAATACAACATTTCGGTGGTCGTGCCTCTCTACAACGAGGCCGAGAGTCTGCCGGAACTTTACGATTGGATTGTGCGCGTGATGCAGGCGCACGGCTTTACCTACGAAATCATTTTTGTGAACGACGGCAGCACCGATGCTTCTTGGCAGGTCATCGAGGGGCTGGCAAAGAAGGACGCCTGCGTGCATGGCATCAAGTTTCGCCGCAACTATGGCAAGTCGCCCGCCCTGTTCTGCGGTTTCCGCGCGGCGCAAGGCAGCGTGGTGATTACGATGGACGCCGACTTGCAGGACTCGCCCGACGAGATTCCCGAACTGTACCGCATGATTACGGAGGAGGGCTACGACCTCGTGTCGGGCTATAAGCAGAAACGCTACGACCCCCTCTCGAAAACCATTCCCACAAAACTCTTCAACGCTACGGCGCGGCGCGTGAGCGGCATCAAGAATCTCCACGACTTCAACTGCGGCCTGAAAGCCTATCGCATAGATGTGGTGAAGAATATCGAGGTGTACGGCGAGATGCACCGCTATATCCCTTACCTGGCCAAGAATGCCGGTTTCGCCAAAATCGGCGAGAAGGTGGTGCACCACCAGGCGCGCAAGTTCGGCAAGACGAAGTTCGGCGGCCTGAACCGCTTCGTGAACGGCTATTTGGACTTGCTGTCGCTGTGGTTCATGGACAGTTTCGGGCTGAAGCCGATGCACGTGTTCGGTTTCCTCGGCTCGATTATGTTCTTCCTCGGTTTCGTGGCAGTGGTCGTAGTGGGCGCGATTAAATTGGTGGCATTGAGCAACGGCACGCCCGCGCCGCTCGTCACCTCGTCGCCTTATTTCTACATCGCGCTTACCACGATGATACTCGGCACGCAGTTGTTCGTGGCGGGCTTCCTCGGCGAACTCATCAGCCGCAACGCAGAGGGGCGCAATGATTATAAAATTGAGAAGGAAGTATGATGCGCAAGGGCCAGACCCTTATATATAATATATGTATGGCGGCAGCGGTTGGTGCAGTCGCCGTGCTTGCCGCCTTGCTGCCTGCAAGTTGCGACGGCATGGACTGCCCGCTCGACAACGTGGTGGTGATGCAGTGCGGGCTTTACACGTCCGAGACGGGCGAAGCCCTTTCCCTCAGCGACACGCTCACCATACGCCCCGCCGGCCGCGACACGGTGCTCGTGAACCGCGCCATCGGCACGGGCACGCTCCTCTTGCCGCTGCGCAGCCGCACGGGGCAAGACACGCTGCTCTTCCAATTGAAGAGCGCGGCGGGGCAAGCGGCGGAAGACACCGTTTTCATTACCCACAGCAGCAGCGTGCATTTCGAGGCAGTGGACTGCCCCGCCTCCGTGTTCCATAATATAGAAAGCGTGCGCTGGACGTCGCACCCCTTGGCAGAACTGCCGCTGACAATCGACAGCGTGTCGGTTGTGCGCACAACGGTTGATTACGATGATATTGAAAATCTTAAAATATTCCTTCGCTCTACTGCTCATTAGCCTCTGCCTGCCGGCAAAGGCGCAGCGCGACAAAGCGACCGCCGACACGGTGCCGCCGCAGCAGCGCGTGCGCGGCATTCAGTACGAGTCGAAAGAGGCGGCTGCCGCCGCTGCCGCAAAGGCCGACGAGGGAAAACTGCTCAAAGGCTTTGCCGTGGGCGGCGATGTCGTGGGCATAGCCATGGGCATCTTCGCGCCTTACGGGCAGTACGAGGGATTTTTCCGCGTAAACCTCGGCAACAGGTTCTTCCCGATTGCCGAAGTGGGCTGGGGCGTGAGCGACCACACGGACGAGACAACGCAAATACATTATAAATCTAACGCGCCCTACTTCCGCATCGGCTGCGACTATAACGTGGCGAACGACAAGAAGTCGGGCAACCGCATCTTCTTTGGACTGCGCTACGCCTTCACGTCTTTCAAGTACGACCTCGACGGCCCTGCCCTCACCGATCCCGTTTACGGCGATGCCATGCCGTTTAGTTTCCACGGTCTGAAAGGCGGGCAGCACTGGCTGGAACTGGCGGGCGGGCTGGAAGCGCGTATCTGCCGTTTCTTCCACATAGGCTGGACGCTGCGCTACCGCCAGCGCCTTCATGAGAAAAAGGCTGACGTGGGCTCTGCATGGTACGTGCCGGGCTATGGCAAGCAGGGCAACCACGCCATCAGCGGCACATTTAACCTTGTGTTTGACTTGTAACTCTATTTACGCGGGCGTTTTTGAACAATGCCCCTACTGCCTATGCTTTTATCTTTGGAAATATGGCTTATCGCCGTTGCGCTGGCAATGGACTGCTTCTCTGTGAGCATCACGTGCGGTATCATCGAACGCCGCATGGGCTGGCAGGCGTGGCTCATGGCTTTGCTCTTCGGGCTGTTTCAGGGAATCATGCCGCTCATCGGCTGGCTGGCCGCCACGGTGCTCGTGGGCAATATAGAGGCCTACGACCATTGGGTGGCGTTCGGTTTGCTCGCCTTTCTCGGTGGCAAAATGATATGGGAGGCGCGCCACGAGAAGGAGGGCATGAAGCAGTTCAATCCTTCCAGCATCGGCGTGCTGCTCACGCTCTCGGTGGCCACGAGCATCGACGCGCTCGCCGTGGGCTTCACGTTCCGCCCCGGCCTGCGCATACTCACGCTCGGCGAGGCATTGGTGCCGTGCCTGATTATTGGGTTTGCGAGTTGGCTGCTGTCGCTGGCAGGCAAATTTATCGGCGTGCGCTTGGGCAGATTGATAAAGTTGCCGGCAGAGCAAATCGGCGGCGTTATCCTGATTATCATCGGCATCAAAATCCTATACGAGCATTTGCTGGCATAAAACTTCATAACAATGCAACTCAAAAAACGGCAAATTGCCTTTCTCCTTTTCTTAATCGTTGCCACGGCTTTTATCTTGCTTAACCGCAACAGCCGCTCCGCCGCCATGTTCCGCACGGCGGAAGGCAGCATCTTCGGCACAACCTACCACATCAAATATGAAGCAGCGCAGCCGCTCGACAGCCTTATCCTCGACACGCTGCGGCGCATGGACAACTCCCTTTCGCTTTTCAATCAGCAAAGCACGCTCTGCCGCATCAACCGGGGCGAGACCATGCAGGCTGACACGATGCTGGCAGAGGTGATGCGCCTCGCCCTTAGCATCAGCAAGGTTACCGGCGGCGACTTCGACCCCACGGTGCAACCCTTGGTGAGCGCGTGGGGCTTCGGCTTCGAGCACCGCGCCAACGTGACGCCACAGATGATAGACAGCCTCATGCAATTCGTTGGTTATCAAAAGGCAAACATTGACGAGGCGGGCATCGTCACGCGCAGCGACCCGCGCGTCAGGCTCGACTTCGGCGCAATAGCCAAGGGCTACGCCGTGGACTGCGTGGCGGAATTGCTGATGCGCGAGGGCGTTAGTAATTATATGGTAGAAATTGGCGGCGAGGTGCGCACTGCCGGCACGAACGACAAGGGGCAGGCGTGGCACATCGGCGTGAGCCGCCCCTCTGAAGCAGCCAGCGCGGCAGACAATGCGGCGGTTATTTCGGTGAATGATTGCGCCATGGCCACCAGCGGCAACTACAATAATTATTATGAGGCCGACGGCAAGCGCTATGCCCACACCATCAGCCCGCACACGGGGCAACCCGTCACCCACTCGCTGCTCTCTGCCACCGTGGTTGCGCCCACCTGCGCCGAGGCCGATGCCTTTGCCACCGCCTTTATGTCGGGCGGTATGGAGCGTGCGCAAGCCGTGCTTGCAGAAGCGAACAAAGCGGGGCTCCGACTCGATGCCTTTTTAATTTATTCGGATGAAAATGGAAAGATGAAGACGTGGGCAACGAGCAGCATGCAGAAAATTCTCTCGAAATAAAAAACAATTAAAGCCTTATACACGATACTTATGAAATTCGTCCCGATTATTTTGTTCGCCGCCGCTGCGCTTTCCACACAGACGGCATTTGCCGAACGCGCCGCCGAGACTGCTGCCGTGGAGCAGGGCGAGGATGCCGACCAAAAGGCGCAGGCCGACTTCAAGGCCCGCTATGCAAAAGGCAAGTGCAAGCATGCGGCGCAGGCATTGGCATTGGCCAAAAACGACGACGAACGCCGTGCGCTCACTTTCCTTTATGCCTATATGCCGCGCCCCGACGTGACGGACTACGCCCCCGAATACTATGCCGCGCCGTGAACAATGAAAACCTCGACACGTTTCGCACGGCGTGCTACGAAGAACTCAAAGCACGCGTGCAAGGACTGGCCATGCGCGAGGCTGCTTTGGAGGTGAACCATTGGTGCCACGAATATGTGACTTACAAACCTTCCGATGCCCGCACTTCCTCGCCACTCGCCTCTATGCGCACCGCCACAGGACGCTGCGGCGAAGAGAGTACCTTCACAGTGGCCGCGCTCCGCGCCGTGGGTATTCCCGCGCGGCAGGTATATACGCCGCGCTGGGCGCATACCGACGACAACCACGCCTGGGTAGAGGTCTACGTGGACGGACGCTGGTACTTCCTCGGCGCATGCGAGCCGGAGCCGGTGCTTAATCTCGGCTGGTTCAACAAGCCTGCCTCGCGCGGCATGCTGATGCACACGAAAGTATTTGGGCGATATGACGGCCCGGAGGACGTGATTGCCCGCACGGCGTGCTATACGGAAATCAACGTCACCGCCAACTATGCCGAGACAGCGCGTTCCACGGTGCAGGTGCTCGATAGCGCGGGACAGCCTGCCGCAGGCGTGCGCGTGGAGTTCAAACTCTATAATTACGGTGAACTTTACACCGTGTTCCGCACGCGCACCGATGCCGGCGGCCGCGCCTCTATCCTCTCGGGCTTGGGCGACCTCGTGGCTTGGGCAACGGACGGCGAGCATTACGGCTTCGCGCAGGTAACGGCCTCAAAGGACGCGCTCGCCACAGTGCGCCTCAACCGCCGCGCCGGAGAGCAATTCGTAGAAGAGTTCAAACTTACGCCGCCGCGCGGAAAGAACAACGTGCCGGAGGTGTCGCCCGAAGCCGCCGCGCTCAACCTGCGCCGCCTTGCGCATGAGGATTCTATCCGCACCGCTTACGTCAAGACCTTCCCCGACTCCGCCGAAACGGCAGCCTTCTGCCAAAGCCACGGGCTGGACTTCGCAGCCGTGCGCCCCTTGATGGCGAAAGCGTGCGGCAACTGGCAGGCATTGGAACAAACCCTTTGCGCCTATCCCGAACAAAAAACCATTGCCACGCTCCGCACTCTATCAGACAAAGACCTGCGCGACTTCTCGCCCGCCGTCTTAGCCGACCACCTCACGGCCGCGCCCGATGCACCAGAGGCTTTCTCGGCTGCCGCCAAGACGCTCTATTATAAATATGTGTCCTGCCCGCGCATCGCCAACGAACTGATCACGCCGTGGCGCTCGTTTTTCGCAAAAAATATTTCAAAGAAAGAGGCCGCCCGCTTCCGCGCCGCGCCTGCCGACATGGCAGACAAGGTGCGCCGCATGCCCCTCGATACCCTCTGGAACCCGCAGGGCTACTGCGAGTCGCCGGCATCGGCTTTCACATTCGGCACCACCGACCGCAAAGGCAAGGCTTTGCTCTTCGTGGCAATGGCTCGCTCGCTGGGCATTCCGGCGCGCATCGACGAGGTGACGGGCAAGGTGCAATATCTCGCTTCAGCCGAACTCCTTGCCACCGGCGACGAGGAAAACCTGCCTTGGCAGACGGTGCAGTTGGCTGCCGCCGCCCAATCGCCCGCCGCGCCGCAAGGCACGCTACGTCTCGCCTATGAGCCGCGCCGCTATATGGAAAATCCCGGCTATTACTATCAGTTCACCCTCAGTCGTCTCGCCGACGGACTGCCCGTGTTGCAAAACTATCCCGAAGATGCCACTACCGCCCAAACGTTCGGAAAGGGCGTGAAGGCCGATGCCGCCGACTATCTCCTGACATCGGGCACGCGCCTCGCCGACGGCAGCGTGCTGGCACGCCTCGCCGCTTTCTCGGTGACCGCCGGCGGCGAGACGGAAGTGCCGCTCGTGATGCGCGAGGACAAGGAGGCGGTGCAGGTAATCGGTTCGTTCAACTCTGAAAACCGCTACTTCGACCTCGCCTCCTGCAAGGAGCAGTCCGTACTGGCGCACACGGGGCGCGGCTATTTCGTGACGGGACTTATCCGCGCCAACCACGAGCCTACCAACCACGTGCTCCACGACTTGGAGAAACTGCGCGGCGAACTCGAAGCGTGGGGCCGCCCCATCTTGTTATTATTTGCCTCACAAGAAGAATGGCAACGCTTTGAGAAGAACCGCGCCGAGTTCACCACCCTGCCGAGCACCCTCTCGTTCGGCATCGACAGCACCGGCGCAGTGGCACGCGACCTCTTCGGCGGCACGCTGGCGCAGGGCAGCGAATTGCCGCTCATCGTGCTCGGCGATACCTTCAACCGCGTGGTATTTGCCTCCCAAGGCTATACAATTGGCTTGGGTGAGCAAATCAAGAACACGGTAAGTAAAATCGGAGAATAATTTTTCAGTAAAAATCATCACAAACGAGACTCGTCTACTTGTTTACTCGTTTACTTGTTTACTATCACTGCTGTCCCGTTAAAGTGGGCAATTCGTTCTTTGAAACAGTTGAAACATAGTCTATTAGAAGAAGTCTTTCATGTGCGACGATTTGAATCTGTA
>SFPF01000064.1 GCA_004552155.1 Bacteroidales bacterium
CCCAACGTGTGCGTAGACTGCGGCACATGTGCAGATGTATGCCCCTCTGGCGCAATTGCTCCGGGCGCATAATCATTTGGGTGAAATCAAGCAAA
Source organism: Bacteroidales bacterium (assembly GCA_004552155.1). Lineage (GTDB taxonomy): Bacteria > Bacteroidota > Bacteroidia > Bacteroidales > Bacteroidaceae > Alloprevotella. The sequence continues at coordinate 96 of SFPF01000064.1, forward strand.
GCATCGGGGTGTTCTATTTTGCATAGAACACCCTTTTTTAGATACAATATCTCTATGGAAATCCTTATCAAAGACTTAAACGGCATACGCGAGGCAGCCGCCGAATTTGTGAAGCTGATGGACGGGCGCAGCGTTTTCGCCTTTTACGGGCAAATGGGCGCGGGCAAGACCACCTTTATCAAAGCCGTATGCGCCGAACTGGGCATTGCCGACACGGTCAATTCGCCCACGTTCTCCATCGTCAACGAATATCGCTCCGACAGCACGGGCGCACTCGTGTACCACTTCGACTTCTATCGCATCAAGAAGTTGGAGGAGGTTTACGACATGGGCTATGAAGACTACTTCTATTCCGGCGCGCCCTGCTTTATCGAATGGCCCGAACTCATCGAGGAACTGCTGCCCGAGGACACGGTGCGCGTAACCATCGAGGAACAGCCCGACCACTCGCGGGTGGTGAGGGCGTAGCGCGTGCGCGTTCTGTGCGGAGGTTTGGCATGTTTTTGCCTCATATGCGCAGACTGATATAAAATTATTATTGTATCTTTGCTGCGCATATAATTGCCTTTTATTCATCTTTTAACTTTATATCTAATTTACTATGAAGAGAATCTTCTTTTTCCTCATCGCGCTGATTTCCGCCTTTGCGGCAAATGCGCAGACAGGACAGCCCGAGTTCTCCACCACCGCCAGCCCGAAATGGTACACCGTGGAGTTTAAGACCGGCGGTCATTACCTCAAAGACCCGGGCAGCGGCAGCCAGCTCGTTACCGCAACGGAGGCCGAAGAAGCCGCACAGCAAGCTAGGCAACTACGTGGGCTTCAGCAGCAGCTATTTCACCTCAACCACCGAAAGCAGCGCCGTGACGCTTAAATTTGTCGCAGGCGCTACCTCCGGCACGTGGGAAATCCAGCGCAGCGGCTCTACAAAGTGCATGAACCAATGGGGCGGCACGGGTGTCGGCGCAAAGCTCGGCGAATGGAACGCAGGCGACCCTAACAACCCGATGTATTTCAACGAAGTGGAGACCACTTACCTCGAGCCCGTGTTCAGCACCGACGGCAACGAGACGTATTTCATGATTCAGTTTGCCAAAAACGGCAACGACATGGCTTCGCTCGGCACGGGCAACCAAGCCCGCGTGGCCGCGCCCAGCACCGCCTCCACGCACCTTTGGAAATTTGTGGGCAATGCCTCCAACTTCCAAATCGTGTGCAAGGACGGAAACTATATCAACGTGAAGAGCAACCAAACGGCCACGAACGGACAAACGGGCGACCTGCTCGTGATGAGCAGCACACCCGACGCCTCGGGCTTCAGCATCGTCCCCACGACCAACAGCACCTATGCCGGTGCTTATGAAATCAAGACGAACGGCTCTTTCGCGCACAAATATTTCAACCAATGGGGCGGCGCATCGGCCGGGAACTCTATCGGCCTTTGGGACGCGGGCGACGAAAACAACCCGCTCTTCCTCGTAGATGCCTCGCAAGTGACGATTGTAGATCCCTTCCCCGTGGAAGGCATCGCCTCGCTCACCCCCGAGCACCAGCTCACGCTCTGGTACAAGAAACCCGCCAGCAGCATGAATGTTTCCGACCAGTGGATGGAATACTCCCTGCCTATCGGCAACGGACAATTCGGCGCCTGCCTCTTCGGCGGCATCGCCAAGGACGAAATTCAGTTTAACGAAAAAACGCTCTGGAGCGGCAAGAACACCGACAACGGCACTGAATACGGCGATTACGAAAACTTCGGCAGCGTCTTCGTAGAAGACCTCAGCGGCGCGTTCGGCGCAGACAAGGCCGTGAAGGACTACTATCGCTACCTCGACCTCGAAAACGCCACGGCCGGCGTGAAGTTCAAGAGCACCGACCAGACGGTGAATTACTCGCGCGAATATATTGCCTCCAACCCCGACGGCGTGGTTGCCATGCGCTATAAGGCTGACCAGCCCGGCAAGATGTCGCTGCGCGTCACGCTCGCTCCCGGTAAGCCCGGCATACGCGCCACGGCTGCGTACGACGGTGCTTACGCCACCTTCTCCGGCGCACTCGAAACCGTTTCTTACAACGCCCGCGTGAAGGTTGTGCCCACCGGCGGCACGATGTCCACCACCTCTAAGGGCATCGTTGTTGAAAATGCCGACGAGGTGCTCATCATTCTCGGCGGCGCCACGGACTTCGACGCTTACGCCGCCAGCTACGTGTCGAACACCGCAGGCCTCGACAGCAAGGTGAAAGGCACGGTAGACGCTGCCGCCGGCAAGTCGTGGAGCGAACTCTACACGCGCCACGTGACCGACTATAAGAGCTACTTCGACCGCTGCTCCTTCCAGCTCGAAGGCGCAGAGAATATCTACCCCACCGATGTGCTGATTGACACCTACCGCAACCGCAGCACGGGCCGCGAAAACTATGCGCTCTTCATCGAGCAGCTCTATTTCGCCTACGGCCGCTACCTCGAAATCTCCAGCTCGCGCGGCGTAGATCTTCCCTCCAACTTGCAGGGTATCTGGAACAACAGCAGCGAACCCGCATGGAACGCCGATATCCACTCCAACATCAACGTCCAGATGAACTACTGGCCCGCCGAAACCACCAACCTGAGCGAAATGCACGTGCCTTTCCTCAACTATATCATCAACATGGCCACCAACCACAACGAGTGGAAAACTTACGCCCAGGCTGCCGGGCAGAGCGAAGGCTGGACCTGCTACACGGAAAACAATATCTTCGGCGGCGTGGGCAGCTTCATGCACAACTACGTGATTGCCAATGCCTGGTACTGCACGCACCTCTGGCAGCACTACCGCTACACCCTCGACCGCGACTTCCTCAAAAAGGCCTTCCCCGCCATGTGGAGCGCAAGCCGCTTCTGGGTGCTCCGCCTCAAAAAGGCCTCCGACGGCACTTACGAATGTCCCAACGAATACTCGCCCGAGCACGGTCCTGGTTCTGAAAACGGCGTGGCACACGCACAGCAGCTCGTATGGGAACTCTTCGACAACACTTTGCAGGCAGCCGCTATCCTCGGTTCCGATGCCGGCGTTTCCTCTTCCGACCTCGCCACGCTGCAAGACCGCTTCGACAACCTCGACAAAGGCCTCGCCACCGAAACCTACAACGGCGGCTGGGGCACGTCTGCCATCGACAACGGCTCTAAGCTTCTGCGCGAATGGAAATACAGCGCCTACTCTGCCGGTCAGAACGGCCACCGACACATGTCGCACCTCATGTGCCTCTACCCCTACGGCCAGGTAACGCCCGAAAGCGAGTTCTTCACACCCGCCATCAACTCCATGAAGCTGCGCGGCGATGCCTCCACAGGCTGGTCGATGGGTTGGAAAATCAACCTCTGGGCACGAGCCCTCGACGGCGACCACGCCCACGACATCCTCGAGCTCGCCCTCACGCACTACAAGTCCAGCAGCACGGGCGGCGGCGTTTACTACAACCTCTTCGACTCCCACTCGCCCTTCCAGATCGACGGCAACTTCGGCGCCTGCGCCGGCATTGGCGAAATGATCATGCAGAGCGTCAGCGGCAAGGTGCGCATCCTCCCCGCCCTGCCCAACGTATGGCGCACGGGCAAGATGACGGGCATGAAAGCCGTGGGCGACTTCACGGTCGACGTGGCTTGGGCAGACGGCATCGGCACCTACGCCGAAATCACCTCCAACCAAGGCCAGCCGCTCACGATCAACTACCCCTACATCAACGGCAAGAAGATTTACCTCAACGGCAAGCTCACCTCTAACTTCACCGTTGTTAGCGCAAACGAAATCTCCATGTCCACCTCCGCAGGCGACAAGGTGTTCGTGTCGCTTGACGGCGTAAGCGCACCGACCCCCACTGGCATAGCTTCCGTTCCCGCCTCCGACGGTGCTCTTAACGTGTCGCTCAACGGCCGCGCACTCAGCGTAACGGGCAAAGACGTGAAAAGCATCCGCGTGTACGATGCCGCAGGCCGCACCATTCAGAAAACGCGCCGCAGCACGCTCAACCTAAGCGGTGTAGCTGCCGGCACGGTGCTCGTAGAAGTGACAGCCGCCGATGGCACGGTCACCACGCAGAAGCATATCCTCAAATAGCTTTTGAGAGAGACATACAATATTATAATATATACTCCCGGGCGCACCGTCTGATGCGCCCGGGAGTTTGTATGTAAAAGGCCCTCTTATGTATATGCGCGCGCATTACCTGAACCGCATGGCTCAATTACATTTTCCAGGCGTTTATATTAAGACTATTGCGACTTTCTACACTTTTAAGGACGTAAAAATGCGAAAAATCACATTTTTAAGGACGAAAGGAGGTAAAAGCAGGGCTATCAGGCATTGCATTTACATCGCCGTTCATGACAAATAGAAAGGCAATCGGGCGTTTCTCGTAGCAGTCTGTCGGTAAAATCTCTTAAAGCGTCTACAAAAAGCACGTCTGAAATAGCAGAAAGTTGCCTATTAGGGAATAAAACTGTAACTTTGTGCGCAGAAAGTAGGGGCGTATTGCATACGCCCCTCCAAATGCGCCGCATGGAATATATTCATCGGGCGTATAGCAATACGCCCTGCTGCCGCGCCGCAGCCTGTTTTTATTAAATACGCCCCTACCCGCCCCTTGATATTTCTCAACCAAAATACATTTTTCTCCATGAAACGTTTTCTTAAATTATGGCTGTGCCTGGTGTTCGCGGCGGCGATGCAGGCAACGGCGCAAACGGGCAAGCCCGTGATGCATAGCTACGCCTTCGACGACGGAGGCATTCTCACCGGCATGTCAGACAACGGGCTTTGGGCCGTGGCTTCCGCCACCAATTCTTCCAACACGCTGATCCTTGAAAACCCGCGTCTCTTGGACGTAGACGGCGGCGGCGAACGGCTGCTTTCCGAGGGATACGAAGAGGGCGAAAGCCTCAACTGCGGTGCCAACGATGTGACGAACGACGGCAACGTCGTGGTCGGCCGTTTCGGCGGTCTGCCTGCCGTGTGGCGGCGCACTGGTGAGACCTCGGGCGCATGGACGCAGCTGCCCGTCCCCGACGGGTACGACGGCGGCATGGTGAATGCCGTCACCCCCGACGGCAAGTTCGCCGTGGGCGTGGCCACCACGAGCACCAACATTCTGCTTGAAAAGGAAGTGATGTGGGATTTGGCTACCAACGCCATACTCCCCACGCCGGGACTGCCCGCCAAGGACGCGGCACACCTCGACCAGGGGCAGAGCCGCTTCACGGCTATCTCTGCCGACGGCCGCTACGTGCTGGGCTGCAAGTCGTTCAGCTATCTCCCCACCGATACCGACCTCGGCGGCTGCTGCTACTACGTGTACGACCGCGAGCAATCTGCCTACAAAATCATCGGCTTCACCGAGGCTGCCACAGGCCGCTGGTCGCCCCACGCCCCGGGACTTTTCTACCTCTCCATCGTGCGCATGACCAACAACGGCCGCTACGTGAGCGGCGCGGCGCACATCGTGAAAGAACTCGCGGAGAGCGAATACCCCTCTGAATATGAGGCACCGTTTGTTTATGACGTTGAAAACGATAGTTTCACGCTCTTCGACACCGATGAGGACAACGGCATCGGGGCTTGGTGTGCCACCAACTCGGGGCAACTCTTAGGCGCGGCGCCCTTTGCCAACCCTTATCGCGAGTGGACGGTGAAGAAGGGCAACTACTGGGTGAGCTTCCAGCAAATCCTCGCGCAGAAATATGATTTCGATTTCCTGAAAAATACCACTTACGCCAACACCGGCACGCCCATAGCCCTCTCCGACGACGGCTGCCGCATCTGCGTCTTTGCCGGCGCAGGCGAATCGTACATCGTGACGCTGCCCGAGAGCATCTCCGCAGCCGCCGAGGGCATCAACCTGCTCCACGCCTGGACTTCCGACCCCGCGGGCGGCGTGGCCATTGCCAAGTTGCAGAAAATCACCGTCACCTTCGACCGCAACGTCTCCGTGCTCGGCGCGGCCAACGCCGTGGAACTGCGCGACGAGGCGGGCGCGAAAGTCTACTCTTCTGTTTCGTTTAAGGCCGACAGCCCCTCCAAGACCGTCACGATACAGTTCCGCAAGGGCAATTTCGAGGCAGGCAAGAACTATACGCTCCACATTCCCGCCGGCACGATTTGCATCGACGGCGACGGCGAGCACACTAACGACGACATCGACATTCCCTTCCTCGGCCGCGCCGATGAACCGGTGCGCCTCACGGCGAGCACGCCGCAGGACGGGGCTTCCGTGCTGCGCATCGACACCGACACCAACCCGCTCATCCTCACCTTCGACACACAAGTGAAAAGCGCAGAGGGCACGACAGCCAAAGTGTACCGCCAGGGCGAGGCGGAG
>SFPF01000065.1 GCA_004552155.1 Bacteroidales bacterium
CAAACGAGTGAAGTAAGAAAGACCGCGGTAGCGCCAACCATCGTCGGTCACTGTCGAACCTTCCTTGTTGCCAAGCACGAGATATTTCCATTCGTCAGCACCTTCGGGAACGTTGGTAGCCGTACCTGAAAGCATGTTGTAACGCTCTTGACGCATTGACACACCGAGCATACCGGTGAATGAATGAGCGTCCCAACGTTGGTTGTAAGTGGCAGTGTTGTCCCAAATCCACTTATTGTAGTTAGAGTCGGTCTTAGTCAATTGGGTAGTGTTACGTTGTTGATTTTGACCTACATAGTAAGTGGGAAGGAATGTGTTGCCGCGAATTGCCGAATAGTCGTAGCTGTAGCTTGTGCGGATGTTGAGGCGGTCAGGGATAATGTTGAGTTGTGCATAGAAGTTGCTCAACACTTGATAGTTGTCATTGCGGGAGTCATAATAGTCGGCAAATGCTACCGGGTTGTAGAAGTTGTTGTTCAATCCTACTTGGAAGGGGTCAGCATATTTTGTCGGGAAAACATCATCGCCTCTGCGTTCGTCATACACCGGAAGAATACTCGGGGTGTTGAATGCTTTTTGCCATGCGGCATTGTTAGGAAGTTGTTGTTGTGAATTGCTGAACACGCCGTTAAATCCTACCTTCAACCAGCTTGTTGCGTCGAAATCTAAAGAAGCGCGGAAGTTCATGCGACGATAGTAGTTTTCAACATCCATAATACCGTCTTGCGAGAGGTAGCTCATACCTACAGAATAGATTGCATTGTTGCTACCACCGCTGATGTTGAGGCTATGGTTGGTGATAACAGCTGTGCGGAGCATCTCGTCATACCAGTTGGTGTCGGCATTGAATGTCAATGTTTCCATGTCGCCGCCAAACTCGGCCAACGAGATTTTTGAAATCCTCAAACGTGAGTCGCCGAAGGCATTGCAGGGCGTGACGATTGCGCGGCTCGGCAAGCAGCTCCGACTGCTGGGCGTTGTGAAAAGGCACACGGTGCAGGGCAACCTGTACGGGGTGTGCCGGCGCGAGTGATGAAGGGTTGTGAGGGGTTTGGAGGCAAAACCGTTCAGTCGCAACTGGCTAAGTGATAGCGAATTGCGGCACAGAATGAATGGTTGAAAGGTTTTTAGGGGAAAATTTTTGCGTATAGGACGTGTGTTGGGCCTATACGCTGGATAAAGATAAAAACCATGAAAAACATCTTGATTCGTTTGAAGCCCAAGGGCACGCCGATCGCAGCCAGTAGGGGCGTTTTGCAAAACGCCCGGTTAATGATTGCCTCATTGATTTTTGCCATTCGGCGCACACGGCGGGCGTTCTGCAGAACGCCCCTACTCGTAATTCTGATGAATTTACAATGAAAAAAGAAAAACGGGCGTGCCTTTTTCCGGCACGTCCGTTTTTTATAATGTCTGAATATAACCGCGAAAGGATTATTCGCAGCGGTAGTCCGCGAGGGCTTCCGCAGTCAGGTCCATCACCCAAGTGTGGTGCTTCTGCACTTCGGCGGTGACGAAACGGGCATAAACGCGGGCGGATTTCTCAAATAGTTCAGGCTGCTGCGTAGCGTTGTAGCAAAGCAGGTGGAGCATGATGACATCGGCGGCCATCTCTACGAGGTGGCGTGCGCAAAGGTCTTGCATTTCCTGCGACTGCGCTTCCTTGACGTGTTCCACGGCCTGCTCAAACAAGTCTGCCAATGCCTTGGCCTGTGCCTGCAAGGGCTTCACGGCTTCGCTCACTTCGGCCTGCTCGAACTCGCGCATCTGGGCGAGGTAAGAGCCGTTGGTGACGTAGCGGATAGCGGCAACGACTTGCAGCTGCGTGGTGCCTTCGTAGATGTTCGTGATGCGTGCGTCGCGGTAGTAACGCTGGATGGGGTAGTCCATCATAAAGCCTGAACCGCCGTGGATTTGCAGTGCGTCAAACGTATTTTGGTTGCAATATTCCGAGTTCATGCCCTTGGCGAGCGGCGTGAGCGAGTCGGCGAGCTTGGCATACGTCTTCTGCTCGGTGCGTTCCTCGGGCGTGAGCTTGCGTTCGCGGGCGATGTCGTCGAGTGCCTTGTAAACATCTACATATCGGGCGCACTGGTAGAGCAGGGCGCGGCCGGCATCGAGTTTCGCCTTCATGAGCGAGAGCATATCGGCCACGGCGGGCAGCGTGATGATTTTCTTGCCAAACTGCTCGCGGTCGCGGGCGTAGGCCAGGCCTTCGTTGTAGGCGGCCTGCGAGATGCCGACGCTCTGGGCGGCGATGCCGAGGCGGGCGCCGTTCATCAAGGCCATGACGTACTTGATAAGACCCATCTTGCGCATGCCGCAGAGTTCGGCCTTGGCGTTTTTATATACGAGTTCGCAGGTGGGCGAACCGTGGATGCCGAGTTTGTTCTCGATGCGGCGTACGTTCACGCCGCCGTCGCGCTTGTCGTAGATAAACATCGAGAGGCCGCGGCCGTCGGTCGTGCCTTCTTCCGAGCGGGCAAGCACGAGGTGCAGGTCGGCGTCGCCGTTGGTGATGAAGCGCTTCACGCCGTTGAGGCGCCAGCAGTTCTCTTTTTCGTCGAACGTGGCTTTGAGCATCACGCTTTGCAGGTCGCTGCCTGCGTCGGGCTCGGTGAGGTCCATCGACATTGTTTCGCCGGCGCAGATGCGGGGGATAAAGCGGCTGTGCTGGTCTTCGTCGCCAAATTCATAGAGCGTCTCGATGCAGTCCTGCAAGCTCCAGATGTTGCCGAAGCCGGCATCGCTGGCGGCCACGAGTTCGGCGCACATGGTGTAGGGCGTGATGGGAAAGTTGAGGCCGTTGTAGCGGCGCGGCATCGTCATGCCGTTCATGCCTGCCTGCACCATGGCTTCGAGGTTGCGGGCCGTGCCGGAGGCGTAGCGCACGCGGTCGCCCTCGTGGTGCGGTCCTTCGAGGTCTACGCCCTCTGCGTTGTCGGCAATCGTGGTGCCGGCAATCTCGCCCACGAAAGTCGAGCGGGGCGTAGTCGTACGTATCCTTGTCGCGGAAGTCTCTTTCTTTGAGTTCCACGATGCGTTTCATCAAAGGGTGTTGAAGTTCAAACTTCAACTCGGGGTGGTCAGTATAATTGTTAGCCATTGTCGTTTACTTGCTGTTCTCTTTGTAATACTTAATCATTTTGGGGACTACTTCCTCCACGCTGCCCGTTATCACGTAGTCGGCCAGCTGGTTGATGGGCGCTTCGGGGTCGGTGTTGATAGAGATGACAATGCCGCTCTCTTTCATGCCTGCCACGTGCTGGATTGCGCCGCTGATGCCGCAGGCGATGTACACCTTGGGGCGCACGGTCACACCCGTCTGCCCGATTTGCAGGTCGTGCTCGCAGAAGCCGGCGTCTACTGCGGCGCGGCTGGCGCCCACTTCGCCGTGCAGTTCGTCTGCCAGCTTGCGGAGCAGGTCGAAGCCCTCTTTCGAACCCACGCCGTAGCCGCCTGCCACGATGATGGGCGCGCCTTTCAGGTTGTTGGCGGCCTTTTCCACGTGGCGCTCAATGACGCGCACCACGTAGTCGGTCTCAGGCACGAACTGATTTCGCCATTGTAGTATTCTGCCACCTTCTCGGCCTTCATCACGCCGCTGCGCACGGTGGCCATCTGCGGACGGTTGTCGGGGTTGACAATCGTGGCCACGATGTTGCCGCCGAAAGCGGGACGGATTTGGTAGAGCAGGCCTTCGTAGTGCTTGCCCGTCTTCTTGTCATCGTAGTCGCCGATTTCGAGCGCGGTGCAGTCGGCGGTAAGGCCGCTGGTGAGCGAAGAGCTGACGCGCGGACCGAGGTCGCGGCCGATCACCGTTGCGCCCATGAGGCAGATTTGCGGCTGCTCCTGCTTGAAGAGGTTTACGAGAATGCTCGTGTGCGGCTTTGACGTGTAAGGAAAGAGGCCCGGCGCGTCGAACACGTGGAGCTTGTCCACGCCGTAGGAGAGAATGTCTTTCTCCACCTTTCCCGTAATGCCGCTGCCGGCGGCGATGGCTTCGAGCTGCACGCCCAGTTCGTTGGCCAGTTTGCGTCCCTTGGTGAGAAGTTCGAAAGAAACTTCCTCAACCGTGAACTTATCTATTTCGCAATATACAAATACGTTGTTCATGATTTCAATTCCTCCAGCTTATTATCCAATAGTATGGCTTTCGAGTAATTCCTTTACAAGTCCCTCCACGTCGGCGTCGCTGCCCGTGAGGCGCTTGCTCTCTTTTGCTTTGAACACGATGTTCTGCACGGCTTTCACCTTGGTGGGCGAGCCGGCGAGGCCGCATTGCGCAAGGTCGCCGTCCACGTCTGCCACGCTCCATTGCGTCACGGTGAGGTAGGGTTTCTTTTCATATTCCTCGGCGTAGGGCAGGGGCTTGTCGGCGGGGCGTTCCATAGGTGCGGAGGCACGTTTGTATTTCATCACGAGCTTGGCGTTGCGCGGGCGGCAGGGCGCGGCGTTGCCGTTCACCGTGACGAGCAAGGGCAGGGGTGCTTCCACGCGCTCGATGCCGCCGTCGATGGTGCGCAGGGCGGTGACTTTGCCGTCCTTCACCTGCTCGATGGCGGTGACGTAAGTCACTTGGTTGAGGTCGAGCTTCTGTGCCACTTGCGGACCTACCTGAGCCGTGTCGCCGTCGATAGCCTGGCGGCCGCCAATCACGAGGTCGGGCATGCCGATCTTCTTAATCGCCTGGCTCAGCGCGTAGCTCGTGGCCAGCGTGTCGGCGCCGGCAAAGGCGCGGTCGGTGAGCAGCACGCCGCCATCGGCTCCGCGATACAGTCCTTCGCGGATAACGTCTGTGGCGCGGGGAGGTCCCATCGTGAGAATGGTAACCGTCGAGCCGGGGTGCTGGTCTTTGAGGCGCAGCGCCTGCTCGAGGGCGTTGAGGTCTTCGGGGTTGAAAATAGCCGGCAGGGCAGCGCGGTTCACTGTTCCCTCCGGCGTCATGGCATCTTTGCCAACATTTAAGTGTATTTTCGGTTGCCCGCTTTGCAGAATTAACAAGTCAATATGGCAACCGCACGTTGCAAAATTAGGGATTTGCTTGTAAGGAAACAAACTTTTGCTCTTAAAAGTGCGATTTCCTTATGTCATATTAAAAATACCGTGCAATGCGGGCAAACGTCCTTAGCCGCTTCATGTGGAAGAGGCGGAGCAGGGAGCAAGGCAACTGCTCGGGGATAGGGTCGAGCACGGTGCGCTGCAGGTTCTCGCGCCGATTGGCCGCGAAGTCCGGGCGTATGCGGCGAAACTCGCGCCGCGCCTGAAATACGGCTTTGAAATTGGCTACGCCGTTCGGCGAAATAAGGAAAGAGCAGGCTGCTACGATGTCTAAGATGCTGCGCACGCGCATCACGCGCTTCAACTCCCGTTCCGGCAGGTTTTTGTAGAGCAGCAGCAGATTGTTGCGGAAGTTCAGGAACGTTTTCCGCGGGTGGTGCTGCGCCAGCGTGCCGCCGCCCACGTGGTACACCGTGCTTTGCGGCACGCACACGATGCCGCGCCCGCGTGCCCTTAATCTCCAACACAGGTCGATTTCTTCCATGTGCGCAAAGAAGCGTCCGTCCAGTCCGCCCACGGCTTCCCAGTCCGTGCGGCGTATCATCAGGGCTGCGCCTGTTGCCCAGAATATCGGCGCGATGCTGTCGTATTGCCCTTTGTCGGTCTCCACCTCTCCGAACACGCGGCCCCGGCAAAAGGGGTAGCCGTAGCGGTCTATGTATCCGCCGCAGGCTCCGGCGTATTCAAATGCCGTGCGCTTGCCCTCGCAGAGCAGTTTGGGCTGGCAGGCGGCCGTTTCTGGATGCGCTTCCATATAATCAAGCAGCGGCAGGAGCCAGCCGGGCGTTACTTCGACGTCAGAATTGAGCAAAAGGTAATAGTCTGCTTCCAGTCCGCGCAACGCTTCGTTGTAGCCCTGCGCAAACCCGTAGTTCTTGCTGAGCGGCAGGTGGCGCACCGTGGGAAACTCCGCCGCGAGCATTTCGAGCGACCCGTCCGTCGAGCCGTTGTCCGCCACAATTACTTCCGCCGCACCTTTGGAGTAGTTCACCACGGAGGGCAGGAAGCGGCGCATCATCTCCTTGCCGTTCCAGTTGAGGATAACGACTGCTATTTTGGGATTAGACATAATCAGATTTTTGTAGACAATGATATTATTCGTTTGTTGGTTGGAATTAGTTGTGGATTTTGACGAAAACAATAAAAATAGCTTACCTCGTTTGAAGCCCAAGGGCACGCCGCCGGTCTTAACGCCGAGCATTAAAGCCTTTCGGCTTTTGCTCGCCCTTAATCCCTGCGGCTGCGGTCGGTTCCCGCCCGCTTCAAACGCCGCAAGCAAAAAACAGAAAAAAGTAAAGCATTTTCTTCTTTACTATTTACAGTAAAAAGTATAGGTCCACACAGGGCAAGCGGTTTTTATTGTTTTTGTATTTAATCAACTAACGAGTTATTATATTCCCGTCCCTAAAAGGCACGGTTCGTCCTCGCCAGCCGCTTGTGCCATTGCCGTGAGGCGCACGGGGGTGATGCTGTTGTCGGCCACGGCGAGCCCGGGAGCTTGCTCCACGCGGATATAATTGTCCGTGAAGCCGCGCAGCAGGCCTTCGCCCTTGCCGTGTTCCCACAGCACGGGGCGCACCGCGCCGATATATCTTTCATAAAATTCTTCGTGCTTGCGGCGCGAGAGTTCCAAGAGCCGCTGGCTGCGCTCGTGCTTTTCGGCAGGCGGCACCGCGTACGGAATATTCAGCGCCTTCGTGCCGGGGCGCTCGCTGTAGCTGAACACGTGGAGTTGCGAGATGCCGAGACTTTCGATAAAGCGGTAACTATCTTCAAAAAACGCCTCCGTTTCGCCGCGCGTGCCTACAATCACGTCCACGCCGATAAACGCATCGGGCATCAACTCGCGTATGCGCTCCACGCGGCGGGCAAAGAGAGCGGTGTCGTAATGGCGGTGCATCAGGCGCAGCACGTCGTCGCTGCCGCTCTGCAAAGGCAGGTGGAAGTGCGGCATGAAGGCGCGTGAGGAGGCGCAGAAGGATATGATGTCGTCGGAAAGCAAGTTCGGCTCGATTGAAGAAATGCGGTAACGCTCTATACCCTCCACGCGGTCGAGCGCGCGGATAAGGTCGAGGAACGTTTCGCCCGTAGAGTGCCCGAAGTCGCCGATGTTCACGCCCGTAATCACAATTTCCTTGCCGCCGTGTGCCGCCGCGTCCTCCGCCTGCGCCACGAGCGAGGCGATAGAACCGTTGCGCGAGCGACCGCGTGCCATGGGAATGGTGCAATAGGTGCAGTAGTAGTTGCAACCGTCCTGCACTTTCAGGAAATAGCGCGTGCGGTCGCCGCAGGAACACGAGGGCACAAAGGTGCGAATGTCTTTGGTGGGCACGGCAATGGCTTCGTGGCACGCCTCGCCTTTCATCTCCGCCCGGCGGCTTGCCAGACGCTCTCTGAGCATCTGCGCCACCATGCCTTTCTGCTCCATGCCGAGCACGAGATCCACGCCGTCGAAACCGGCAATCTCTTGCGATTTCAACTGCGCGTAGCAACCCATCACCAGCACGAACGCGCCGGGGTGCTGCCGCGTGAGGCGGCGTATGGCTTGGCGGCATTTCTGGTCTGCCACGTCGGTCACGGAGCAAGTATTCACGATGCACACGTCCGCCGTCTCGCCTTTTTCGGCCGGCCGCGCCCCGCAGCGCATCAGTTCGTCGCGCAGCGAGGACGTTTCGGCGAAGTTGAGTTTGCAGCCCAAAGTCTGGAATGCCACTTTAAGGCCGCGCAACGTGTCCGCTCCTTTCTCCGCCGACTCATTATATATATATATATCGCGCGCGGGCGCGATGCCGTCTTGTATAGAGTTGCTAAGTTCTTCCATTTTGAAAATACCGATTTCAAGGCACAAAGTTAGCATAATTAACTAATATCCTCGGAAAACTTAGAGGCAAAAGCGGCATTTGCTGCGCAGATACTTCGCTTTTTTACGCCGCAACTGCGCGAAAAATACCCCAAATTTGATAACCGTACTTTCCAAACGGGCATCCTAAGTTAATTCTTTGTTAAAATCCGGGGCAAAATAGCATTTTCTTAGTAGAAACATTTGGAGGGCGTGAAATAACTCCATAACTTTGCAGCGTTTTAATAAAGGCAATTGATTGTTTTACTTTAAAAAATTTCAAACAAAATGAAAAAGTTAGTTTTCATGTTCGTAGCTTTCGCTGCAATTTCTTTCGCTTCTTGTGGTAACAAAACCGCTGCTACTGACGCTGCTGCTGATTCTGACAGCGTAGTAGTTGACAGCCTCGCTGGCGACAGCCTCGTTGCTGACAGCGCAGCTGCTGACACCACGGTTGCTGACTCTGTAAACGCTTAATCTTAGCGAATTGCAGTAGCTCTCTACGAACATAGAGAGAAACTTAACCTGAAAGGTCGTGTACCTTTCAGGTTTTTTTGTGTTTATCTTGAAAATGGTAATAATTCCAACAGGAGATTTGTTTTGTCGGATGAGGCAAACAATCTCAAAGAGTTAGGCCTAAATAAAAGCCTCGCCGCTGCAAGCACCCACGGGGACGGGCTTGCAGCGGCGATTTTATTTTTGAAAATCCTAATTTACCACTTAATCTTCGCGCCGGCCATTGCCATGAAGCCTGGCTGCGGCACGTTGCCAAGGTCGAAATATCTGTGGTTCGTGATGTTCGTCAAGTCGGCAAAGAGTTCGTAGCGCGGCTTCTGCCAAGTTACTTTACAGTCGAGCAAGGCGTGCGTGCCGTAAGGTTGCAGGCGGTCGGTGGCTTTCAGATTTTCGTAAATCTGATAAGCCCCCTCGCGGTGCCATACGCGCAGCGACCACTGTGCGCTTAGCGAGGCGAACAATTTGTGCGAGAGCGAGGCCGTGAACTTGTCGCGCAAATACTCCATGGCATAGTTCGACTTAAAATAAGGTTCGGCATCGCGCCTATTCTGCCAAAGCCGAGCATACGACAGCGTGAGCCGGCGGAGCGGTTGCCGCGAGCCGAGCAGGGCGGAAAAGTTGATCGTTGCGTCGATGCCCGCTCCGTAATTGTCGAGCGAGAAGTTGCGCGAGCGGTACACGTCGGTAGGCGTGAGCATCACCCAGTCTATCATGTCTGTGCCCCGAGCGTATTGCCCTTTCACCTTGACGCTCAGCCAACTGTTGCCGAAGTCGGCGCCGATGCGATAAGCCGAGCATTCCTCCGGGCGCAGCCCGACGTTGCCCTCCTGCGTGGGACTTTTATACCACAGGTCGGTGAACGAAGGCAGGCGCAGCGAGCGGTTGAACGATGCGTAGAGCCGCCAACCTTTCGCGGGGCGATAGTTCACGTCCACGCCCGGATAGAAGCGGAAGCCCGTGGAGAGCGCAGAGTTGCGCTGTGCCATTACGCCTGCCGACACAGTGAGGCCGCGCCACACTACGTTGTGCTCAAGATAGTAACTCACGTTGGTGCGCCCGTCGCGTTTCGTGTAGTGGCCGTCGGGCGTACCCGCGATGTGCGGCTGCTGGCTTTCGTCGAGCGCACGGCCGAGGTTGGTGCTGAAAATGTCCTCCTCGCGCACTTCCGCGCCGAGGGCGGTGCGCCCTAATTTCCACTTAGTCCAGGCATTGACCGAGGCCGTATAGACATCGCTGAGGTGGAAATTTTCACCCTTCGGCGTGTCGCGCACCAACTGATAATGGTCAGCATTGCGCAGCCACGACACCTGCCCGCTCAGTCTCACGCGCCCCGCCTTGCTCTCGGCGCGCGCCGAAAGGAAGTGGCGGCGCGTCTGTTCCCACTGGTCGGGATAGGCGGCGGAGTAGAACGTATTTGCGCCGTAGCCGATGAGCGTGAAGCCCGTCTGCACGTCAAGGCGCAGCCGCGCGTCGTCGTAGATACCCTGCCAATACGCCTTATATCCGTCGAAGTCGCCATTGTCCACCGCTCCGTCGCTGCGCCGATAGCCGGCAGAGAGCGAGGACACGAAGCGTCCGCCGCGCCCGCCCGTCAGTGCGAAGCGGCTGGCGGCTTCGGCCATGGCCGTGCCGTAACTGCCGCCCTGCGCCTCCGCTTCTCCTTGCCACGCCCTGCGCTTGCAGGAGTCGGCAAGTGCGGGGTGGGAGAGCAGAGAGGCGGTGCGCGTCACGATGTTGATGGCACCCGAAAACGCTTGGCTGCCGAACACGCGCGAGGCTGCGCCTTCGAGAATTTCGATGCGCTCGATGTCGGAAATGTTGATGGGGAAATCCGAGGCGTTGTGCCCCGTCTGGGGATTGTTGAGCGGAACGCCGTTGAGAAGGATAGCGATTTGGTCGAACGTTCCGCCGTTGATACTAAGGTCTGTTTGCATGCCGAAGGCACCGCGCTGCCTGACGTCCACGCCCGTTGCGAGCTTGAGGATGTCGCCAATGCAGGTGATGCCCGCCGCCGCAGCAAAGTCTTCGCGCGTCAGCGTACCGCCTCTGCCAGTTCGAGACCGTCCTGCCCTGCGGCAGCGCGCAGCGAGTCGCTGGGCGCGTCGATGCCCACCGTCGTTGCTCCGATGCAGGGAGCAGCCGTGGCGAGCGTGGCGGCGCTAAGCACACCGATGCGCACTTCTCGGCCCAAACAGGCAAAAAGCGACCAGCCCTTGCGCGAAAACTGCGTAAAGGTGAGACTGTTGCGCTCTTTTCTGATGGTTTTGAAATACATAAAGATAAAATTAGAATAGATTAGTAAAGCCCTTTCCTATCCCCGTGTTGCGGCAGAGGCACATAGTTGCCCGCAGCCCTGTAAAGGAAAGGACGCGCAAAGTTACCGCATTTTCCCGAACTTTCAATCACACTCTTGCTACTATCTGCGCAGAGGGGAAGGTTTGTCATATATGTGTAGAGTCAACAAGCAAGTGCAATATTAAGGAAAATGTTTGAAGAACTCTTTCACTGGAGTTGAAAGTTCACACGCGTTGCGGCTTTTTACGTTACCATCCCTGCCCGTCAGACCCCGAAGCCGCCTGCAAAAAAGCACTTCCTATACGCATTTTTTATCCCCGAGAAACCCGTCAACCCAGCACCAATCCGCTTAAACCACTGATATTCAGTCTTTAATTTGTGTATAGTTGGCCGCCCCAACCATACACAACCAGACACACTCCGCCACCTTAGAATGCCCAGTTCCCTGCCTACCTGCTCCACAGTTTAAGGCAGATGTTTTTTGCTAAGTCCTTAAATATTTTTCCTAATCCCCGTGATAGTTTTTACTATCTGCGCAGAGAAAGTTTGTTACAAAGTTTCTAATACATGTTACAAACCTTGTAACACATGTTAGCAAGTTTGTAATACATGTTACAAAGTTTGTAACAAAAACTATCTTATATGAGCCGAAAAATTATCTTGCGGATAGTAAAAATTATCTGCATTTTCTATGAATGTTTGTGCAAGGCGAGCGTGAAATTATGCGTTAAGTGCCTGGAAGGCACTACAGAGCGTAGCGATAGTAACCGGGTACGAAGTGCCCGGAAGAAACTGTTGCAGTAATTCTGCCTGGAAGGCAGTACGCCTGTGGCGATGCTTATAGTGCAAGTCCTATGGCGTAGTGCCTTCCAGGCACAAACGTTGCATGTGTATATGAACCAATGTCAGGACAAGACAAACCCGTCATTAGTGACGGGTTTGAGGTGCAAACTATACACTCGCAACCTGTTTGATTACAGGCGGTTATGCGAATTAGTGCTGGGTTGACGGGTTTTTCGGGGAAATAATTGCGTAACGCGCGCGCGAGGGAACGTTCAGATGTTGGTGGAAGTCGTTGTAGATTTTTTTGCAAGTATTCAGTTTGTTCGTTGGCGGTATAGGCGAGGACGAGTATTTCTATTCCTTGACTTTTGGAGAGGATAGCACAATAGAGTGCTTGGCTGTTCCGAGGTTTGTTATGTATGCCATTATGTGCAATATTTCTTCAGGTATTTCTACGTCTTTGGTATCGTCATTTTCGGCTTGACCATCTTCCTGCTACTCGACAGTCACTATCATTAGGCAACGTAATCTGATGTTCCCAACATTGCTTGTGGGATTAATTTCATGCATATATAGATTCGCTTTCTGATGAAGAGAAAGAACGATATAGCTCGGCGATAAAGATTGTTCTACATGAGATAGAGCTTCGTCAGCATTCGCTTTCGAACAGAAAATTCTTCCGAAACAGAGCTTTAATATGTTACAAACAGGCTTATATCAAGGTTCACATGCCTAATGATTTTGAAAGGCTAAGAGTAGAGCTATGTAATTGATATGTTTATTGTTTAGGTGGGTACCAATCATGGCTAACCGTGACCCCGATTCCGGGTACTGGTGGGAAACCAGATTGTTATTTCAACAATCTGGTTAAACAATAGGAACGAAACAATGCTTTAGTCTTATTAGAAAAGGGATAACAAACTGCTATCCCTTTATTCTATTTTTGCTAAGGATTTACTTCACTGCCTATGCATCAAATCCTAAACACCTTTTCATGTAGCATCTT
>SFPF01000066.1 GCA_004552155.1 Bacteroidales bacterium
AGTCTCTTTTTGTTTATTAACTTTTACCACCAGACGGAGTCGTAGAATATCCATATTTATTAATTAACTCAGTTGCAAATGCGGCTTTTCCAGCAGCCTTGGCAAATGAAACTCCATGGTAGCTTGGGTTAGGCTCTGAAATCCAAGGATAGCGGCCGGATTTATCCCAGTCAAAATTTCCAGAGTCAACTATAATTCCGCCGAGAGTTGTTCCATGTCCGCCTATAAATTTTGTCGCTGAATGCACAACAATGTCCGCGCCATGTTCAATCGGACGAATCAAATACGGAGTTCCAAAAGTATTGTCAATAACCAGCGGAAGTCCGTGCTTGTGCGCAATTTCTGCAATAGCGTCAATGTCTGGAATGTCAGAATTCGGATTTCCCAAAGTTTCAATATAAACAGCTTTTGTGTTAGACTGAATCGCATCTTCAAGCTCAGAAAGATTGTGCGCGTCAACAAAAGTTGTTGTTATTCCATATAGCGGCAAAGTATGGGCAAGCAAATTGTAGCTTCCACCGTAAATTGTTTTTTGCGCAACAATATGCTCGCCTTGTTTTGCCAAAGCCTGAATTGCATAAGTTATAGAAGTCGCACCGGAAGAAACTGCAAGAGAAGCAACTCCGCCTTCAAGAGCCGCAATTCTTTTTTCAAGAACATCTTGTGTTGAATTCGTCAAGCGTCCGTAAATATTTCCAGCATCCTTTAAACCAAAGCGATCCGCCGCAAGCCGAGGGAAGGTAGATGCCGTTGTCGGCGAGGGTGGAAAGCAGGCTGCCGCCTTGCGCTGCGGAAATCGTGTCGCGCCCGTTTATCGTGATGTTCACGTTGCCGCTCGGCGAGAGGTAACGCTTAGCGATGAGCAGTATGACGACTATCAAGAGGATAATCACCAAGAAAACGCCGATGCTCGAGAGTATTAAGTTGATATTCATTGTGCTGATGTTTTTCTTGATTTAAGATTAAATGCTGAGGCCGGAGAAGCACATGAATGCCATAGCCATAAGTCCCACGGTGATAAACGTGATGCCGAGTCCTTGCAGGGGCTTGGGCACGTCAACCAGCCCACGCCAGAGCCGAGGGCGTAAACAATAGCGTCGCCCACGCCGCCGATGTACTGGCTGCTGTTGGGGTCCATGCCGATGCGCTGCTGCATGAAGAGGCTCGCGCCCATGATGGCGCAGTTCACGGCGATGAGGGGCAGGAAGATGCCGAGCGCGGCATAAAGCGAGGGGGAGAAGCGTTCTACAATCATTTCAACCAGCTGCACCATACCGGCAATGACGGCGATGAAGAGAATGAAAGAGAGGAACGACAAATCTACGCCTTCGATGATACAGTCGGGACCGAGCACTTTGGTCTGCAACAGATAGTCCACGGGCACGGTGATGAGCAGCACGAAGGTTACGGCGATGCCGAGGCCGAGGGCTGTCTTCACGTTCTTGCTCACTGCCAAGTAGGAGCACATGCCGAGGAAGAAGGCGAATATCATATTGTCCACGAAAATGGAGCGGACGAAAAGACTTAACATTTGTTCCATAGCGTACTATATATATAATATGGTGTATCGGAATGCTTATTTTGCCTTGCGGTCGTTGTAGGCGCGGTGTGCCCAGATGATGCAACCCACGATGATGAGCGCCATGGCGGGCATCGTCATCATGCCGTTGTTCACGTAGCAGCCGCCGTTCTCCACATAGAAGCTTTCGGGAATGATGCGGAAGCCGAGCAGCGTGCCTGCGCCAAGCAGCTCGCGCACGAAGCCCACTGCCACCAGTATCCAGGCGTAGCCTAAGCCGCTGCCGATGCCGTCGAGGAACGATGCCCAGGGCCCGTTCTGCATGGCAAAGGCTTCGAGGCGACCCATGAGGATACAGTTGGTGATAATCAGACCCACGTAGACGGAAAGCTGCACGCTCACGTCGTAAGCGAAGGCTTTGAGGATTTGGCTCACGAGGGTAACGAGCGTGGCCACAACCACGAGCTGCACGATGATGCGGATGCGGTTGGGGATGGTCTTTCTAAGCAGCGAGATGATAACGTTGGCGAATGCCGTGATCACCGTGACGGAGAGGCCCATCACGATGGAGGGTTCCAGCTGCGAGGTAACGGCCAGCGCGGAGCAGATGCCGAGCACCTGAACCGCCACGGGGTTATTCAGGTTAAGCGGGCCGGTGAAGACCTCTTGGTTTTCCTTTGAAAATAACTTGCTCATAATTTATGTCGAATAGCCGTTAGTTGATTATTTGTTGACAGTTTGGAAAAATCCGATGTAGTTCTGCAAGCCTTCGTTCACCATAGCGGCTGCGCCGTTGGTGGTGAGGGTTGCGCCGGTGAGTCCGTCTACTTCGTATTCGGGATGCTTCACCTGGCCTTTCTTCACAATGGTCAGCGCCACGCTGGCTGCGGCACTGTCGGCAAACACCTGCTTGCCTTTGAAGAGGTCCTGGAACTTCTGCTCTGCGAGGAGCGCGCCGAGGCCGGCCGTTTCGCTTTCGTGGGAGAAGTATGCGCCGAAGACGGTCTTGCAGTCGGCATCGAGGGCCACGTAGCCCCAGAGTCCGCCCCAGAGGCCGCGGCCAGAAACGGGTACCACGTATTTCACGTCATCGCCCACCTTGCACACGTAGAGGGGCAGGCTTTCGGCGCTGATGTCCTTGGTTTCCACGCGGAAGCCGGCCTGGTCCTTGTCGGCGCCGGCGTTGAGCGTGTCGCCTTTGGCATTGATAATCATGTCGGCATTGACCACTTCGTCGTATTTCTGCTCCACAGCCTCCGTGCCGGCAAGGTCGCGGATGTTGAGGGCTGCGAGTATCTGCTTTTTCTTGTCGAGTTCCACGTTCTTATCCTGCGTAGGCTTGAGCGCAGACGAAACGAACGCAAGAAGGAACGCCACGACCACTACCATAATCGAGGCATAGGCAATGGTATAAGTGTTACTGTTCGTATTCATTGTAGTTTTATTTTTTATGTAAACGGGATAAGGGTTTTGTATTTGAGTAGACGAGTAGACTAGTAAACGAGTAGACGAGACAGAAAAGTCTTGCTATTTATATTATATTGTGTGTAACATGTCTTGTTTACTTGTAAACTCGTTTACTTGTTTACTAAAACATTACGTGTCCCTTACTTGGCTCGTTTGAGACGTTTGTTGATGTTGCTCTGCACGAAGCAGTAGTCGATGAGCGGGGCAAACATGTTCATCAGCAATATGGCGAGCATCATGCCTTCGGGGAAACCGGGGTTGAGCACGCGGATCGTGATGGCCACGGCGCCGATGAGGAAGCCGTAGATATATTTGCCGCCTTCGGTGCGTGCGCCCGTCACGGGGTCGGTTGCCATGAAGACTGCGCCGAAGCAGAAGCCGCCCGTCGCGAGATGCTCGTACCAGGGCATCTGTGCCACGGCGTTGCCCTCAAGGCCGGCGATGTTGAACAGCCAAGCCACGAGTGCGCCGCCCACAAACACGCTGCCCATCGTTTTCCACGAGGCAATGCGCGTAAAGAGCAGGATAAATGCGCCGATGGCAATGGCGATGACGCTCGTTTCGCCGATAGAGCCGGGGATAAAGCCGAGTACCATGTCGGAGAAGGTGGAAGTGGGGGCGATGCCTGCGGCTGCCTCGCCGAGGGGCGTGGCCATGGTGGTGCCGTCGGGCAGGGCGTTGCCCAGGCCGCACACGCTGTCGGAGGCGAGCCATACGGTGTCGCCGCTCATGCTGGTGGGATAGGCGAAGAAGAGGAATGCGCGCGCCACGAGCGCGGGGTTGAAGATATTCATGCCAGTGCCGCCGAAAATCTCTTTGGCAAAGATGACGCTGAATGCCACGGCCACGGCAAGCATCCACAGCGGGCAATCAACGGGCACAATCATCGGAATGAGCAAACCCGTCACGAGGTAGCCCTCTTGGATTTCCTCTTTCTTCCACTGCGCCACGACGAATTCGATGCCGAGACCCACGATGTAGGAAACGAGGATTTTGGGCAGGGTAAGCAGGAAGCCGTAGCCGAAGAGTTCCCAGAAGCTTGCGTCGGCGAGCTTGCCGGCTGCGAGATAGTTCTGATAGCCGAGATTGTACATGCCGAAGAGCAGTGCCGGCATCAGGGCAATGACTACCATCGACATAATGCGCTTGGAGTCGATGGCATCGTGTATGCTCACGCCCGAGCGAGAAGTGGTGTTCGGCACGAGGAGAAAGGTCTCCATACCGTCGAACACGGAACGGAAGGCACTCAACTTGCCGCCTTCTTCAAAATTGGGGCGAATGTTGTCTAAGAATTTCTTAATCATTTGGTGTATCTTATTATTAGTAGACAAGTTATCAGTAAACGAGTAGACGAGACAGGTATGTGTTGCTGCTGATGATTTATTCAAGCATCATGTTTCGTAACTTGTATACTTGTTTAATCGTTTCCCTATTCACTCGTTTACTTGTCAACTTGTTTACTCGTTTACTCATTATGCATTCTCTTTTCTCAGAAGGTCAAGACCCTCGCGCACAATCTTTTGCAGTTCCAGCTTAGAGGAATCCACGAACTCAGCGACGGCGAAGTCCTCGGGGGCTACTTCGTAGATGCCGAGTGCCTCCTGGCGGTCGATGTCGCCCGTGATGATGGCTTTGATGAGGTAGCCGGCGTAGATGTCCATCGGGAACACGCGGTCGTACTCGCCGCTCATTATTATATGTCGCTCTCCGCCTTTGATACGGCAGTCAAGGTCGTATTTCTTGCTCTTTCCGAAGAGCCAGGAGAAATAGCTGCGACTGGTGGAGAACTGATTGAGGCGCGGCATAATCCAGCCGAAGGCTTCGTTCACGTCGTCGCCCTCGGGAATAGCGCAGACCTCGGTGCAGAAGGCTCCGAGATAGTCGTCCATGCCGCTACGCTCGCCCACCAGCGGGTTGCCGCCGATGATGCGCACGTGCCCCGTGCCTTTGATTTTGTCGCCGATGATGCTCGTCATCGGTGCGCCGATGAGCGTTTCCACGTAGGTCGGCGCGGTTATCATGGAACCAGCCACGGCAATGCGGCGAGTAAGGTTCACCTTGCCCGTACGGAAGAGCTCGCCAAGCATAATCACGTGCTCAGCACCCATGGTCCATACGGTTTCGCCCTTGTTCACGGGGTCGATATGATTGATCTGCACGCCCACGTTGCCGGCGGGGTTCGGGCCGGAAAAGACGCTGACCTTTGCATGCGTGATGGGCAGCAGTTCCGAGTTGATTTGCTGCGGGTTGATGCCCACGTAAACCGGCGCGATGCGCGAGAGGGCGGCGATACCCGTCTTGAAGTCGCCTTCCCTCCCTTTTGCCACAAACGAGAAGTCGGCTGCAAGCGGCATGGTGCTGAATGCAGACACGAAAATCGACTTGGGCTTTTGCTCGGGGTCGGCAATCACGTCGTAGGGACGCTGGCGCAGGAAGGCGGCCATGCCTGCTTCGAGCATCAGGGCGTGCACCTCTTCGCCAGAGGCCTTTTCAGGATCGGGCGCGTTAAACGACTTGTAGTCCTGCTTGCCGTCGCTCTCGATGCAGATGCGCAGGAGCTTGCGGCGTTCGCCGCGCTCGATGGCTTTCACCGTGCCGCTGACGGGGCTGACTACTGCAATTTTCTCGGTGGCCTTGTCCACAAAAAGAGGGTCGCCGGCTTTTACGCTGCAGCCCTCTTTCACCGCGAGCTTGGGCACGATTCCGTTGAAATCGGCAGGCTTCACGGCATACGTTTCTGCCAAAGGACACGCTGCGAGCTGCTGCTCGGCCGCGCCTTCGAGCATGATGTCAAGACCTTTCTTAATCTTATACAAAGGTTCCATTCTGAAAAATATATGTTTTGAGGGCAAATTTAATAAAAACTAATCAATTGTAATATATGAAAAGCCCAATAAGTGATGCCTTCCTTATAGGAAAAAGGGAAAAAACGTACCTGAAATACGCGGCAAAGCACGCCGCTGCTTTTTCCGGGCAAAAAAATTAGGGTATGCCCATTGCGGGGCATACCCTAAGTGTGAAATCTATTACAAAGTAGAACTACTTTCGTTTACTTTACCTTCTGCACGATTGCCTTGAAAGCCTCGGGGTTGTTGACAGCGAGGTCGGCAAGCACTTTGCGGTTGATTTCGATGCCGGCAGCGTGGAGTTTACCCATGAGCACGGAGTAAGAGAGACCTTCGATGCGGGCAGCGGCGTTGATACGCTGAATCCAAAGTGCGCGGAAGTTACGCTTTTTATTCTTACGGTCGCGATAAGCGTAAGTAAGACCTTTTTCCCAAGTATTCTTGGCAACGGTCCAAACGTTTTTGCGGGCACCATAGTAACCGCGAGTGAGTTTCAGAATTCTTTTACGCTTTGCACGCGAAGCGACGTGGTTTACTGATCTAGGCATTTTGTTTTTGTTTTTGGTTGTTAGCGTCGTTGTTGTTACTGCAACGAACTTAATGCGCTAAACATCCGGTTAAACTTTTTGTTGATGTGGTTTTAAGAGATGCTCTCGTGTTTAGATTGGAAAACTTAACGGAGGCAGAGGAGTTCGCGTACCTGACGCTTGTTCGTGCCGTCTACGA
>SFPF01000067.1 GCA_004552155.1 Bacteroidales bacterium
CAGCAACAGCTCCGATCACATCTATGAGCAGAATATACTGTATGGGAAGCCAAACAACGAGGCTTGCCCCTACAACGGGAGCTATCACCTCACTGAAGGATTGAATGGAATGGTACAAACCTGATACCCTGACAAGATGGTGCTTGGGAACCAGTAGAGGGATGCTTGCCTGTAAAGCAGGTGCATGAAACGTACTGCCTATTGAACGACAAGCAGTCAATAGATAAAAAAAAGAAAGGTCTTTATAACCCTTGGTTATCACAATAAAAAGACATAGGGTACAGAACGCGATGAACAAGTCCGAATAAAACATCGTTTTCTTTCGATTCCATCTGTCAACATAGACCCCGGCAAACAAGCCTAATACAAATTGTGGTAAAAATCCAGCTAAAATAGCCAGAGATAAAGCTGTCGGGGATTTAAATTCGTTGCTAATCCAAAAAATAATGGAGAAGCCAACAATCGTACTTGTTAAAATAGATATGAGTTGGCCTATTCCTATCACGGCCAAAGTTGATTTCCAATGATTCATTGTGCTAATATTTCATGCGTTTATAGATAAGTACTTTCGTACATTAAGCAAAACGAAATTCTATCCACACAAAAAACTTGTATTATAATCCACTCCTGACGTTGGAATACAATAACAAATACTTTCAGGACGATGTAAAGTCCTGAAAAATCAAACTGAATGGATAGATAAATATTAGTCTTTTCTCATCGGATTCTTTTAATATCGCTACTCTTTTATTATGTAGTGGTTGTATTATCTTAAATAAAACAAAAACACCTGACTTTACATTCTTGGGTGTAAAACTGGGTGTTTGTTTTGCAATCTGCTGATTTTCAGCGTTTGTTGCGGAGAGAGAGGGATTCGAACCCCCGGCACCTTTCAGTGCGGCAGTTTTCAAGACTGCTGTAATCGACCACTCTACCATCTCTCCTTTTCTCGTCACGAAAAAATAGGGGAGTGACGTTTTCGGGTGCAAAGATAGTGCTTTTTAACCGATAAAAAGCACTTCTCGCATAGAAAAATGCTCGTTTTGCTAAAAAGTTATCCTGAACATGCCGCGAATGCCCCATTTGTCTACGCCCGGCGTGTCGGTGTAGGTGAGGCGGCGCACGTATTCGATGTGGAAGATCTTGAAGATGTTGTGGATGCCGGCTATGACCTCGACGTAAGGCTTGCGGTAATCCATAGCGTGCGAGGTGTAGGTGTAAGTGCCGTCGGCGTTGAAGTGTCCGGGGAAGTGGAGGAGGCGGCCGTCAGTGGCGTTGCGCTCAAGGAAGGGGTTGTTTTTCTTCGTGAGCGTGCCCCACAGCACGTTGCAGGCGATGTACTCGCGCCATTTTAGTTTTTTGAGCAGGGGGATGCGGTTGAAGATTTTGCCGTTCATGTCCCACGAAATCATCAGCGAGGCGTAGCGGTCGTTGAGAAACTCCATGTTGTTGATGAGTTCAAACATGTTGTCCTCCTTGATGTAGGAGAGGTTGGCGGGCGGCATGATGAGCATGGGGTAGGGCACCTTGTTCCACTGCACGCCGCCTTTGAGATACGTGTCTATCTTGCCCCACGACCTTAGCCAGAAGCGTTTGTAGATGCTTGCTTCGGTGAGGTTGTAGGCATAGGCGGCGCGGCCGAAGGAGTATAGTCCGGCGGTGTGGGAGAGGGAATAGATGGGTGCGTCGCGGTTGGCGGGGATGCGGCGCTGCTTTGTGTTGATCCACGTGACGCCGGGCTGGAATGAGATGTCAACCTTGAAGTCGGCCGTGCGCAGATAACTGTAGTGGCGCGTGGCGTCGGGCGAGGCGGGCGTGCCGTCGAGGGGTTGGTAAAACATCTGCTGCGTGGGCTCGTCTTTCTCCGTGGCGGCCTGGAGCTTGAAGCGCCAGCCGTTTTCTATCTCGTAGTCCCAGAGCAGTTTGAAGTGCTCGTAGTACATCATGTGCTCCACCTTGGTCCATTTGAACGACACGAACACGTTGTCCTTGTCGGTGGGCATGAAGCGGTCGGTGGGGGCCATGACGTCGCGGTTGTAGGTAAAGGTGAGGTTGTTCACCGGGTACTCGCGCGGCTCGCCCAGGCCTTTCCATTTGTTGTCCTTGAAGCCGTAGGCGATGTAGCTGCGCAGGAAGAGGTGGGGATTGAGGTTGGCGGTGGTTTGCGCCGAGGCGCGGAGGCGCAGGCCGTCCACGGCGTTGTGGGTAATCATCGTGTTTACCGGTCCGATGTCCACTTTTGAGGGTTTCTTGGGGTCGACGCTTGTTTCCACGAAGTTTTCTATAAATGCCTTTGCCACGAAGAGCACGGGCTTGAAGCCTTTCACTTTTTGCAGCTTTTCGAGGAATGCCCCCATGCGCTTCTCTCCGAAGGAGAGCGTGTCGGCGCGGTGTTCCTGCCAGAACTCTTCCGTGCGCATCTTGGCGTTGGGGTCGAGGCGCGTGTCGCCTTTGAAGCGGAAGGTCTTGTCGGGGATTTCCTCGAAGGAGAAGTCGCGATACTCCGTGGTGCGGCGCACGTGGAACTTGTTGAGGAAGTTGGCCACCTTGAGCTGCACGATCATGTCGTCCTTGATGAGCACCTGCTCGCCCGTGGGCAGCGGCGCGAAGTCTTGCAGGATGCGCATCCGCTCCACGAAGTTCACGTCGGAGCGGTAGGGGATGCCGAGGTCGGCGCGCAGGATGCGGTAGGTGCTGTCGGCAATGACGAAGAGGCTGCCCGAGAAACCGAAGTCCTGCGAATTGTTGGGCGTGAAGTCCACGCGGATGCAGCGCGTGGTGTCGATAGGGATATTGCAGCAGGCGCACCTCGTCTTTGTATATGTTGACATCGGTAAAGCAGTCTTTGAGCATCGTGTTGAGGATTTCGCCCGTGTTGATCAGTTCGTTGATGCCTTTGGTGCGCTCGCCGATTACGATGCTCTTCTCCGAGCGCGGCTCGCGGCGGAATATCTGCCGCGTGATGCTTTCGTCGACCGAGACGGGCAGGATGAGCTTGCCCGTCTCGTTGCAGATTTCCACGTGGTCTTTGAGGAAGGGAAATCGCTTGAACTTGCCGTCCTGGAATATCTTTTCCGTCACCTCGTTGAAGGCGAAGGTGGTTTTGGTGTATTTGTCGATGCTGAAATAGTCGTGGTCGTGGAGGTCGTTGCTTTTCTTGGCGGCGATCACCTTCTTCATCAGTTCCACGGCGGGGTTGTTCTTGCGCGAGTATT
The DNA here is from genome assembly GCA_004552155.1 of Bacteroidales bacterium. Taxonomy (GTDB): domain Bacteria; phylum Bacteroidota; class Bacteroidia; order Bacteroidales; family Bacteroidaceae; genus Alloprevotella. The sequence goes on from SFPF01000067.1 coordinate 3,216, forward strand.
TCGTTTTCTTGGCTTTCACCACCGCCTCTCCGAACACGTTCTCCAGCGGCGTGAGCTCCACGTTGAGCGTGCCCGCCTGCTTCACTGTGACATGTTTTGTTTCGTAGCCCACCAGCGAAAAGCGCGTTTTGCCCGGCACAAACGGCACGTTGAAGCGTCCTTCTTCGTCGGCCTGCGTTCCCTTTCCGTTGGCGAGGCGCACGTAGGCGAACGACAATGGTTCCTTTGTCTTCGCGTCGGTCACAACGCCCGTAAGCCGCTGCGCAAGTGCGGCGGCCGAAACAAGCATTAGAAGCGAAAGGAGGGTGAAGCGAAGATGCCTTAGCATAAAAAGTCCGAAATTTTTGCGGTTGCAAAATTAGAAAGAAAACTGCAATTCCCGCTTTTTCACATGTTAAAGGGCGTAATAAAGAGAAAAATAGGACGCTTTCGTAAGCCAAATGAGCAGAGTTCAAACTCGCTTGATGCTCTGCCATGGCGAGAAGTCGCACTTTTGAGATGGCTTTATGCGCCTTATCATGGGCGGCGGGGGTGCCGCCCGCGCATAAAATGCGTTTCTCACGGCGTTTTAAGGATACTGATAAAGAAAGTGCCTGGAAGGCAGATAATTCTGCCAACGAGTAAAACTTGTTAATCACGTTTTCCTCTCTGCGCGGATAGTAAAAGGAGCGTTTGCAATCGTTAAGGCTGCACGGCGCGAAAGTTTAGGGATAATTAAGACAATGGAAATTTGCTCCGAGATAATTTCTGCGAAAATCAAGGTGATGTTTACTTTAAAGCACCTAAGAAAAATTATAAAGGAGCAAATTTTCATGGGGTTGCTTATAATTTTCACGCTCATATAGGATAGTTTTTCACGCTCATATAAGATAGTTAGCCCCAAAAACGCGAAAAGAGGAAAAGCCTGCGCTCTTCCTCTTTCTGCTGATGCAAATGTATGATTTTTTTTCGGCTCCGCCAAAACGCGCCCTGTTGTGCCGCCGGCTGGCAAAGTGGGGAGCGGGTAGGGGCAAAGTTATACGCGAAGATAAATTCTTACGCGCTTATTGCAAAATGCGGTACATGCGCCGCGTCTGCGAACAGAAATCCTTGTTGGTTTGGTAGCTGAACCCGTTGGTTTGGTAAAACTTCGTGCATCTGTGATTGTTAAGCGCATCGACAGTTATAAATTGACACCCTGCCTGGCGGTATCCTGTGAAGGTGTCAGTCACAAGGTCTATGATGGCCGTGCCGATACCTTTACTCTGAAAGGGGGAGGATATGCCAAGATGTCCAATGTTTATGGCAGGATAAGAAGTCTGCCGATTGAAGAAGTCTACAATATCGGCATCTGTCTCAAACCGCAAATCATCGATGAAATCTTCCTTTTCAGTTTGTCCGGCAATCATAAGCGCATCGTTCATCAAAGTAAATGCTGCTACGATTTCTCCTGATGTCAAATAAGCGCAATAGGCTGCCAAATAGTGCCTATTGACACATTCTCTGACTTCTTTCTGGAAAAAGGAATTAAGCGCGTCAACGCCACAAGAAAACGCAGACATTTTTTCAAAGTCTGCGTCAGTCATCATTCTTATTTGGATATCAATATCCAAGCAATGGGTTCTTTCCTCCACAATTTTCTATTATTCGTTGGGCGTTGGCTTTGGTTCGAGCTTGGCGCGCTTCAATGTGATGTCGTTCTTCGGCATTGAAATCCCCTCGGAGATGTTTCTCCAAGTTCTGACGGAAACGAGTGACATCGACACGATCCATCGGGGGATTAGGTATTGAACGTATCATGGTGTTATTGTATTTTCTGCAATAGTAGTGCAAGGTGAGCGCAATAAAACTTGTTTTAATTGCCGAACCGCAGCCTATCTTATGCAAAGATAGTGCAAGGTGAGCGCAATAAAACTTGTTTTAATTGCCGAACCGCAGCCTATCTTATGCAAAGATAGTGCTTTCCCTGCGTTTTTCCCAACTTTCTCGGGATATTTGCACGTTTTGCCTTGCTTCTCCCTTGCTCCTTCCCGCAGAAATGCCTACTTTTACACCTGAAAGGCGCAATGCGCCTTCGCTACATTTTGATTTTTATTTTGCATTCGCTATTATTTCGCGTTTAGCCAAGAGCCTCGGAAACTCTGTTTGGATAAAAAGCACGAAAATAATATGTGAAGGGTTGCCCGTATGTGGTTGCGCCCCTCCCATCGGTAAGCGATGCTCACGCCAAGAGGCGTGGTGCATTCTTGTGATGGGACCGGGGTCCAATTCCGAGGCCGCCCCGTGCTAAACGCGATAAGAAGGGCACCACGCCTTTCTTCTATCCTGCGTTTTGCGGACTGATAGCCGATATGCCGTTATCCCTATCAGTCTTTTTCTTTATGGCAAACAAGAATCTGAGCGCTGCAAAGGCGGCGAAGAAGGACGAGTTTTACACGCAGTACGAAGACATCGAGCGCGAGCTGCAACACTATTGGCAGCACTTTCGCGGCAAGACGGTGCTCTGCAACTGCGACGACCCCTACGAAAGCAATTTCTTCAAATATTTTGCCTCGCGCTTCAACCAACTGGGGCTGAAGAAACTTATCTGCACCTGCTACAACGGCTCTTCCATTCAGGGCACGCAGCTTTCGCTCTTTCCCGAGATGAACCCCGAAGAACCGAAGCGCATCGCCCATAAATTGGTCATCACGGAGGTGAAAGACATGAACGGCGACGGCGCGGTGGATATGACCGACGTGGAAATCCTGATTCGGAACGACAAGAACGTGCTCACGCAGTTGCAGACGGGCGACTTCCGCTCGCAGGAGTGCATCGAACTTTTGCGCGAGGCAGACATCGTGGTGACCAATCCGCCTTTTTCGCTCTTCCGTGAATACGTGGCGCAACTGGTGGGGTATGATAAGAAGTTCTTGATTATAGGAAATGTTAATGCAATAACTTACAAAGAGATATTCCCCCTGATTCGTGAAGATAAGATATGGATAGGCCCAAGTATTAGAAGCGGCGACCGTAAGTTTAGTGTTCCTGACAATTATCCATTAAACGCTGCTGGTTGCGGCATTGATACAAATGGCAATAGATATATTCGGGTTAAAGGTGTGAGATGGTTTACCAATCTCGACCACAATAAGCGGCATGAGTTTATAGATTTGGTGTGCCGCTATTCGCCCGAGGAATATCCGCGTTATGATAACTATGATGCTATCAACGTAGATAAGACTTCGGATATTCCATGCAATTATCCCGGCGTTATGGGCGTGCCGATTACTTTTCTCGACAAATATAATCCTGAACAGTTTGAGATTATAGGAATGACAGAGAATAATATAGCGTTGTCGCAGTATTGGTTAAAAGGATTTCCTAAATATGACAGACCATATATTAATGGAGAAAGAAAATATCCTCGCATCTTAATCCGCAACAAACATCCCCAACAATTATGATGACCATTAAGCAAATAGATGTAACGGTGCGCGAAATCGTGGACGGCTACATCAACAACGACGAGCAGGGCGTGCGCGGCTACGGCGGCAGGCTCGACATAAGGCCGCCTTATCAGCGCGAGTTTATCTACAACGACAAGGAGCAGCAGGCGGTGATCAACACCGTGATGAAGGGCTACCCTTTGAACGTGATGTATTGGGTGAAGCGCAGCGACGATGCTGAGTGCCCGTACGAGGTGATGGACGGACAGCAGCGCACGCTGTCGCTCTGCGACTACGTGGCGGGCAAGTTCAGCGTGGACTTCAAGGGCTTCTTCAACCTCACGCCCGACCTCCAGAAGCGTATCCTCGACTACCGCCTCACCGTTTACCTCTGCGAAGGCGAGGCTTCGGAAAAGCTGGAATGGTTTCAAACCATCAACATCGCGGGTAAGCCGCTCAACGACCAGGAAATCCACAACGCCATCTATGCCGGCCCGTTCGTGAGCGACGCCAAGCGCCATTTCTCTAAAACGAACTGCGGCGCGTATCGCCTCGGCAAGGACTACGTGAACGGCTCGCCCATCAGGCAAGACTTCTTGAAAAAGGCGCTCGAATGGATGGCGCAGCACGAAACGCGCCTCGGCAAGCCGCAGACGCCCGTGGGCTATATGGCGGCGCACCAGCACGACCCGAACGCCAACAACCTCTGGACGTATTTCCAAAACGTGCTCAACTGGGCGATTACGAACTTCGACCCGCGCAAGTTCCGCAAAATCATGAAAGGCCTCGACTGGGCGCGGCTCTACGACGACTTTTCGCCGCGTACGCTCGACCTCGCCGCGCTCCACGCCGAGATGTCGCGCCTGATGCGCGATAGCGAGGTGCAGCGTCCTGCGGGCATCATTCCCTACGTGCTCACCCGCGACGAGCGCTTCCTCGACCTCCGCGCCTTTCCCGACGACATCAAGCTCGCCGTCTGGGAACGACAAAACCACGTTTGCCCGCTCTGCCACAGAGAGTTCGACATCGCGCTTATGGAGGGCGACCACATCACGCCGTGGCGCGAGGGCGGGCGCACCACGGAAGAGAACTGCCAAATGCTCTGCCGCGAATGCAACCGCCGCAAAGGGGCAAAGTAGGGGGGCGAGTAGCATAATCTATATGAAAAAGCATAGTTTTTCTCTTATGAAAGTTGACTAAATAGGAAACAAATTGTTAACTTTGCCATGTAGAACAAAAGAAATAGATGTGTTGTGTCAAAAGTGAAAATCGTTTTTATGAAAAAGGCGAGTGAGTTCCTGTCATCACTCCCCGAAAAGGCGCAAAAGAAAATCACCTATAATTTGCTGAAAGTTGAGGGCGGCGAAATCAATAAAGAACTTTTCAAAAAACTCGATGATACAGAAATTTGGGAATTTCGCACCTTGTTCAACGGTGTTAGTTACAGGCTATTCGCTTTTTGGGACACAACCAGCGATACCCTTATTGTAGCAACGCACGGCATCATAAAGAAGACAAACAAAACGCCACAGAAAGAAATAAAAACGGCAG
>SFPF01000068.1 GCA_004552155.1 Bacteroidales bacterium
AACGCCCTCAAGTTCTGCGCATCTATGGCTGCCGACTTCGGCGACGCCACAGAGGCTTCCGACTTCGAGCAGATGGCTACACTCTGCGGCAAGTCGTTCGTAGAGACCTTCGTCAACGAGTACGGCTACCTCTTCGACTACGTAGAGCCTAAGGACAACCCCGACTGGAGCGTACGTCCGAACATGATATTCGCCGTTGCGCTCGACTACTCACCGCTCACACCAGCCCAGCAGAAGGCTGTGCTCGACGTCTGCACACGCGAACTCCTCACACCGAAGGGTCTGCGCTCGCTCTCGCCGACAACGGCATCTACCTTCCCTCGGCTTGCGGCGGCAAGGGCAGCTGCGGGCAGTGCAAATGCCAGGTTACCGAAGGCGGCGGCGAAATCCTCGACTCCGAGCGCGGACAGTTCACCCGCAAGCAAGTGAAAGACCATTGGCGCCTCGGTTGCCAGTGTAAGGTGAAGGGCGACCTCGCCATCAGCGTGCCCGAAAGCGTGATGGGCGTCAAGGAATACGAATGTACGGTTATTTCAAATAAGAACGTCGCTACCTTCATCAAGGAGTTCAAGGTGCAGCTGCCCGAAGGCGCGCACATGGACTTTATCCCCGGCTCTTACGCCCAGATCAAGATTCCTACATTCAGCATCGACTACGATAAGGACATCGACAAGAGCCTCATCGGCGACGAATATCTTCCCGCCTGGGAGAAGTTCGGCCTCTTCCCCTTGAAGTGCGTCAACACAGAGCCGACCATTCGTGCCTATTCTATGGCCAACTATCCCGCCGAAGGCAACGTGTTCATGCTCACCGTGCGCATCGCCACGCCGCCCTTCAAGGCCGACCGCAGCGGCTTTATGGACGTCAATCCCGGTATCGCCTCGTCTTATATCTTCACCTTGAAGCCCGGCGATAAGGTGATTATGAGCGGCCCTTACGGTGACTTCCACCCCCATTTCGACAGCAAGAAAGAAATGATATGGGTAGGCGGCGGCGCAGGTATGGCTCCCCTCCGTGCGCAGATTATGCACATGACCAAGACCCTCCACACCACCGACCGCGAAATGCACTACTTCTACGGCGCACGTGCTTTGAACGAGGTGTTCTACCTGCAAGACTTCCTCGGACTCGAAAAGGAATTTGCAAACTTCCATTTCCACCTCGCACTCGACCGCCCCGACCCAGCAGCAGATGCCGCCGGCGTGAAGTACACCCCGGGCTTCGTGCATCAGGTGATGTACAACACGTATCTGAAAGACCACGAAGCGCCTGAGGATATCGAATACTACATGTGCGGCCCCGGCCCGATGTCGAAAGCCGTCGTGAATATGCTCGACGGTCTCGGAGTAGAGCCCGAAAGCATCATGTACGACAACTTCGGAGGATAGTAATCCGAGATTTTATCTTTAAGAAATCCTTTATGCCGCTGCAAGAAGAATTCCTTTTTGCAGCGGTTTTGGAAAACATACAATATTATAATAGTCTCCAAACCTATGATTCAATCAATGACCGGCTACGGCAAAGCCGATGCCGAATTTCAGGGAAAAAAGATACACGTAGAAATTAAGTCGCTCAATAGTAAGGCGCTCGACCTCACCACGCGCGTGGCGCAGCTCTACCGCGAAAAGGAAATGGAAATGCGTGCCATGATACAAAGCTCGCTCGAGCGCGGCAAGGTGGAGTTTTCGCTTTGGGTGGAAAAGGGCGAAACCGTGACGGCCGCCTCAATCAACGGCAATATCGTGGCAGCCTACGCGCAGCAAATCAAGGAAATCAGCGACAAGCTCGGCTGGAATTTCCCTGCCGACCCTTGGAGCGTCATCGTGCGCCTGCCGGAAATCACGCAAAGCAATGCCGTAGAAACGCTCTCCGAAGAAGAGTGGGGCGTGGTGCGCCAGGCCGTCCAGGAAGCTATTGACCACCTTGTGGCTTTCCGCAAGCAGGAGGGCGTGGCTTTGGCAGCGAAATTCGCAGAAAAGCTCGACAACATCGCCGCCCTTATGGAGCAAATCGTTCCCTTCGAGCAAAGCCGCGTGGCCAAGATCCGCGAACGCCTCGAAACGCGCCTCGAAGAACTCAAAGGCGTGGACTACGACAAGAACCGCCTCGAGCAGGAACTTATCTACTATATCGAGAAACTCGACATCAGCGAGGAGAAGCAGCGCCTTGCCAATCATCTCAATTATTTCCGCGAAACCATGCAGAACGGGCATGGGCAGGGCAAGAAGCTCGGTTTTATCGCCCAGGAAATGGGACGCGAAATCAACACCACGGGGTCGAAGAGCAATCAGGCCGAAATGCAGAACATTGTGGTCAAGATGAAGGACGAACTCGAACAAATCAAAGAGCAGGTGCTCAATGTGATGTAATATCTAAATATAAAACCTGTTGGTTGATTCCGATAAAAACCATAAAAAACTGCTTGTTCTGTGTGGCCTATCGGCTTGCCTTATCGTATAAATCCCGAGTCTGAAAACCTATTGGTTTTCGCCTCGCGCTTTATCCGCTAAGGCAGCGGTCGGTTTCCGACCGCCCCACACAGAACAAGGGAAAAACCTGGAAAAACCCATTTTCAATGAAATAGCCAACCACAACATTGATTAAGCATCAAGGTCTCACGGGTTTTTTATGGTTTTTATCATGACTCCCTTTAATTAATTCATCCCACTCGTCTCCTTAATCTCTCTTTTCACCATGGAAAACCACCGCAAAGTGCTTACATTTTCCGCACCGTCGGGCTGCGGCAAGAGCACGCTCATTAACCATTTGATGACGCAGGTGCCCGACCTGCATTTCTCTATCTCCTGCACCAGCCGCCCGCCGCGCGGCACGGAGCAGAACGGCGTGGAGTATTTCTTCCTTACGCCCGAGGACTTCCGCGCCCACATCGCTGCCGGCGATTTCCTTGAATACGAGGAGGTATATGCTGGCCGCTACTACGGCACGCTGCGCCAGCAGGTTGATGCCCAGCTCGAGCGAGAGCATGTGGTGTGCGACGTCGACGTGCTTGGCGGCGAGAACATCAAGAAGCACTACGGCGAGCGTTGCCTCTCCTTGTTTATCATGCCGCCCTCCGTGCAAACTTTGCGCGAGCGCCTCGAACATCGCGGCACCGATAGCCCCGAGGTGATAGACGACCGCTTGAAGCGGGCAGAGTTTGAAATCAGCCATGCCGGAAACTTCGACATCGTGATTGTCAACGACGACCTCGAAACGGCTAAGCGCGAAGTCGTGGCAGCCGTGCGGCATTTTTTGGAGAGATGATACGCACGGCGGTTTTCGGTGGTTCTTTCAACCCCGTTCATTATGGGCATATCAATCTTGCCAAAGAGATATTGCGGCAAGATTTGGCAGACGAGGTGTGGCTTATGGTTTCGCCCCGCAATCCCTTGAAGCAGCAGGCCGATTTGCTCGATGAGCAAACGCGCCTGCGCTTGGCGCGCCTCGCCCTCGCCGATGTGCCCGGCGTCCATGCCGCCGACGATGAGTTTTCCCTGCCGCGCCCTTCCTACACTTGGAAGACGCTCGATGCCCTGCGCGGCAAATATCCCGACCGCGCTTTCTTTTTGGTAATCGGCGGCGACAACTGGCAGCTTTTCCCGCGCTGGGCGCGTGCCGATTATATCATAGCCAATTATCCCATCATTGTTTATCCCCGTCCCGGCTATGATTTGGACGAACAGTCCCTGCCGCCTTCGGTCAGGGTGCTTCGCTCCGTGCCTTTGTTTCCTTACAGTTCCACCGAAGTCCGCGCCGCCTTGCGTTCCGGTGCAGACGTGTCGGCGATGGTGCCGCCCGAAATAGAAAAAGCCATAAAGCTCGAAAAGCTTTATGGCTTATAAAAAGGCTGCATCAGTGATGTGATGAAACTCCGAGAGAATAAGATTTGAGCGCCCCTCCGACCTTTGTAATCCGACCCTACGCAAAGCGCATATCGGCACGCCATTAGTCGGTTAAGCATTCTCGGTTTTCGGTAATAATTTGATGAGTATCCCAATCTAACCGATGCAGCCGTTGTTTCTTTTGTTTACGCTGCAAATATACACGCTTTCCTTTTTCCGACAAAACTTTTATTTACATTTTTTCCGCCTCTCTGCGCAGAGATTTCAGACGCGCATCAGGTCGCTGATGATGTCGTCGGAGACGAACAATGCTTTGCGCGTGAGTTTCAGCCTGTTGCCGCAGAGTTCTAAGAAACCCGCCGCGAGGCGGCTCTTTGCCGTGCGCAGCAAATTATTTTTTGCCGCCTCGCTGAAGCGTTCTGCGAGGCAGTCGAGCGGCAGTCCGTCGGCGGTGCGCAGCGCGGTGAACACGTAGTCGTTGAAACGCTCGTCGTCCGAGAGGCATTCTTTCACGAGGCACTTCTCCGGGGCGGCGAGATAGGCGTTGAGGTCGGGGCGGTTGTAGTAACGCGCCGCGCCGTCGTAGCTGTGCGCTCCCGGGCCGAGGCCGAGATAAGGCACGTCGTGCCAATACGATGAGTTGTGGCGCGAGCGATAGCCAGGCAGGGCGAAATTTGAAAGTTCGTAGTGCTCGAAGCCCTGCGCCTCCGCCGTGTCGATTAGCCGCTCGTACATCGCGCGCTCCGTTTCCTCGTTTGTTTCCTCAATCTTCTTTTGCCGTACCATTTGCCACAGCGGCGCGCCCTCTTCAATCGAGAGCGCGTAAGCCGAAAGGTGCTTCACTGGCAGGGCAAAGGCTTGCCGCAAGTCGCTTTCCCATAGGTCGGGGCTTTGGCCCGGCAGTCCGTAAATAAGGTCTATGCTGATATTGCCCACGTGGCTGGCGAGCAGTTCCACTGCCTCTTTTGCCTGCTGTGCAGTGTGCCTGCGGCGAATGAATTTCAGGATATTGTCGTCGCACGACTGTATGCCGAGGCTCACGCGGTTGAAGCCAAGGCGCACGATGCCCGCGCACCATTCTTCCGTCACGTCGTCGGGGTTTGCCTCAATCGTGATTTCCGCATCGGCGGCCACGGCAAACCGTTCTTTGATGCTCGAAACGATCTCTTCCAGTTCTGCCAGCGCCAACTGCGAGGGCGTGCCGCCGCCGAGATACACCGTGGCTATTTCCCTTGTGCCGAGAAAGTCCTTCCGCGCTTCCAGCTCCCTCTTCACAGCCTCTGCATACCGCCGCCTTTGCTTTTCGGCGGTGGTAGAATAAAAGTCGCAGTAGATGCAGCGGCTTTTGCAAAAGGGTACGTGTATGTAGATTCCGGCTTGCATAGGGTGCGTGTCAAAATTTGTCTCGTTTCAGAAATTCCCGCAGATGCAGATGCGTGATGCCATTGTCGTCGCTGTGCAGAAGCATTGGCGTGAGGGAACAGGAATAGCGTGCAGGTTGCCAAATTCGCGCTCGCGGGTCTTTTCATCAGCCACGATGAAGGCCACTTGAATGTAGCAGCGGCTACCGCCGGGCGCATTGCCATTTATCTGCGCAGCAAATATACGATAATCATCTTTTATAAAAGATAAAACAACGGCAATTCGGTATTTCGTCTTTTATAAAAGATAAAACAACGGAAATTTGGCGTTTCGTCTTTTATAAAAGATAAAACAACAGAAATTCAGCGTTTCGTCTTTTATAAAAGATGATTTTGCGAAATATATTAAGTGCCTGGAAGGCACTACTGAGCGTAAGCGATGGTAACCGGGGACGAAGTCCTCGGATAGACGTGGTGTGCACGATGTGCCTGGAAGGCACTACGCCATAGGACAGGCAAATTAATCCTCTAAAAACTTATCAGTTCTAGCATCAAGCCGAAACTCTGCCATTAACCTCAGGAACTCGTCTTTAAAGGTGACTTTCTTGTGATGCTCTTTCTGATTTCTGATATAGGCCATGACATTGGGACGTTCCTCTGCCGAGTAGGTAAATGCTGCATAGCCATTACCCCAGCCCTCAAAAAGCGGGAACCATTCGCGGTGCTCCTTCATCCATTTGGAACTCTCCTGCTTCAACACCTTGACAAAGTCGCTCAAAGCAATCGTAGGGGAGACTTCTACGCACAGGTGTATGTGGTCGGGCATGGAATTGATGCGGTGTAGGCGGCTGCTTTTTGATTGGCATATCCCAAGAATATAGGCATACAATTCACGCTCGTGCTGCTCTCTGATTGTGTTTTTGTTACGCTTGGTGCGCCAAATAATATGGTATGTGAGGCTGATGTGAGACATGATATTATTTTTTTACTTTGTCCTCGGGCGTAGTGCCTTCCAGGCACATCGTCCTCGACTTGTCTATCCGAGGACTTCGTCCCCGGTTACCATCGCTACGCTCAGTAGTGCCTTCCAGGCACTTAGCGCATAACCAACTAACGAGTATGTTTTTTTATATTTTGCTTTGCTTTGGGGCGGGCTGTAAGCCCAAATGTTGCACACAGCCCCGGGCAACGCCCGGGGGATTGTGGATGCATTGATTAAAGTGTCGCGCTCTGTAAGAGCAACCTGCTTTATGAGGGGCAACGCCCCGTGGCATTGCGGGTTACGCGCTTGGGGCGCGTGGCATTTTAGCGCCGTACGGCGCTAAAATGCCGAATGTATTGTTCGCGACGTACGTTTTCCCAGGGCGTTGCCCTGGGCTACGGGCAACAATTGGGCTTACAGCCCGCCCCAGCCATATATTTCGTCAATGCATCATTGTCATTTCCCCGTCTTTGCCAGCCTTAGCGTTTGCGTGGCGTGGCGCAGGGCTTCGGGGCGGTGGGTCACGAAGATGATGGTGGTGCGGCCGCCAAATTCAGAGGCGATGTTCTGCAGCACGCGCCGCTCCGTGTCGGCATCGAGCGAGGAGGTGGCTTCGTCGAGCAGCAGGATGGGGCTTTCTTTGAGCAGGGCGCGGGCTATGGCGATGCGCTGCGACTGCCCTTCGCTCAATCCGTCGCCCATTTCGCCGCAGGGCGCGTCCAGTCCGTCGGGCAGTTTTTCCACGAAATCGGCACACGCCAGCGAGAGGGCGTGGCGCATCTCTGCCTCCGTGGCGTCGGGGTTGCCGAGCTGCAGGTTGCTGCGTATCGTGCCAGAGAGCAGCGTGTTGCCCTGCGGCACGTAGGTGAAGTTGGCGCGGAGGGCGGGGCTGATGTCTTCGGTCTTGCCAGCGGCGCAGAGTGCGGCGCGGCCGCTCGTGGGCGTTACCAGGGCGAGCAGCAGACGGATCGCCGAGGATGGCGGTGATGCTACCTGCGGGGAACTCGTAAGAGAAGTTGTCGAATATCAGGCGCGAAGTGGGCGTGTATCTGAACGTGAGGTCTTGCAGTGCGATGCCCACGCCGCCTTCCAGTTTGCGCGGCTGCGTGTGCGCCTCTTGCTTGATGTCGTCGATGTCCATCAGCCGCTCTGCGGCGGTGAAGGTGCTGATGAAAATGGGGATAAACTGCGTGAGCGTGCGCACGGGGGTCTGTATCTGTCCCACTAATTGTATGAACGCCAGCATTGCGCCGTAGGTGATTAGCCCGTCGCGCAGGCTCGTCGTGCCCCAGATAAAGGTGAGCAGATAGCCCGTGGAGAAACCGATGTTCATCACCGTCGTGGTGATTACGGAGTAGCGCGTGCTTTCCACCACCTCGCCGCGCAGCGTCGCCTGCCTGCCGAGCAGTTCCTTGCCGGCCGTGTCGGTGCGCTCGAGGGTTTTGATGACGAGGATATGCTGCAAGGTTTCCTGGATAAAGGCCTGTATGCGGCTCTCCGTGTTGCGCACCTCGTGGGTGAGGCGGCGCATCTTGCGCACGTAGAGCCTGCCTGCCAGCAGGAAGAACGGTACGACAAACACCACGATGCACGCCAGCATCTTGTCCATATAGAAGAGGAGGAAAAATGCCCCCGCAAACTGCACCACCGTGTTGAAGAGGTTGGGCAGGCCCTCGGTGAGGAAGCCCGCCACGTCGCGCACGTCGCGCTCGATGCGGTTGATGAGGTGCCCGCTGTGGAATTGTTTCAGCGCGAGCCAGTCGGCGGTGAGCAGTTTCTGGAAGCAGGCGCGCTGCATCTTGCACCGCCCATCGAGCCCCAGCGTGGCGGCGATCCACCGCGCCGCTCTCGACAGGGCGATTTGCACCGCCGTGATGATGCCCAGCAGCACGAAGAGCCACGTGAGCGACCACTCGTGCGTCACGCCCGTGGCGGTGTCGATGGCGAGTTTCGTCACCCACACGAAGAGCAGCCTGATGCCCACGCCGGCCACGCCGATAAAGAGGTTGAGGAAGAATTGCAGCCGCAGCCCTTTCCACATCTGGAAAAGGTAGCGCACTATTTGCGGTATCGGGCGGGTAACGCTGAGGGTCATAATGTAAGTATATAATTTATGGTGTTTCCTAACGCGTGGGTAAAAATCTTTCAAAGGGATTTAGATAAAAACCAGTAAAAACATCTTGCTTCGTTTGAAGCCCAAGGGCACGCCGCCGGTCTTAACGCCGAGCATTAAAGCCTTGCGGCTTTAGCTCGCCCTTAATCCCTGCGGCTGCGGTCGGTGCCCGCCCGCTTCAAACGCCGCAAGGAAAAAACCATGAAAAACCCGTGAGACCTTGATGCATAATCAATGCTGTGGTTAGTTATTTCATTGCAACGGGTTTTTCCCGGTTTTTTCCTTGTTCTGTGTGGGGCGGGCGGAAACCGACCGCCGCCTTAGCGGAGAGGACGCGAGACGAAAGTCGACAGACTTTCAGGCTCGGGGACTATCCGATAAGGCAAGCGATAGCCCACACAGAACAAGCTGTTTTTTATGGTTTTTATCAGAGTCAACCAATTAGGGCAGAATAAATTGATTTCTCCCTACTTATTCCCTTTCTTGATGTCGGTAGCGCCGCCCTTGCTCCACGCCGCCACGTGGTCGGCGTCCATTTCCGCGAGTTTCCACACGCGGGCGGCGTTAGCGTCGTGGCCGAGGGCGCAGAGCGGGCAGTTGGACACGCCCTTTGCCTCCGCTTCTTTCGTTTGGCGGGCATAGACCGCGCGCTTCGTGGCCTCGTCGAACACGCGCACGTCCAGGAGTTTCGTGTCCTGTTCGCCGCCGAGCAGGTACTCGTACACGCCCCGGCGGTTCTTCACGAACGGGTCGCCGTAGAGCTCGCGGGTGCGGGCGGCCATGCGGGCGGGGTCGTAGGGCGTGAGGTGGTAGCGCTCGTAGAGCTCGCCCCACGGCTGGCCGCACATTTCCTTCTCCACGAAGGGGAACACGCCCGCCACCCAGTCTATCACGCTGTTGAAGTAGGCCGTGAGCTCCGTGATGTCGCCGCTGAAGCGGTGCCGGCTCATATATTCCTCCGTCTTGCCGCGGCTCACCCATTCGAGGGCGGCGGCGAGTATGTCCTGGCGGTTGGCCGCGCCGTGCACGTAGGTGGTCCACTTGCTCATGCAGGCGTTTTGCGAGTTGCTGAACACGGCTTTGGCGGCGGTGACAAACGGACCGGAGTACACGGCGTTGAGCAGCTCCTGCTGGTTGAGCGGCACGCCCGCGATGTTAATCGTGCGAAACCACTCCTTGATTTCCTGCTCCGTGCCCTCGCACTCGTATATGAGCAGGGGCGTGCCGAGGAAGAGCGCGCGCTGCTCTGCGGGCAGGCTGCCTATGCTTTGCGGCAGGCGGTTTTCGTCGATAATGCCGAGCTTGCCTGTGGCGAAGCGGCCGAGCGACGTGATGCGCTGCTGCCCGTCGAGCACCTCGTAGCGTCCGTCGGCGGTGCGCACGAAGTAGATAACGCCCAAGGGGTAACCGCGCAGCACGGAGTCGATCACCGCCACGTCGCGCCGCCCGTCGGCGTAGATGTAGTTGCGCTGATACTCGGGCTGAATGGTGAGCCTGCCGCCCATGCCAAAGAGGCCTTTGCCTTCCAGTTCGTTGTAGACGAAGCCTTCGCAGATGTCGGCCACCGTCCATTCTGTGTGCAGTGTGGTTTTCATATAGATTGTTTTTTACGTCCCTATTTCCATCCAATTAAGATTTACTTACTGGGCGAATAGCTAAACGTTTGTATTTGTCTATTCCATTTATTCTTGCTGGTGCAAAATCCCACGGTCCATCTGAGCCGTGATTAAAAACACCTATTATCTCAAACTGTTCCGGGCAATATTTATCGAGGAAAGTAATGGGCACGCCCATGGCTCCGTTGTAGTCGGAGGGTATGGCGTCTACGTAGGGCACTTCGATGGCGTCGTAGTTGTCATAATGTGCGTAGCCCACGTCGCGTATTTCCTTGTGGCGCGAGTAGCGCACATTGTCCGCCTCCGTCATAAGCATCAAAGGCTGGTGGCGGCGACCGTGGTCGAGGTTAGTGAACCAGCAGGAGTTGCCCAGGCGCGTGTAATTGCCCACATATCCCATGCGCTCTGCTTTCTTCTTATACGCTTCCGAAACAACGGTGCCCTCGGGCACGCCAAATACCATGTCCGTAGCAAAACCCGTAGCCCCGAGCCAAAGCCGGTTCTCCTTAATCAGCGGGAACACCTCCTTATAGGTTATGGCGTTTGTGTTGCCAATCATCAGGCATTTCTTATCCGCTGCCACGATCCACGCCAAGAACTCTCTAAATAGTGAGAAGGGCGGGTTGGTGACGATGATGTCCGCCTCGTCGCGCAGGGCGGTGACCTCCCGGCTGCGGAAGTCGCCGTCGCCCTCGAGATACTGCCACTTGATGTCGTGGAAGTCGATGATGCCGTCGCCGTCCACGTCGCCGTCCAAGACGAAGATCTTGCCTTTCACGCTCGTCTTGGCGGGGTCGAACTGCGGGGCGTTCTGCTCGAAGAGGGAGGGCTGGTAGGGCGTCTTGTAGAGTTTGCTATCGGCGGCGTAGCTCGTGGATATGAGCTTTTTGAGGCCGAGCACCTCGAAGTGCTGCGCGAAGTAGAGCGTGAAGTTGCTCCACTCGGGGTCGTCGCAAGGCAGGAGCACGGTCTTGCCGCGAAAGGTGTCGGGGTTGAAGTCGAGGTAAGCGTTGATTTCGCGCTCTATGTCGTGGTATTGTGTGTAGAACTCGTCGTTCTTGGCGTTCTTGGCCGCCGTGAGAGATGCGTTTGCCATAAAGAAGGGAGGATTGATAAGGGCAAATTTACGCTTTTCTTATGAGATAGCAAGCAAGTAGGGGCGTTGCACGATTTATTTTGACGACAACAGAGACAACAAAGGTAACGGTTGGGGCGGGCTGTAATCCTTTTTCCCTTGCGGCGCGAAGTGCCTGGAAGGCACTACGGAGCGTAGCGACGGTAACCGGGTACGAAGTGCCCGGTGGGACGATACGGAGACGACGTGCCTGGAAGGCACTACGCTATAGGACAGGCTCTTATTTACATATCCTCGGGCGTAGTGCCTTCCAGGCACATCGTTCTCGCCAGACGCTATCCGAGGACTTCGTCCCCGGTTACCGTCGCTACGCTCCGTACTGCCTTCCAGGCAGATAGCAAGCAAAACTCCTTGTTCTTATCAAAAAAATCTTCCCCTCACGGAGCAATTTTTTCCTTCCTCCTTGATAATTTTTACTATCTGGCAGAAAAAGTTTATTACAAACTTTGTAACGGCCGTTACAAACTTTCTAACACATGTTACAAACTTTGTAATATGTGTTACAAACTTTGTAACAAAAACTCTCTTATAAGAAAGGAAAAAATATAAGGCAGAAAGCAAAAACTATCTCGGGGAAAGGAGAAAATATAAAGGTGCAAAAAAAGCGTGCGTGCCGGGAGAAGCCCGACACGCACGCTGTGCTGCTGAAATAAGAGTAATAAGTTCGCGGCCTGCTATTCCCTGCCGTCTGCGCCCCACATCATTTTTTCGCGCAGCGTCTCAAAATAACTTTGGTGCTTGATTTTCACCACGCCCACGGTGTGGGCGGCACGCTTGATGGTGATGGCGCAGCCTTCGCGGAGGCTTTGGCTGTGGCCGTCGGCGGAGAGCAGGAAGTTTCCGCTGCGGGAATGTACGCGCAAAGCAATCTCAACATCGTCGCACATCACGACGGGGCGCGTGGCAAGGCTGTGGGGCGCAACGGCCGAGAGGCAGAGCGTGCCGGAGCGGGGCGCGATGATCGGGCCGCCCACGCTGAGCGAATAGCCCGTGGAGCCCGTGGGTGTGCATACGATGAGGCCGTCGGCCATGTAATGGTTGAGCAGTTCGCCGTTGACGGTAGTTTCTATCTCAATCAAGGAAGAATTGTCGTGTTTCAAGACCGCCACCTCGTTGAGCGCGAAGGGGCGCAGAGCGAACGGCCGGCCTTCAATCTCCACCGCCAAAACGCTGTGCGGCTCGATGATATAGTCGCCCTCGCAGAGGCGGCGTAGGGCAGGGGCGATGTCGCCGGGCGACACGTCGGCCAGAAAACCGAGCCTTCCGGTGTTGATGCCGAGTATCGGCACTCCGCTGCTGCCGATGCGGGCGGCTGTGTTGAGAAACGTGCCGTCGCCGCCCACGGAAATGGCGAGCGCGAAGTCTTCCAGCGACGTGCCGGGCTGTATGACGCGGCAACCTTCGAGCGAAAGGCCGAGGCGCGAGGTGAGAAACTCGGCAAAGGCGGCTTCCACCGATATTTCCGCTTCGAGCTTGTGGAGCATGCGCACGATGGCCTCCACATATCTGTTCTTCTGCGTTTGATAAACGTTGCCGAAGAGGGCAATTTTCAATGGTTTGCTGTCCATAGGGCGGGGTAGGGCTTTTGTTATATGCAAAATTACGACAATAATTTCATAAAAGCGGCTTTTCCTTATAAGGCAGCGCAAAAAAACGGGCCAAGCACACACGCTGTGCTTGGCCCGGTAGGGATTTTGGGGGATATTCCGTAATCAGTCGTCGGCCTTGCGGTTGCGCACGATGCCGTGCTTGGCGGCCTTGATGAAGCTGACGATTTCGTCGATTTCAATGCTTGCGGGAATTTGCTCGCCAATCTTAATCACGGCGTCCTCGAGGCTGAAGTTGCCCGTGTAGACGAGGCGGTAGGCGTTGGCGATGTGGCGCAGAATGCGCTCCGTCAGGCCTTCGTGCTGCAAGATGACGGCGTTCACGCCGTGGTAGGCGGCGGGGTTGCCGCCGAGGATAGCGTAGGGCGGCACGTCGTGCTGCACGCGGCAGCCGCTCTGCACGAGTGAAAACTTGCCCACGCGCACATGCTGCTGTATCATCGCGCCGCTGCTCTGGATGGAGCAGTCGAAGATTTCGCAGTTGCCGGCTACGCTCACGCCGATGCCGAGCACGCAGCGGTTGTGAATGTGCGCGTCGTGGCAGATGTGCACCTTGTCCATCAGGAAGTTGCCGTTGCCGATTACGGTGGCCGTGTCGGGGTCGGTGCCGCCGGCGATGACCACGTTTTCGCGGATGCAGTTGTCGTTGCCGATGATGACGGCCGAGCGCGTGCCGGGCACGTGGTGGAAGTCTTGCGGCTCTGCGCCGATTACGGCGTTCTGGTACACCTTGTTGCCGCTGCCCATCGTGGTGCCTTCCATGATGGAGGCATAGGGCATGATGACGCAGTTGTCGCCGATGGTGACGTTCTTGTCAATGTAGGCAAAGGGCTTAACCTCGACATTGTTGCCGAGTTTTGCCGAGGGGTCTACGTATGCTAAGGGACTAATCATATTATTATTAGATTAAGGTTAGGCTATTTGTCGCGTCCGCCGCCGAGTGCCTGATAAAGGCTGATGCCGGTTGCCGTGGGAGAAGAGGAAGAGCGTCTTCTCAAGCGCCTGTTCCAGTTGCTCCACTTCGAGCTTGCGCTTCTCGGCCTTGGCGATGGCGGTCTGGTAGGCGCTCAAAGCGTCCGACACTTCCTGGCCTGCGGAGAGCAGCGTGTTGCGGAAGTCGAGCGTGAGGCTTTCCTGCTCAATCTTTGCAATCTTGTATTGTGCGCGGAGCTTGCCTTGCGCAAAGAGAGGTTGCACGAGACTGCCCACGGCGTTGGCGATGAACTTGGCGGGGTTCATCACTATCGACCCGGCGCTATTGGTCCAGCCCGCCACGCCCGAGAGGGTGAGGGAGGGATAGAAAGCGGAGCGGGCGATGTTGGTGTTGTAGAAAGCTGAGGCGAGCTGCAGCTCTGCAATCTTCACGTCGGGACGGCTGGAAAGCAGCTGCAAAGGCACGCCCGTGGAGAAGTCGGCGGGGAAAGCGTCGGCGTTGAAAGCAGAGCGGGCGATGGGGTGGGGCGCTTCGTTGAGGATCACGCAGAGCGCGTTTTCCGTCTGGCGAATGCTGTGTTCGAGCGTGGGGATAGTGGTTTGCAGTTCATAGAAGTTGGCGCGTGCCTGCGCAACGGCGGCGTTGGTGGTCAGGCCTGCCTCTTGCATGGCTTCCATTGCGTCGACGTTTTTCTTCCAGAGCACAACGGTTTCATTGGTGGTGCGGAGCTGTTCGTCGAGCATTTGCATCGTGTAGTAGAGGTTGGCAACGGCCGAAACGATGGCCGTTTGCGTGGCCTGCTTTGCGCTGGCAGCGGGAAGCGTGTAGGTCTTGGTGGCTTTGCCGCCGTCGAAACTTGCGATTTGACCTTGGGGGGCAACGGCGAGGGTGGGCAGATAGGAAAGTTTGGAAACTTTCAGGCCGATGCGTGCCTTCTTGATGTTGTGGTCGGCCTTTTGGAGGTCGGTGTTTTGAGCGAGGGCCTTCTCGATGAGCTGCTGCAGCTGCGCGTCGGTAAAGACTTCGCGCCAAGGCCTATTGCCGAAACTCATCGTGTCCGTGGCCTGCACGTCGCGGAACAGCTGCTCGTTGGCAGTATCCTCGATGCTCTGCGGACGCTCGTAGTTTTTATAGGATTTACATCCTGCCAGCACAAGCGTGCCGGCGAGGATGAAGAGGATTTTTTTCATAATCATGTTTTTTATTAGTAGACGAGTTTACAAGTAAACGAGTAGACGAGACAGAAATGTCCTGCTAATTATATTTTACACGAGTAATTTGTCTTGTTCACTCGTTTACTTGTCACTTGTTCACTATCCAGTCTATACTTTGATTATTTAGAATATTGTTCGATATCGGCCTGCGCGTCGGTGTTGTCGATGTCTTCCCAAACCATAGGCTTAACCTTTTCTTGGAGATACTGGAACACGACGAAGAGCACGGGGACGATGAAGATTTGGAATATCATGCCGATGAGCATGCCGCCGATGGCCGTGATACCGAGCGAGTGGTTACCGTTGGCGCCTACGCCGCTGGCAAACATCAAGGGCAAGAGGCCGATAATCATGGCGAGTGAGGTCATCAAGATAGGACGCAGACGGGCGCCGGCGCCGAGCACGGCGGCCCACGTGATGCTCATGCCCATCTTGCGGCGGTCGAGCGCAAACTCTACAATCAGGATGGCGTTTTTCGCCAAGAGGCCCATAAGCATAATCAAGGCAATCTGCACATAGATATTATTAGATGCGCTGCCGAATATCATGCCCATAAATGAGCCCAACATGCCGGGCAGGTAACTGAGGCTGCCGAAGAGTTGGATAAAGATGAACGAACCTGCCAAGCCGAAAGGCACAGAGAGCAGCACGGCGAGGGGCAGCACGTAGCTCTCGTACTGGGCGGAAAGCAAGAGGTAGATGAAGACGAAGCAGAGCAGGAACACGATTGCCGTGGTGCTGCCGGCGCTTTTTTGCTCTTCGCGCGACTGGCCGGAGAACTCGAACGAGTAGCCTTGAGGCAGGCTCTGGGCAGCCACTTCCTCGATGGCCTTAATTGCCTGACCCGAGGTATAGCCCGAAGCCGGGTTACCGTTCACAGAGATGGCCGTGTACATGTTGAAGCGGTTGATGTTGTCGGGGCCGAAGGTCGGGGTAATGGTCATGAACTCCGTAATCGGCGCCATCTCGTTGCCGTTCTTGATCTTAATCTTATGCAGGCTCTCGATGTTGGTGCGGTCCTTGCGCTCGCCCTGCACCATCACGCGGTAAATCTTACCGAAGCGGTTGAAGTTGGAGCTGTAAAGTCCGCCGTAGTAGCCTTGCAGCGTGGTAAGGATAGTTTTGGGCGAGATGCCGGCACGCTTACACTTAGCTGCGTCGATGTCGATGAGATACTGCGGGAAGTTCGGGCTGAAGTTGGTCTGCGCAGACTCGATTTCGGGGCGCTTTTCAACAGGTTGAGCGTAAAGCCGTTGGTCGCGCCGTAACCCGTCACCATAGGCGGCTGGAAGAAGAGCACCTGCGCGTCCTTAAACACTTCGCGGGCGCGGAGGTAGAGGTTGGCAAAGACAATGGTGGAGCTTTCGGTCATGCCGCGCTCTTCCCACTTTTTCAGCTTGATGATAAACGAGCCGTAAGACGGGCCTTGGCCGCCGATGAAGCTGTAGCCCGAAATCATGGTGCTCAACTCTACGCAAGGCACTGAGCGCACGAGGCTGTCCACGCGTTGCAGGTAAGCATCGGTGCGGTCCTGCGACGTACCGGCAGGCATCGTCACGACACCCATAATCGTACCCGTGTCTTCGTTGGGCACCATTGCCGTCGGCGTGACAGACATCAGCCAAATGAGCAGGGCGATAAAGCCGCCCGTGATGCTGAGCGAGAGCACGCGGTGCTGGATAAAGTAGAGCACGGCTTTTTTATACTTCTGCAATATGCGGTCGTAGGTCTCGTTGAATTTCTTTTGGAACGTCTTGGTGCTGAGGCCTATCACTGCCGTCACGGCGATAATCGTCATGATGGCGGCGATGATGGGATGGCCCGTGAAGTTGAAGCCGCCGAAGATCATGCCGAGGATAGCGATGACAATCAGCGTGATGATAACGCCCGGCTTCATGATGCGGGCAAATGCGCCCTTGTAGCCTTCGGCGTAGGTTTCGGCAGCGGCTTTGTAGGCAGTGCCGAGGCGTTCCTTTAAGGTAGTTTCTTCTTCCTTCTTATGCGGTTTGAGCAAGATGGCGCAGAGGGCGGGGGAGAGGGTAAGGGCGTTCAGAGCGGAGAAGCCGATGGCGATGGCCATGGTCAGACCGAACTGGCGGTAGAACGTACCTGCCGTGCCCGACATGAAGCTTACGGGCACGAACACTGCCATCATGACGAGCGTAATCGAAACGATAGCGCCGCCCAACTCGCGCATCGCGTCGATAGAGGCCTTGCGCGAGGAGGTGTAGCCTTGGTCGAGTTTCGCGTGCACGCCTTCCACAACGACGATGGCATCGTCCACAACGATGGCAATGGCGAGCACCATGGCCGAGAGCGTCAGCAAGTTGATGGAGAAACCGATGAGGTAGAGCGCGAAGAACGTGCCGATCAATGCCACGGGAATGGCAATGGCGGGGATAAGCGTGGAGCGGAAGTCTTGCAGGAAGATAAACACCACGATGAACACGAGGATAAATGCCTCGATCAAGGTCTTGATTACTTCGTGGATAGAGGCGAAGAGGAAGTCGTTCACGCTCTGTGCCACCTTGATGTCCATGCCGTCGGGCAAATCTTTTTTACACTCTTCGAGGAGGGCGGTTACGTCGTTGACAATCTGCGTGGCGTTGGAGCCGGCAATCTGCATCACGATACACGACACAGCCCTGTGGCCGTTCACCTTGCCGGTGAATGAGTACGTCGTGCGGCCGAGCTCCACGCGGGCCACGTCCTTCACGCGCACCAGCGTGCCGTCGGGGTTGGAGCGGATCACCATGTTCTCGAAGTCGCTCACCTCGCTCAGGCGGCCTTTGTAGCGGAGCGTATAAGTAAAGGTCTGGTTTTCGCGCTCGCCGATGCTACCCGGTGCTGCTTCTACGTTTTGCTCGGCAAGCACGGCCGAGATGTCGGTAGGCATGAGCTGGTATTCCGCCATCTTTTGCGGGTCGAGCCAAATGCGCATCGAGTAGTCTGCGCCCATCACCATGGCATCGCCCACGCCGGCGATACGCTGCACCTGCGGGATGATGTTGATCTTGGCGTAGTTTTCGATAAAGTCGGGTGTGTACTTATCGGCTTCGTCAACGATTGAGAAGATAACGAGCATTGAAGTCTGGCGCTTCTGCGTAATCACGCCGACCTGCGTTACTTCGGAGGGCAGCAGGCCTTGCGCCTTAGCCACACGGTTTTGCACGTTCACGGCAGCCATGTTGGGGTCGGTGCCCTGCTTGAAAGTGATGTCGATGGAAGCCGAACCGGTGTTTGTGGCGGTTGAACTCATGTAGTCCATGTTTTCCACGCCGTTGATTTGCTCTTCGAGCGGCGCAATCACGGAGTTGAGCACGGTTTGCGCGTTAGCACCCGTGTAGGTCGTGCTGACCTCCACGGTGGGCGGCGCAATGTCGGGGTATTGTGTAATAGGCAGTGACACCAAACCGAGCACACCCAGTATGACAATCACTATAGAAATCACGGTGGAAAGCACCGGGCGATTGATAAATCTGTCTAATTGCATAGTGCGTTATATATTAGATAAACTAAATATGGAATAATCCAGCGGTTCGCGCGCACGCGTATATATATAATATTGTGTGCGGCGTGCCGCGCCTTAGTTTTGTCCGGGCATCTTGCCGTCTTTGAGTGCCTGCTTTTGCTGCTGCACGTTCTTGTCGGCCTGCTCGGGGGTGATGGGCTTAATGTCCATGCCGTTTTTAAGTTTGTTCACGCCGTCCACCACGATGCGCTCGCCGACCTTCAGGCCGCTGCTCACAACGTAGTTCTGTCCGTCGTTTTGCACGAGCACTTCGATTTCGCGGCTCTGCACCTTGTTCTTGCTGTCTACGACATAGACGAACTTCTTGTTCTGGATTTCGTAAGTAGCCTTTTGCGGGATAACGATAGCGCCCTTCTGGTTGTTGGGCATCAGCACCGACCCCGTGCCGCCGGAGCGGAGCACGTGCTGAGCGTTGCTGAAGGTGGCGCGCATCTGCACGGCGCCCGTTTGCGGGTCAATCACGCCGCTGATGGTGCTCACCTTACCCGTTTCGCTGTACGTCGTGCCGTCGGAGAGCACGAGCGTCACGGGCGGCATGTTCTTCATGGCTTCGTTCAGGCCGCCTTGTTCGCGGGTGAGGGCGAGGAGCTGCTTTTCGGTCATGGAGAAGTAAACGTACATCTCGTTGATGCTCGACACGGTGGTCAAGGGCTGTGCGCTCGATGCGCTCACGAGGCTACCCACGCGGTAGGGGATTACGCCCACCACGCCATCGCCGGGGCTGGTCACGGTGCAGTAGCGCAGGTTGTCGCGTGCGCTTTGCAGCGCGGCCTCTGCCTGTTGCAGCTGTGCTTCGAGCGAGGCGAGCTGGTTGATGGCGGTTTGCAGGTCGTAGTCGGAGATAATCTGCTTGGCGTGGAGCATCTTTTTGTTTTCCACCATGAGCTTCTGCGTGTTGATGTTTGCTTTCACTACGTTCACGGAGGCTATTGCCTGGTTCACGGCGGCGCGATACTGCACGTCGTCTATCTTAAAGAGCGGCTGCCCTTTGCGCACGGTTGCGCCCTCGTCTACGAGGAGCTGGGTGAGGTAGCCCGACACTTTCGGACGGATTTCGATGTCCTGCATACCCTTAATTGTGGCGGGGTAGGCAGTGTTGAGTTCAACGTCTTTGGGTTGCAGCGTCACCACGGCGTAGTCGTTGCCGGCCTCGCCGATGTTTTGTGATTTTTGTCCGCAGCTTGCGAAAAGCAGAGCGGCCAAAGCCCATAAAGCGGTTTTCTTCATAATTTGATAATTTTGAAAATAATGATGTGTTGTTTAGTTGTTTCTTTTTAGAACGGCTTTCTGCTTTTTATCGGCAGAAAGTGCTATAATTCGCGTGCAAAGTTACTGCAAAAAAACTAAACATTAGAATTTAGTTTTTTCTTATAGCAGATAATTATGCTTTTTTAGTGAAATAGCACGTTCTTTGAGTAGAATTGGCGGTTTAGGCTTCAAAGGAAATGCCCGGAACATCCCACTCAATGGATATTCCGGGCATTTAGGTTCGGTTTATTCTGCGTCGAGGTCGAAGGAGAAGGGCAGCAGGTCTTCGATGTTTTCGATGATGCGCACGCCGCTTCTGCCGTAGAGCAGCACGTGGAGGTTTCTGCCGCCGCGCTTCTGCGTTTCCGAGAGCACTTGGCGGCAGATGCCGCAGGGCGTGATGGGATTTTCGGTGAACTGTCCCGTGCTGTCGATGGCGGCTATGGCGATGTGCGTCGCGGCAGCCTCTGGCCAGCGGGCGTGGGCATAGAACACGGCACAGCGTTCAGCGCAGGTGCCGGCGGGAAACGAGGCGTTCTCTTGGTTGCTGCCCGTCACGGTCTCCCCGTTGTCGAGCAGCAGGGCTGCGCCTACGTGGAATTTGGAGTAGGGCGCGTAGCTCGTTTCACAGGCTTCCTTTGCCTTTTGCACCAGTTCGCACAGATGGGGAGGCAGTTCCTCAACCTTACATTCCCGATAATGGATGCTCAATACTTCGTTCTTCATGATAGATATTATTTAGATGTGGCGGCCTCACTGGCCCGCCGCAATGAATTGCTAAATATTAAAACCTTGCGGTCACTTGCACGTCGAGCGTGTTGTAGTGCGAGTCGAGGGGCTTGGCGGCGTTGCGGGCGGAGCGGTCGTCGGTGAAGGTGTAGTTGAGCTGGAAGATAAGGTTCTTGCCGAGCGTGTAGTTGGCCGAGAGCCCGTAATCCGTTTTCAGCGAAGCCCAGGTGTGCGCGTCGCGGTAGCAGTCCCAGCGGCCGTAAACCTTGAAATTCTTGAAAATCGGCGCGCCCAGGGTTACGTACCACGCGTCCGAGTGGAACGGCCGCGTCTTGTCCGTCACCACGCCGCCGTAGGAGTACATGTATTCGCTGCGCAGCGTCCATTTGTCCTCGTATTTCAAGCCTGCGCCCCAGCGCTTGCGGTCGGTGCTTTTGAGTTGCTTTTCAGGATTTGTGAAACTTTCGTTCGTGTACTGCCCAATCCAGCCGAAACCGCCGATTTCGAGCGTTTTGATAGGACGTATCCACAGGCCGCCGATAAAGTCCTTGGCGTGGTCCTTATCGGTGTGGTTGATGCCCTGTCCGTTGAACACGCCCACCTGATAGTGCAGCCAGTAGTGTCCTTCCTTTTTGCCCTTGATGCCGTCGCCCTGGAACTGCAGACCGAGGTCGCGGCCCGAACTCTTGTGCTCGCCGATGCGGTCGTTGATAGAAGCGAGTTTCATCGTGGCCTGAGAGTAAGAGCCAAGGCCCACGTTGAGCGGGCTGTAAGGGTTTTCAAAACCGAATGAGCGCTTGAACTGTCCGAGTTTTACGCGGAAGAAGTTCCAGTGCTGCCATTCCACAAACGCATCCACGATGCGCGGTCCTTTGTCTACGCCCGGCGCACCGTTCACCTCGAGTTGAAAGCGGTAGTAGAAGTCTTTGAAGCAGTAGCCGTTGGCATAGAGGCGTATGAAGCGCAGGTCGAAACCGCCGTCTGTGGCCTGTGCTTCGCGGTCGCTGTAAGAATATTTCCCGATGATGTAGCCGCCGAATTTGAGTTTGTCCTCAATGTTCTTGAGCTTTTCTTTCGTTTTGGCGATGAAGCCGGTGTGTGTCGTTGTTGGCGACCAGCCCGTCGGCCGGTTCTTCTGCGGCGGCGGAGAGTGCGCCTGTGGCAAGGATTGCCAATAAGAGATGCTTGAAATTCATTGTTATTGTATGTGGTTTGATTTGTTTATCAGAGTTGGTTGTCGCCGCGTCGGTTTTCCTTATACAGTTGCCACGAGTTGTAGACGTTGTGCCAGATGCTGTAAAAGCCGCCCGCAATGGACGTGGCTGGCGTGAGGAAGGTGTAGCCCATCCAGATGGCGAGCGTCGTGTTTTTCTGCCCGAAGGCCTGGCAGGCGGCGATGCGGCTGCCATAGCGAATGCCGATTTTCCGGCCGATGAAGAACTGCACGGCGCAGGCAATGAGCGACGAGAGCGCGATGCCGCAGTCAACCGCCAGCCCGAAGTCGCTGTGTACGATGATGCGCGTGGTCACGGCGATGGCCAGCGCGAGCGACACCGCCCAAAGGTAGAACACGAGGTTGGGCACGGCGGCCACTTTCCTTACAAAGCCCGGCAGGAACTCCCGCACCAGCTGAGCCGAGAGGAAAGGCAGGATAAGCGTGGGGAACACCTTGGCCAATATCAGCAGAAACGCCGGAACGAAACTGCTGCCCGTCTCGGGGTGGATAATCGGTACGATGAGCGGGAAACACACCGCCACGGCGATGTTGATCATGACGAGATAGGCAGTGATGCCCGCCGCGTCGCCGCGCAACTTTGTGGTCACGACGGCCGAGGCCGTGGCGGTGGGGCAGATGAAGCAGAGCATGGCAGCCTCCATGATGACGCGCCCGCCGCTCTGCGGCATGAGCAGCACGGCAGCGGCGGTGGCGGCGAAGCAGAGCAGCTGTGTGGCGAGCAGCACGCCGTGCCAGCGGCGCAGGCGCAGGTCGCGCACCGATATCTTGCAGAAGGTGAAAAAGAGCATCAGGAAGAGCAGCGTGGGCTGCACGATGGCGACTGTCGGCTCTGCGTAAGGGCGCACGCCATCGAAGAGCGGGCAGGTGGCAAACGCGAAATACGCCAGCATACCCATCACGATGGAAATTGCCAGCGTCCAGTCTTTCAGAAACCTAATGAACTTTTGCATTGTCATCCGAAGAAGAGTGCCCTGAATAGTATGTAAAAATAGGTGGTCAGCAGTGCCAGTTCGAGCAGTTCCACCGTGGCGCACTGATAGCCTCCCGGCGTGAAGCCCGCGTGTCGCGTATAATGCCTGTTGGAAGCGGTGAGGGTGGGGCATAGGCGTTTGGCGGCGAAGTAGACCGCCGTGGCAGTAAGCGTGCCCCATAGGGCGCCGCACATTAGGTCGCCCACATAGTGCACGCCGAGGTACACGCGCGTCCAGCAGTTGAGCAAAGCCCAGCCGAACAGCACGATGGCGAGCCGCCTGCCGCGAACCAGCAGCGTGAGCAGCGTGGCCACGGCGAAGGTGTTGGCGGCGTGGCTCGAGATAAAGCCGAACTTGCCGCCGCGATAACCGTTCACCACGTCGATGGCATACATGATAGAAGGCTCGTGCGTGGGGCGCAACCGTCCGAAAAGTGGCTTGCAAATAGACGACGCGCCTTGGTCGGCAATCAAGATGCTCAGCGCGATGGCGAGCACGATTGTGCCCACGGCCCGCAGGTCGTTGTTGCGAATCACGACATAAAGCAACACAACAGCAACGGGCATCCAAGTAATTGTCTGCGTGGCTGTTGCGGCTACTCCGTCAAGAAATAGCGAGTGGCTGCCGTTGAGGGAAAGCGTGAGCGTTTGGTCGATTTGGTTGAGCGTCTGAAGCATTTGCGAAAGGGGCGTGTCCGCACATAAACCCTGCAAAGTTACGCTTTTTTCGTTTGAAACGCAGTTTTTCTTAGCAGATAGTAAAAAATTCAGGCAGATAATAAAAACTATCTGCCTGAAAGTAAAAAATTGGAAGGGGAAAGTCTGAGGTTTTATATAGGAGCCGCGGGTTTTGCAGAACGCCCCTTTCCTTGAGGTGCAGGAAGATGCCTTATTTCAGCAGTTTCTGCATTTGTTCCTGCAATTCGCGGGCCTTTTCGCCGGCTACCTTTGCAAAGTCCTCGGTAGAATCGGCGTAGATGATGCCGCGCGAGGAGTTTACCAAGAGTTCGCAGCGCGGGGTCATGCCGTATCGGCACACTTCTTCGAGCGAACCGCCCTGTGCCCCCACGCCGGGCACGAGGAGGAAGTGGCGCGGCGCAATGCGGCGAATGTCTTCAAAGAGTTTGCCCTGCGTGGCACCTACCACGTACATCATCTGCTCGTCAGTGCCCCACTGCTGCGACACGCGGAGCACGCGCTCGAAGAGGCGCTCGCCCTCCGTGTCGGCGGTGAGCTGGAAATCGTGCGAGCCTTTGTTGCTCGTCAGGGCGAGCAGCACTGCCCACTTGCCGGGGTAGGTGAGAAACGGCGTTACGCTGTCTTCGCCCATGTAGGGCGCAATGGTCAGCGCGTCCACCTGCGTGCCTTCGAAGAAGGTGCGGGCGTACATGGCAGAAGTGTTGCCGATGTCGCCGCGCTTCGCGTCGGCAATGATGAATTGGTCGGGATAGTTTGCCTTGATATACTGTACCGTTTGCTCAAACGCCTGCCAGCCTTCGATGCCGAAGCATTCGTAGAAAGCGAGGTTGGGCTTGTAGGCCACGCAGTAGGGGGCGGTGGCGTCGATGATGGCTTTGTTGAACGTGAAGATGGCTTCTGCCGTCGTTGCACTGTTGTCAATGATGTGCTGCGGCATCTTCTTCAAGTCGGTATCGAGTCCGACGCAGAGGAACGAGCCTTTGCGGGCGATGTTGTCGATGATTTGCTGTTTGTTCATAAGAGGGAGATTATGGTGTGAAGGGTTATGCTGTCTCGTTGATAGCTGCTTAGAGTTCCGCCTCTTTGAGTCGTTCGGCGTTTTCGGCAATGATGAGGTGGTCGATGCAGTCTTGAATATCGCCGTCCATGAAAGCCGCGAGGTTGTAGATGGTATAATTGATGCGGTGGTCGGTGATGCGGCCCTGCGGATAGTTGTAGGTACGGATTTTAGCGGAGCGGTCGCCCGTAGAAACGAGGGTCTTGCGGCGCGAGGCGATGTCGTCGGTGTACTTCTGGTGCTCGCGGTCGTAGATAAAGGTGCGCAGGCGTGCGAGGGCGCGTTCCTTATTCTTAGGCTGGTCGCGCGTCTCGGTACATTCGATGAGGATTTCCTCCACTTCGCCCGTCACGGGGTTTTTCCAGTTGTAGCGCAGGCGCACGCCGCTCTCCACCTTGTTCACGTTCTGTCCGCCCGCGCCGGAGCTGCGGAATGTATCCCATTTAATCTCGCCCTCGTTGATGACCACGTCAAACGCCTCGGCTTCGGGCAGCACCGCCACGGTGGCGGCGGAGGTGTGCACGCGGCCCTGTGTCTCAGTGGCGGGTACGCGCTGCACGCGGTGCACGCCGCTCTCGTATTTGAGCGTTCCGTAGACATCTGCGCCCGTCACGGAGCAGATGATTTCCTTGAAACCGCCCGCTGCGCCCTCGCTCGCGCTCGACACTTCGAGGTGCCAGCCTTTGCGCTCGCAGTATTTGGTGTACATGCGGAAGAGGTCGCCGGCAAAGAGTGCGGCTTCGTCGCCGCCCGTGCCGCCGCGTATTTCGAGAATGGCGTTTTTGCCGTCCTCGGGATCCTTTGGCACAAGCATGAGTTTTATTTCCTCTTCAAGCTGCGGCAGGCGTTGCTCGGCGGCGGCGAGTTCCTCGCGTGCCATCTCTTTAAGTTCTGGGTCTTGCTCGTTCACAATGAGCTGTTTGCACTCGTCAAGGCTAGTGAGCAGCGTGGCATATTCCTTTCGTGCCGCCATCAGGTCTTCGAGTTCCTTGTATTCTTTCGTGAGGCGCACGTATCGCTGCTGGTCGGCGATGACAGAGGGGTCTGTGATCAGCGTTGACACCTCCTCAAAGCGTGCTTGCAGTCCTTCGAGTTTTTCTAATAGTGTGGTTGTTGCCATGTATGATGTAATTGTTATACCCTTTTACTATTTTTGTATTAGTATGCTGAGTGCCTGGAAGGCAGTTAATACCTTATTTTTTTTCCTTTCATATTTTTGATTTTTTGTTTGTTATTAAATTAAAAATGCTCGTCTTTCCGAGCCGTCACACACAACAGACACCTCTAATACATAAAGGTGTTTCGCCTAGTCTCGTCAGTGTTGTGTCTAGGAATTGCAAAAGTAGTTCAGAAAAGAGTATTACTCTTTTTGTTATGCGTATTCGATTACAGGGAAACAACTGTCCTTATAACCTCTGCTGTCAAAACGACTGCTGATACGAACATAGTTTACGTTAGTAACCTTGAGTCTCTTACCGCCGAGTTTCTCCATTGCTTCTGCAACAGTTTGGCAATTACGAGCATCTTCACC
>SFPF01000069.1 GCA_004552155.1 Bacteroidales bacterium
CAAAAAAGTCGCACTCGGAAGCGTAGTCCTTGCCGGCGGAAAGCGTGGAGAGGAGGCTGAAAGCGGGATTGACGGCTGCGTGGTTCAGGAATTGGTCGGTGCTGTAATACACCATGCCCACATTGGCCGTACTCCGTCCCACGCCGCCGCGAATGCCGAGAAAGAGCAGGCCACCGCAAAGCAGCATGAGCAGGGAAGATGCCACGCGCCGCCGTTCGCGCGGCAGGGTTTTCTTCGGACGGAAACGGTCGTACACCACCCACAAAGCGGCTGCGGTTATTGCAAACGCCGCCACCACGCCAGCGGCATATAGCGGGCTTACGCTTTGGAGCGCGCCGCCAGGCTGGCTGATGTAGTTGAACACCGTGCCGTCGAGTTTGAACTCCCAAAAAGAATAGAGCACCGTGTCGGCCACGAAGATGAGCGCAAGTAGCACGGCGAGCAGCGTATTGACTACGCGGTAATAAATATTGAGGCATTTGAGCGGAAGTTTTACCCAAATGCCAATACACAATAATAAATAATAGGGAATAACGGCATAGCCAGTAGTGGCTACGTCGAGCGGCAGGCCGTGCCACATTACAGAAATAACATCCCCAAACGCATAGGGATGCGCCGCGCCGCCGTTGAAAAGCAAGAAGAGCGGCTTGGCTGCAACGAACGTCAGCAAAAGCAGCAGGAATTGCTGCGCTAAATATCGCAGGTGGGTCATACCCTTTTTTACAAAAAACGTTTTTTATTTCCGCCCGAAATCTGCGGGCACTTCGCCCCACTCCTTGGTTTGCCATTTGAGCAGGGGCACTTCTATTTTATTATTCCGCAGCCATATCACGGCACGGTCAATCAACTGAAACAAGCCTTCGGTCTGTGGCGTGCGCTCCAACTTGGTCTTGCATTGCTTCTGCCTCACCCATAACAGGGCGTTGCGGCTGTCGGAATAGACCGTGCGCTTCACGCCTTGCTTTTTAAGCAGGGCGAGGGCGTGGACAATGGCGAGAAACTCGCCGATGTTGTTCGTGCCGTGCATCGGGCCGAGGTGAAACAACTCCCGGCCGCTGCGCAGGTCTACGCCCCGGTATTCCATCGGCCCCGGATTGCCCGAGCAGGCAGCGTCTACGGCAATGGCGTCTTCGTCGTAAGGGCGCGGCGCGGCGGCAGGCAGGGGCGTGCCGCTCGTTTTATCGTCTTGCCCGGCGACCGCCTGTGCAGGTTGCGCTTCTTCCTTGCCGCGCCAAAAGGCTTCCTCGGCATCTTCGAGCGTGGCGTAAGCCTTGTATGCTGCTTCGCCGAAACCCTCCACCTGCTGCTTGCAGTCGTCCCAGTTATCGTAAACGCCGGGTTTGCGCCCGCGCCACACGACGTAAAACTTCTGTTTGGGCATTTTTACTTCGTTTATTAGTAGACGAGTAAACGAGTAGACGAGACAGATTTGTCTTGCAAACTATATTTTCTATGAGTCCCCAGGGTGTTGCCCTGGGCTAGGCGCAACAATTGGGCTTACAGCCCGCCCCAACTTGTTTACTTGTTCACTTGTTTACTCGTTTACTAAAAAACTCGTTTACTTGTTTACTTTCGGGCGTTTTGCAAAACGCCCCTGCTTACATTCTCTCGGGCATTTCGATGCCGAGCATACCCATACCAAGGCGCAGCACTTTCGCCACGTTGCGCGAGATGACAAGACGTAGCAGGCGTTTCTTTTCGTCCTCCTCGCGCAGAATGCTGAAATCGTGGTAGAACTGGTTGTATTCCTTCACCAACTCGTAGCAGTAGTTCGCCACGAGCGCCGGCGCATAGTCAGCGCCCGCCTGCCGCACCACGGCGGCGAATTCTGCCACGTGCTGCACGAGGCTGATTTCCTTTTCGGCATAGTCCACTCCTGCGAGCGCGGCTTCGATGCTCTCTTCGGGCAGGGCGATGCCTGCATCGGCTGCCTTGCGCAGAATGGAGCGGATACGGGCGTGTGTGTATTGGATAAACGGCCCCGTGTTGCCGTTGAAGTCGATGCTTTCCTCGGGGTTGAAGAGCATGTTCTTGCGTGCGTCCACTTTGAGCAGGAAGTATTTCAGCGCGCCCAGCCCCACGATGCGTGCCACCTCGGCGCGTTCCTTCTCGTCCATGTCGGCAAACTTGCCGGCCTCTTCCACCGTGGCGCGTGCCTGCGCAATCATGCCCGCTATCAGGTCGTCGGCATCTACCACCGTGCCCTCGCGGCTCTTCATCTTGCCGTTGGGCAGTTCCACCATACCGTAGGAGAAATGCACGAGGTCTTTGCCCCACTTGAAGCCGAGTTCGTCGAGCAAGATGCTCAGCACCTGGAAGTGGTAGTTCTGCTCATTGCCCACCACGTAGACCATCTTGTCGATGGGGAAGTCCTCGAAGCGCAGCGCGGCGGTTCCGATGTCCTGCGTCATGTAGACGCTCGTGCCGTCGGCGCGGAGCAAGAGTTTGTGGTCGAGTCCCTTGCCGGTGAGGTCGGCCCACACGCTGCCGTCTTCTTTCTTGAAGAAAATGCCTTTCGCCAGTCCTTCCTCCACCATACGCTTGCCCACGAGGTAGGTGTCGCTTTCGTAATATATCTTGTCGAAGCCTACGCCGAGCGCCTTATAGGTCTCGTCGAAGCCGGCATATACCCATTCGTTCATCTTGCGCCACAGCGCGCGCACCTCCTCGTCGCCCTGCTCCCATTTCACGAGCATCTCGTGCGCCTCCTTGATGAGCGGCGCGTCGGCCTTGGCCTGTTCCGTGGCGGCTTCTTCCTCCATGCCCTCGGCCATATATTGCGCTTTGAGTTGCGCCACTTCTTCGCGGTAGTGCTTGTCAAACGCCACGTAGTAGTCGCCGATAAGGTGGTCGCCCTTCTTGCCGCTCGACTGCGGCGTTTCCCCGTTGCCGTATTTCTGCCAGGCGAGCATGGATTTGCAGATATGTATACCGCGGTCGTTCACGATGTTGGTCTTCACCACGCGGTTGCCGCTCGCTTCCAGCACGCCCGCCAGTGCCCAGCCGAGCAGGTTGTTGCGCACGTGTCCGAGGTGCAGCGGCTTGTTCGTGTTGGGCGAGGAATATTCCACCATCACCAGCGGTGCGCCGTCCGTCACGGGCACGATGCCATACCGCTCCTGCGTGTCGATGCCTGCGAGCAGCCGCGTCCAGGTTTCGGGCGCGATGCACAGGTTCAGGAAGCCGCCCACGGCATTGAATTTAGCCACGGCGGGACAGTGCTCGGCGAGCCACGCGCCGATTTCGGCGGCGGTTTCGTCGGGACGCTTGCGCGAGAGTTTTAGGAAGGGAAACACCACGAGGGTCAGATGTCCCTCATATTCTTTCTTAGTTTTCTGCAATTGTATTTGCTGCTCTGCGGGCGCGGTGCCATAGAGTGCCGTCACGGCCTCGGCGGCAGCCTTTTTAATAAGGGCTTCTATACTCATTTATATATATTAATTGTTTGTTTTTAGTAAACGAGTTTACGAGTAGACGAGGAAATTTTCGGCTGCGCTCGGCAGTAGGGGCGTTCTGCAGAACGCCCGCCCAAGTTCGTTTTCAACAGACGTTTGGCGGCGGCTCGGCATAGTCCAAGCGAACTTGGCCTCTGCTCTCGCCTTGCACAAACGTTCTTAAAAGTGCGATTGCTTGCCATAGCAAAATTCGAGTAAACTCGATATTGCTCATTTGGCTTAACGCAATCGTTCGGTTCTGCGCTCGCTTGCACGAAAATCTCCTTGTTTACTTTCGGGCGTTTTGCAAAACGCCCCTACTTGTTTGCTTATAAGCAAGCGGCGCAAAGTTACGTTTTTTTTACGAGATTTTTACGTTTAGGCGTAGTTTCAGTTATTTCAAACCGCTGCGAGGAGCATCGTCTGAGCCGTCGGGCCCGCTATTTTCCCGTCCTGCGGCCTATAAGCCGAAAATCTCCATCAAGGCGTCCGAATCTTCCTGATCGAGTTTGAAATCAGGCTGCCGGCACGTTTCGAGCGCTGCGCCTAAGAAACCGAGTTCCTCGTTTTTTACCGAGACAGGCCCTTTCACAACCGTCAGCGCATACGGATTGCAGTCGTCCACCCAGTGCAGGTCTTCGACGTTCTCCACGTACGGGGCGCAATCGTCGCCCGTTGCTATGACCGTCATCAGATACAAAGCGGCCGTCTCCTCCGCCTTATGGACGAAAGCCACCTTGTCGCCCTTTTTCGGCAGGTCGAGTTCCCACGGCGGGAAACCGCCCCAGCGGAACAGCGCGACCCCTTTGCGCCACACGTCATCGGCGAAAGCGTTCCAGCCGTCTTCCTCGAAAGAGCAGATACGCAGGCGGTTGTCGCTTGGCGGCAGGGGCGTCTTGGCCTTAACGTATACCGTGATGTGCAGGCGTTCGGGGTAAGGCGCGTGATCGTTCATCTCGGAGATTTCCGCTTCGATGATGTCCCCGTGCCCCATATCGAGGATAGCGGCGATGGCGCTGTTGCACGTTCGGGGGATATAGCCGAGGATAAAGTTGAAGTCGAACCCGTCGGGGTCGCCGTCGTAATCGTCGGCCAATGCCACGGCCACGGCGTTCCTGTCGTACTTGTTGCAGCGTTCCCGCACCAGTGCGAT
Organism: Bacteroidales bacterium; assembly: GCA_004552155.1. Classification (GTDB taxonomy): domain Bacteria; phylum Bacteroidota; class Bacteroidia; order Bacteroidales; family Bacteroidaceae; genus Alloprevotella. Next base: position 4,588 of record SFPF01000069.1, read on the forward strand.
TTTAGCCCCGACGTAAAGTTCGTTCCACACATCGTCGATGTCGTGGAAACCGATGCCGGCTACGGGACATTCTAATAATGCCTTGCGTTCAAACGCAAGCGGCTCCTGCCGTTCGGCCTGTGCGTTGTTGCCGTCGCATTCCAAAGGCCTGCTGTCGGGAAGCGGATTTTTCATAGGCACTCAAAGTTTTTATAAATGCATATCTCTTGCAAAAGATAGGCTGCGTTTCGGCGATTAAAGCCACGAAAATGAAATCGTCATACGCGTCACCAGTTGCAAAAGCGGTTTCGTTCGCTGCTCATACTGCAAAGATAACCATCAAAAATTAAAAGAAGAGGAATTAACTATACATTTCGTTTGCAGAGCCCTGCCGTCACGCGCTGAAACCGCTTGCAAATGCGCTTCCTATACGCATTTTTTTACCCTGAAAAACCCTTCAGCCTTTCAGTTGTGATGCTATTTAATTGTAATTTAGCGATTTAACGCTGAATGGTTTGAAGCGCAAACCCTTCAGTACTATTCAGTTCCAGAATGCCTTGGAATGCCCGCTGCACTGCCTCCCCGCTCCGCAGTTTAAGGCAGATATTTTTTGCTATCCGCAAGAAAATTTTTCCTAAGCCCGTGATAGTTTTCACTATCAGCGCAGAGAATGTTTGTTACAAAGTTTGTAACGCTTATTACAAAGTTTGTAATATGTGTTAGCAAGTTTGTAATACATATTACAAAGTTTGTAACAAAAACTCTCTTATATGAGCGGAAAAATTATCTTGCTGATAGTAAAAACTATCTTGCGGATAATGAAAACTATCTTGCGGATAGTGGTGCTCGAAACGGGCTATGCCGAGCGCAGCCGAAAATTCGTGAACGAGGTGCCTGGAAGGCACTACGCCTGTGGCGATGCTTATAGTGCAAGTCCTGTGGCGTAGTGCCTTCCAGGCACATCGTGCACTTCGCG
>SFPF01000070.1 GCA_004552155.1 Bacteroidales bacterium
AGACTTGGACGAGTTTGAGATGATTCTCGATGCAAAACTCCATGAGGTGCAAAAGACAGCTGCTGCGGTCGCACCAAAGTCTAATAGCAATAAGCATGGAGAAGTACGTAAATGCCCAGCATGTGGCGCAATGGTCAGTGCCTTTTCTACGCGATGCAGTGAGTGTGGATTTGAATTCAACAACGTTGAAGCCAACAAATCTGCAAACACTCTTTTTGAAAAGTTGCAGGCTCTCGAGATGGAAAAAGCACATGAACTTGCCCAACACGAGGAGTCTAAAAACAAGCAGCTTATGGCTCTTTCTGAGCGTCACAACAGCGGCGGCACTTTAACAAAGATTTTCGCTAATAATGGTGAAGCTCAAAACGAAGAGCGTGATGACCTTATCCGCACTCTTGAGAAGGGAGCACGACTGATTGAGCGTAAGTACATGGATGCGAAGATAAACATGATTAAAGTTTTCGCAGTACCCAACACAAAAGGTGACCTACTCGAATTGCTCTCTATGGCATCAAGCAGTGCCTACGATAATGATGGCGTTATTGGTCCAGAGGAGGAGGCGTGGTTGCAAAAAACCGATCAAATATATCAGAAACTCGTAATCTGTGCCGCTGGCGATAATATTACGCTTAATCAAGCAACCAATATGATTGTATCTCTGATTAAGCGTCTCCCCAAAAAATACAAGAATTTTACCCGTATTCCTAAGGAACTTCGAGATAAGATTAATGTTGAGTTAAAGGCGCAGAAAGCAGAAAAGAATGAAGAATTCAAAAAGAGCTTGCTCAGCATCATAATGGGTTGGCGTGGCATCACCCTGGGCGTTGCTCTTCTGCTTATCATCATCGACTACTGCTATTTAGTAAAAGGTTATATTCTTATCATCGCTCTAATTGTGTTTATTGTCGTTGGAAAGATGACATGGAGTGCAATCAAAGAGGCTAAAAACGATTTACTCTATTAACTAAGGAGACGGGGCAGAGAAACAAGTAAAACATAGCCTGCGAATAGAGCTCCAGTCGAGCAAAGGACTATTGAAAACGAACGTTTGTGCAAGGCGAGAGCAGAAGCCAAGTTTACTTGGATTATGCCGAGCCGCAGCCAATTTTCGGGCAAGCGAGTGCAATAGAGCTTGCTCATATTGCCGAGCGCAGCCGAAAATCTCAAAGCAAATTTTCGGGCAAGCGAGTGCAGAACCGAACTTGTTCGGGCTATGCCGAGCGCAGCCGAATTTTCGTGCAAGCGAGTGCAATAGAGCTTGCTCATATTGCCGAGCGCAGCCGAAAATCTCAAAGAAAAATGTCGAGAAAAGGTGCACTTTTAAGAAGATAAAATATTAGGGGGCGCATTGCTGCGCCCCCTAATATTTGCTTTACTCAAACAGGTTGTTGGCGGCATTCTCGTCCGCCGCTTCTGCGGCCTTGCCGGCTGGTTGCTCGGCAGCAGCGGGATCTGCGCCCGTGCCCATGAGGTCGTCGCCCACATACGTGCTGTCGGCAGAGAGGCTGTCGGCCTCTTCGGCAGGCGGGGCGAAATAGCCTTGATAGGTAGAGGGCTCTATGTCTTCCTTCGGCGCGGGATATTTGAGCAAATATTTGCCTTTAAGGCGCTCGTCTTCCAACACCTTTTTCATAAACAGCCCGAAGATAGGCAGTGCCGTGCGGCTGCCCTGCCCGAGGCGGCCGGAGCGGAAGTGGATGCTGCGGTACTCGCCGCCCACCCACGCGCCGCCCACCAAACCGGGCGTAACGCCGATGAACCAGGCATCGGAATGGTTGTTGCTCGTGCCGGTCTTGCCGCCAAAGTCGAGCTGGTTGCCGTAGCGTCCCAAGTAGGCCGAGCCGCCGAGGGTCTGCGACGTGCCGCCGCCGTCGCGCACGCCGGCCTCGAGGAGTTTTTGCATATAGAAGGCGGCGCGGTAAGGCAGGGCGCGCTTTTCTTCATGCTTTGCCTCGTACACGGTGCGCCCATCGGCATCTACTATCTTGGTGACCAGCACCGGGGCGACGTGCATGCCGTCGTTGGCCACTGAGGCATAGGCGTTTACCATCTCGAAGAGCGTCACGTCGTTGGAGCCGAGGGCGAGTGCGGGGGCATTCTCAAGTTTCGACGTTATGCCCATATCGTGCGCCGTCTGTATCACGTTGTCGATGCCTACCTCCTGCCCGAGCTTTACGGCAATGGTGTTGACACTTTGCGCAAAGGCAGCGCGGAGGGGAATGTTGGCGTTGGAGAAATGCCCGTTGGCGTTGTGCGGCTGCCAAATAGTGTTTTTTCCCTGCGCGGGGTCGTAGACCTCCATACGTATGTAAGAGTCGGTGATGCGCGCGTCAGCAGGGGTCCAGCCCTGCTTCATGGCGGTGGCATACACGAATAGTTTGAACGTGGAGCCGGGCTGGCGCATGGCCTGCACCTTGTCGTATTTCCAAGTCTTGAAATCGATGTCGCCCACATAGGCACGCACATAGCCCGTCTGCGGTTCCATGGCCACGAAGCCCGTGTGCATGTATTTCACCATATAGCGAATGGAGTCCATCGTGCTCATATCTTCGTACTTCGCCCTACCCTTTTCGCCGTAGCTGAAGAGTTTGACGCGGTGGGGCTTGTTCATGTAATGGCGCACGGAGTCGGGGTTGTTGGGATAGCGGGCCACGAGCATCTTGTAGGCATCGCTGCGGCGGGCGATATCTTCGATGAAATTCGGTATCACGTTGCCCTTGGCATCGCGCCAAGGGTCGCCGAGGCCGCGCCAGTGGTTGTCGAAAGAGCGTTGCACGTTTTGCATCTGCTCATCCACCGCCTCTTCGGCATACCGCTGCATGCGGCTGTCGAGCGTGGTGTAGATTTTCAGTCCGTCGCGGTCGAGGTCGAGGTCGGGGCAATGCTCGCGCACGTAGTCCTTCACCGCTTCGCGGAAATAGAGAGCCGTGCCCTGATAGGCGTTTTCGACGCTGAAATTCAGCTTGATAGGCTTATCCTTCAAGGCTTCGCAAACCTCCTTTGAGGTAATGGCCACATTGGGGAAATGCTCGGCGAGTTCCTTGCGATGGGCATACATATTGTCTAAAACGGTGTTGCGGCGCTTCAGGCTGTTCTTGGGATTGATTTTCGGGTTGTAAGCCGATGTGGCTTTGAGCAAGCCAACGAGCACGGCGGCCTCCTCGGGCTTGAGTTGCGAGGGCGTGGTGTTGAAATACGTCTTGGCTGCCGTCTTGATGCCGAAGGCGTTTGAGCCGAAATCGACCGTGTTGGCGTACATCTCGAGAATTTCGTTTTTCGTGCAGAGCAGTTCCAACTCGGTGGCAATGATCATCTCCTTGCTCTTCATGATGAGAATGCTCAGCCCCGGCACCTTGCCGAGCAAGCCGGTGGAATATTGCGTGCGTACGCGGAACATATTCTTCACCAGTTGCTGCGAAATGGTGGAAGCCCCTCGGGCGCGGCCTTGCGTGGCATCTTTCAGAGCGGCAAAGAGTCCCTGCATATCTACGCCGTGGTGGTCGTAGAAGCGTTCGTCTTCGGTGGAAATAAGTGCTTGGAAGAATACGCTGTTAATGGAGTCGTAAGGCACGGGCGAGCGGTTCTCGTTAAAGAACTTGCCGAGCAGTTTTCCGTCCGCGCTATACATTTCCGACGCCATGGCGGTCTTTGGGTTGCGGATTTCGCTGATTGACGGCGATTTGCCGAAAAGCCAAAAGAGATTGCAGGTGACGGCGACGGCATACAATAATATAAATGCGAAAAACGAAACAATGGCCGCCAATGTTTTTCGCCACCAAGGACGGCCTGCAAACTGTCCCTTGTACCAACGCCAGGCGGCAGCCAAAGCCTTTTTTAATTTCGCCCAGCCCGCCTTTACTGCTTTAAGAAAAGTACCCATATTAAAACTATCTTATAAGGAAGTACCTGATTAGATAGTGCAAAGTTAGTGCAAGGTGAGAGAAAAGCAAAACGCAAAAATACTTTTTTGCAAGTTTACTTATCCGAGCCGCCGCCTAAGTTATGAAAAGTTAGTGCAAGGCGAGAGAAAAGCAAAAGAAAAAGCGGGAAATGAAAGCCGCAGGCTTTTAATTTAATGCTTTTTCTTTTGCTTATCCGAGCCGCAGCCTAAGTTATGAAAAGTTAGTGCAAGGCAAGAGAAAAGCAAAAGAAAAAGCGGGAAATAATTACCTCAATGATTTATGCCATGCGGCGCACACGGCGGGCGTTTTGCAAAACGCCCCTACTAAACGCCTGTGACGAACGACTTAATATCGTCGATAATCTTCTGATACAGCGGGCAATCGGTATAGGCAAGGTTCTTGCGCAGCATTTCGTCGATGGGCGAAGAGGCGTGGGCGTAGGCTGAGAGTTCGTTTTGCAACTGCGTGGCGTGCTCCGCCAGCCTACGTATTTCGCGCTCGCGCTCCTTGCGCAGCACGTCGCAAACGGCAGAGAGCAGCGGCGTGACCACGCCGTCGAACAAGTCATGGCCGCGCATATACATATAAGTTGTCTGCGGCGTGAGACCGAGAGCGAGCAACTCGTTCCAAAGCGGTTTGTACGTGCGGCGGCCCTGCGGATAGGACTTTTGCAGGCGGCTGATCTTGCCATTGACAAGGTGGCGCAGGCGGGCAAGTGTCTGCTCGGGATGATGCAGATTGACCTCCGTGAGCGTCACTACCCGCGCAAAGTCAATCAGGGAGAACTGCTTGTAAGCGCCGTAGCGGTACGCCCACACATTCCAGACAAAAAGCGGCCAAATGATTTCGGAATATTCAGAAAGGAAACGCTCAAGGTCAAAAACGTTGCGGTCGTTGAGCGTAGCCATGACGCAAACGTTGTGCAAGGTGGGCGCGTAGCACTGGAAGTTCTCAATTGCATACGCGTAAGTGTGGAACACGTAAGGGTTAGTGCAAACCATCTTTGAGTTTTCCGTAACGCCTTGAAGCACATAGTCGTAATCAGCATCTACGCAAGCAATCATGTATTTGCCGAGGCGCGGGCCGAGGTCGTTGGCAAGGGCTATCTTCTTGCCTTTTGAAAGCGAGTAACGAGAAGGAAGAATTACCTCAAACTGTATGCCAGGCAACTGCGCCTCGCGCAGCAAATTACTCCAAAATAGCACATCGTCGTAACTCTCCACATAAGCCACGATTTTCTTCGGAGCCTGCTTGCCCGCCAGGCGGTTGGCAGCCTCAACATAAGCCGAATTGAGATTATCTGTAAGCCCCTTGCCCATGTTTTGCTAAACAGTGATGTCGCTAACTTCCGTAACGCTGTCTTCCCAGCCGTCCATAATGAGGGCGGGCGAGTGAGTAGTGAGGATAATCTGCGCGTTAGGATTCAGCTCGTGCACAATGCTGATGAGCCTCTTCTGCCACTCGAAATGCAGGCTCGCCTCGGGCTCGTCCATAAACAGCACGTAGGGCTGGCGGTCTTCGGTGAGCACGGTGAGCAAGATAAGGAGCACTTGCTTTTCGCCGCTGGAAAGTTTGTAGGGCGAGAGCGGCTCGTCGTATTGGATAAAGGAAAGTTCCCGTGGCCCGCTCGCGGGCGTCTGGTGCGCCGCCGGTGAGGAGGGCAATCATGCGGTTGCCCACGTTTACCTGGTAGTCGAGGTAGCGGCGCTGCACAAGGTAGAGCTGGCAATCGAGTTCCGTGATGAGCGGCACGCCTGCCGCCGCAGTGATGCGCTCGTCGCGGACGGGCTGCCGGTCGAAACTGCGAATGATGTCGTAGCGTATGCCTGTGGCATCGGAGGGCGAGAAGTCGATGCGCACGCCGAGATGCGTGGCGGCTTTTATCTCTCCGCTGGCGGGCATGTCGCGCAGAGCAGAGACCAATTTGTTGAGGATGGTGCTCTTGCCCGCGCCGTTCTTTCCGCTCAGCACGTTCACGCCCCTTTGCAGCGTCCAAATGATGTGCTTATGGCCGCTCCAAAGGCTTTTTATCTCTATCTGCTTGATGTAATCTGCCAGTTTCTGCATAAACAACACGATATTTTTGTTTGTCCTATTATGCAAAAGTAAAGAAAAAAGGCTGCAGATGCAACTATAAAGTAAGGAAGAAAAGAAAATCAGAAAAAAGGGGCGGTAAAAGAGCATTTTTCGAATGAAAATCTGAAGTACCACTTCAAATTTTCCGATAAAATCTGAAGTAGCACTTCAGATTTTCACTCGTTTTGCACTCCCTCTTAAAGAACATTGTACTAAGAATATCAAGAAATCTCCGAAAAACTTTGCTGGGATTTCTTGAAGAGTTTGAGCTGCTGCCAAGCCACGGCATTCTGCGGCAGGCGTTCCTCGGGGTCTTGCTCGAGCAGGGCGGCTGCCGTGTCGCGGGCAGCGGCCATGAGGTCGGTATCGCGCACGAGGTTGGCGATTTTTAGGTCAAAGGGCATACCGCTTTGCTGCGTGCCGTCCATATCTCCAGGACCGCGCAGACGCATGTCTTCTTCGGCAATCACAAAGCCGTCGGTGCTCTCCACCATCACCTCCATGCGCCGCCGCGCACTGTCGGTGAGTTTGCTATCCGTCATCAAAATGCAATAGGCCTTGTCGGAGCCGCGCCCCACCCTGCCCCGCAACTGATGCAACTGCGACAAGCCGAAGCGATCGGCGTTTTCTATCACCATCACCGAGGCGTTAGGCACATTCACCCCCACTTCAATCACCGTGGTAGCCACGAGAATATTCAGTTCGCGGCGCTTGAAGGCCTGCATCACGGCATCTTTGTCCGCCGGCTTCATGCGCCCATGCACTTTGCCGATTTTGAAAGTCGGGAACACGTCGCAAAGATTATTGTAGCCCGTTTCAAGGTCCTGCAAATTGCTTTCTTCGCTGCCCTCAATCAGGGGAAACACCACGTAAACCTGCCTGCCTGCCGCCAGTTCGCGCATCATGCCCGTGTACATATAGCCGCGCTCTTTCTGTGTGTAGTGAATGGTTTGAATCGGTTTGCGCCCGGGCGGCAGCGCGTCGATGACCGACACGTCGAGGTCGCCGTAGACCGTCATGGCAAGGGTGCGCGGAATGGGCGTGGCGGTCATCACGAGCACGTGCGGCGGGCGCACATTCTTCTCCCACAGCGCGGCGCGTTGCTTCACGCCGAAGCGGTGCTGCTCGTCGATGACCACGAAACCGAGGTTGAGGAAGCGCACCGTTGGTTCGATGAGGGCGTGCGTGCCCACAAGGATATGAATCGTGCCGTCGGCGATGCCCTGCATGATTTCCTTGCGCGCCTTGCCTTTCACGCTGCCCGTGAGGAGTTCCACGGTGACTGGCAAAGGAGAAAGCAGTTCCCTGATGGTAGCAAAGTGCTGCTCAGCAAGTATTTCGGTGGGCGCCATGATGCACGCCTGAAAACCGTTGTCGAGGGCGAGGAGGCAGCAAAGCAAAGCCACGATGGTCTTGCCGCAGCCCACGTCGCCTTGCAACAGGCGGTTCATCTGCCGCCCGCTCCCCACGTCGCGGCGGATTTCGCGGATCACGCGCTTCTGCGCCTCGGTGAGTTCAAAAGGCAGGCAAGTGTTGTAGAACTGCATGAAGCGTTCGCCCACTTTTTGGAAGATGTAGCCCTCGTTGTCGCGCCGCCTGCTCGTTGCCGAGCGCAGGATATCGAGTTGGAGATAGAAGAGTTCTTCAAATTTGAGGCGGTGAATGGCTGGCGGGAGGGCGAGCGATGACTCTGGGTGGTGCACCGTGCGCAGCGCGTCCTCGATGGGCAGCAGCCGGTGCTGCGCGATGACGTGGGCGGGCAAGGTTTCTTCAATGCTGCCTGCGGGAAGGGTGTCTAAAAGGTTTTGCACCCACTGACCGAGGCGGCGCGAGTCCACGCCGGCGCGCTTCATCTTTTCAGAGGTGTGGTAGTGGGGCATCAGGCCGCCCGGTTCCGTTTGCAGCTTGGCGCAATCTTCCATTTCGGGGTGGGCGATGGATATTTGCCCGTTCCAAAAGTTTGGCTTGCCGAGAATGAGATAGGTTTTGTCGTAGCGGAGACTGTCTTCAAGGCTTTTCGTGGCGTTGAACCATATCAGGGTGAGATAGCCCGTGCCGTCGCTGAATATGGCTTTAAGGCGTTTTTTCCTACCGATGCCCTCGGTCTCTATGTCCACGATGCTGCCGCGCAGCTGCACGTAGGGCATTCCCTCCTTCAGGGTGCGTATGGTGTGTATCTCGCTGCGGTCGATATATTTATAGGGAAAGGTGTAGAGCAGGTCGCGGAAGGTGTGCGCGTTCAGGTCCTCCGCGAGGATTTTTGCACGCACAGGCCCTACGCCTTTCAGGTATTTGATATCGGTGAGGAGGGAATTGGCAGGCATATTCTGTAAATAAAACTGCCCCGCCGGCATGGCGGGGCAACCGTTGTTTATATCGAGCCGGAAATCGTTACAACTTCTTATACTGCATGGCGCGGCGCGCCTCTTCCACCTTTTCGTTGCCCACTCCACCTTTTCGTTGCCCACGAGTCGGCGGGCAATGGTGAAGGCAAAGGCTTCGGCGGCGGCAGGACCGCAGGCAGTGATCACGTTCTCGTCTTCCACCACCATTTCGCCCGGCAGATGCTTCGCGCCGTGCAGATGCGGTTCAAATCCGGGGTAGCACGTGGCTTCTTTGCCTTTCAATACACCGGCTTCGCCCAGCACCATAGGGGCGGCGCAGATGGCGGCGAGCAGCGTGCCCTTGTGATTGTGCTGCACGAGCGCCTGGCGCAGTAGGTCGCAGTTGAGCAGGGTCTTCGCAGCGGGCATTCCGCCGGGCAGCACCAATGCCTGGGCGTTTTCCACCACATTCTTACGGAACAGGCCGTCCACTTTAAGAATTAAGCCATGGCCACCAATCACGACACGCTTGCCGGTAATGCTCAGCAACTTTACTTCGAGTCCGCAACGCTGCAGCACGTCAAACGCCGTAATGGTTTCCATCTCTTCAAAACCATCTGCTAAAAATAGATATACCATTTGTTGTAACTTAGTTTTAGTTGAGTGTATATATAATATTGTGTGTTCAAATTTTGTTCTTGATACAGAGCAGATATTGCCTGATGGTTTCTTCGATGCCGAGATAAAGGGCGTCGGAAATCAAGGCGTGGCCGATGCTCACCTCATCAAGACAGGGCAAGGCATGATGGAAATATGCCAAGTTCTGCAAACTCAAATCGTGCCCTGCATTCACGCCGAGCCCAAGTTTGCGGCTGTGTGCGGCAGTTTCTACAAACGGGCGCACGGCCACTTCGCGGTCGGTGGAATAAGCGGCGGCATAAGGTTCTGTATAGAGTTCAATGCGGTCTGCCCCGGCCTGCTTGGCATAGTCTGCCATTTCGGGCAGGGCATCAATGAAGATGCTGGTACGAATGCCGGCTTCGCGGAAACGCGTCGTCACATCGGTAAGGAAGGAGAGGTTAGATTTTGTGTCCCAGCCGTGATTGGAAGTAAGTTGTTCGGGACTGTCGGGTACGAGCGTCACCTGCGTCGGTTTTACCTCCATTACCAGTTGGCAAAACTCCTCCGACGGATAGCCTTCAATATTAAATTCTGTGGAAAGAAGGGGTTTCAACGCCCTTACATCGGCACGTCTGATGTGCCGCTCGTCGGGACGGGGGTGAACCGTAATACCTTGTGCGCCAAACCTTTCACAATCGAGTGCAAACTGCACCACGTTCGGCGTATCGCCGCCCCGGGCATTGCGCAGCGTGGCTATTTTGTTGATATTGACGCTCAGTTTTGTCATTATTTCGGTTGCTGTCGTTATGAACTACATGATAACGAAGTGCAAAATTAACAAAATTCCCCATATGCCATATAAGCAAATGGGGAATTTAGCATTAATTATGATTTATGCCGTTTACGATTTTCTCTAATACTGTTCTTGTGCGTTCGGAAAATCGCAAGATTTCACGTCGGTCACGTATTGGCCGATGGCATCAAGCATCACGGTGTGCAGGTCTGCATAGCGGCGCAGGAACTTCGGCGAGAAGTCTTTGTTCTTGCCCAGCATGTCGTCGATTACGAGCACTTGTCCGTCAGCCGGACCGCCGCCGATGCCGATTATGGGCACGTCCACGCTTTCTACCACCTTTTGCGTCAATGCCGCCGGTATCTTTTCGAGCACGATGCCGAAGCAGCCGGCTTCGGCCAAGGCTGCGGCGTCGGAGAGTAGGCGGGCTGCCTCTGCGTCCTCGCGGGCACGAACGGCGTAGGTGCCGAATTTATTGATGCTCTGCGGCGTAAGTCCGAGGTGTCCCATCACGGGAATGCCGGCATCGAGGATTTTGCGCACGGTGTCGAGGATTTCCACCCCGCCTTCCAGTTTCACGGCATCGCATCCCGTTTCCTGCATGATGCGAATCGCGTTGCGCACGCCTTCCACGGGGTTTACCTGATACGTGCCAAAGGGCATGTCGCACACTACGAGGGCGCGCTTTACGCCGCGCACCACACTTCGTGCGTGGTATATCATCTGATCGAGTGTAATGGGCAGGGTTGTGTGGTTGCCTGCCATGACATTCGAGGCACTGTCGCCGACAAGGATAATGTCCACTCCGGCTTCATCCACAATCTTAGCGGTGGTATAGTCATAAGAGGTAAGCATGGCGATTTTCTTGCCCTGCTCCTTCATTTCTTTAAGGCGGTGCGTGGTGACTTTCCGCGTATCGTCAACTAAATAACCTGGCATAATTTTATTTTTGAGGTTTAAGTTAATATCTTTATATAAATTCCTTATTTATAATTGTTTGATTGATTATACTATTATGTATCATGGTGCCTGGAAGGCACTACGGAGCGCAGCGACGGTAACCGGGTACGGAGTGCCCGGCGGGGCATTGAGAGGACGATGTGCCTGGAAGGCACTACGCCATAGGACACAGGAGCAGAACGCATTAACGGGCGTACTGCCTTCCAGGCAGATATTTGCTATTACCTGGCTACCGAGGACTTCGTCCCCGGTTACCGTCGCTTCGCTCCGTACTGCCTTCCAGGCAGTTTACCTATCCTTAAATTTGTTCAATAAATTCCTTAAAATCTTCAATATACGCATCGCAAAGCGGCTCTATTTCTGTTGCTGCGAGCGAGGTGCAGACGCCTATTACAAACGCGCCGGAGGCACGCCCTGCGGCAAGTCCGCTCGGCGAGTCTTCAAATACGATGCATTTGCTTATATCCGCGCCGAGGCGTTCGGCTGCTGCGAGATAGCAGTCGGGGGCCGGTTTCGAGCGCCGCGCGTCTTCGGCAGTGAGCACGGCGGTGACGAGATTTTTTATCTCAGGATGCCGCGCGTAGAGGCAAGCCATCTTGTCGCAGTTCGAACTGGTCGCGATGGCCGTCGGCACACCCTGCGCCTGCAACGCTTCGAGAAACTCCCTCGCGCCCGCAATGTAAGGAAAATCCATTTGCCGCTCAAAGGCGTTAAGTCTTTCAGTAATCGCGGCGCGGTCAGCGGCATCGGGGAAGTAGGTGTCGTAAATCTGCGTCAGCGTGCGTCCCTTGATGGCGAGCGCGAAATCGGGCATGCCGGGCATATATTCCTCGCCGATTTGTTTCCAAAACAGCGAATACTGCCCTTCCGTATCGACGATAACACCGTCGAGATCGAAGAGCACGGCGGAAAAATCAGATATATTGACTTGTGGCATGATTTCTTTGATTTTATGGATTTCAGGCGCGGGGATTATCTTTCTGCTCCCCCGCCGCTTGTTAATGGCGTGCAAATTTACTAAATAATGCGCTAAAACCCGTTTTTATTATAAGGCAATCACTAATTTTGCACTTGCGACAGCAGATTTCTGTCTCGTTTACTCGTTTACTTGTATACTCGTCTACTAAAAACGCACCATACAATATTATATATATGTCCCAAAACGTATCTGCCTCCACCGAGAAACCCAAAGCCGCCCCCTATCAGCCGCTCTATGCAGAGCGCGGCATTCGCAGCAGCATGCTCGAAGGCTGGAAACTCTTTGCGCTCCACGCCGCCGACTTCCTCAAAGCCATCGGCTGGCAAAGCCTGCTCGCCGTGAGCCTCGGCATGGCGGCCGTGGCATTCCTCGTCCTGCCCTACCTCACCGAGTGCCTCGCACCTTGGCACGTATACACCAAAATCGGCACGCCCGGCACGGCCGGCCTCCTGCTGCCCTCGCTCCCTGCCCTGCTTTGCCTCGTCGGCGCACTGCTCATCGCCGCCGCCTGCTACGGCATTCAGAGTGCCGCCCGCGCACGACTGCTGCGCCATTATGCCGAACACACCACACTGGCACATATCAGCACGCACTTTTTCCGCGCTCCTATGAAAACGATGAAGGCGTGGGGCGCGATGCTCGTGTTCGACCTCCCCTCGTTCTTCTTCATGCTGCTCCTCGCGGGCGGCATCACGTGGCTTTCCGCCAAATATTCATGGTGGATCATGCTCTTCCTGCCCATCTTGCTCTTCCTGCTCCACACGCTGCAAAGCGTGGCACGCCTGCACTACGTGCTCGGGCACGCCGCCACGCCGATAGCCGCCTGGCGCAAGGTATTTGATAAAGGCGGCAACCATGTGGGCGGTTATTACATCGTGCGACTGCTTACCTATATGCCCATGTCGCTCGCCGCCCTCGCTTGCATCTTTCCATTTGCCACGGTAGCGGCCACGGGCTATTACGCTTCCGTTTCATTTCTCCAAAGCGACCCCGTCGCGCTCTCGGGCACGTTCTATCTGCTTTCGGCCCTCGCGCTCATTATCTCCGCCGCCCTGTGGTCGGTCTGCTCCTTTGTGCTGTCGCTGCCCATGGCAGTGTATGTAGCCGGCAAGGAAGTGGAGAGCCGCCCCAATCTCGACGTGCTTTCATAGTCTCTTCGCAAAATTTCCCCCTTATAATCTTTACGGTCTGCGCAGACAATTTTCCCTGTCTGCGCAGACTTTTTTTATTTTCTCCGAATTATTTTTTACTATCATATAAGAAAAAGTTTATTACAAAGTTTGTAACGGCCGTTACAAAGTTTGTAACACATGTTATAAAGTTTGTAATACATGTTACAAAGTTTGTAACAAAAAATATCTTATATGAGAGGAAAAAATATCAAGGAGAAAAGAAAAATTATCAGCAAGGAAAGAAAAACTTTCAAGGAGAAAGGCGCGGCCGTTTGCAACGGAGTTGTAGTTGCTGCGCAGTAAATTTGCAAACGGAAAGAATAAATAGCATTTTTGAAAGATGAAAAAATCTATTTTTATAATGGGCATCGCCGCGCTTTTATGCGGCTGCCACGCGGGTCACGAGCATGAACGCGACGACAAGCACGAAAATCATGAGGAACATGCAGGCGAAATCATCGTTTCCGAGGCTCAGGCCGAGGAAATGGGCATTGCCGTGGAGGAAATCCGCCCCGGCGAAATGCGCTCGTGCTTCAAGGCGAGCGGCCAACTGGTGGCAGCAAGCAAAGACGAGCAGACAATAGTTGCCAAGACCGCAGGTATCCTTTCGTTCACCGGAGGCGGTTTGACGGAAGGCGCAGCGGTGCGTGCAGGTCAGGTAATTGCCACCGTTTCGGCCAAGGACTTGCAGGACGGCGACCCAACCGAAAAGGCGCGGGCAGAATATGAGGCCGCCAAGGCTGAATATGATGAATATGAGCGCGCGCAGAAACTGGTGGAGGAACGCATCATCTCGCAAAGGGAATTTGAAGCGCGTCGTCTGCGCTACGAAACGGCGCGCGCTGCAGCGGGCGTTTTGCAAAATGCCCCTACTGGCGGCACGGCGGTAACGGTGCCCGTGAGCGGGTTCATTAAGAGCCGTCTCGCCGCGCAGGGCGACTATGTAGCAGTGGGGCAGCCCATTGCCGTGGTGACGCAGAGCCGCCGCGTGCAACTCCGCGCCGACGTGCCGGCACACTTTGCGGCGCGACTGCACGAGATAACGGGTGCGAATTTCCGCCTCGCGGGCTCTGGCGAGACATTGCGGCTGGAAGATTTCGGCGGCCGCCTATTGTCGTACGGGCGCAGCGTGACCGACGGCACGCCCTACGTGCCAGTGACCTTTGAGTTGGACAACCGAGGCAGCCTCACGCCGGGCGCATTCGCCGAAATATGGTTGCTCGCCGCGCCGCGCCAAAATGTTATCTCCCTGCCTGCAGCCGCCTTGACCGATGAGCAGGGACAGAAGTTCGTGTATGTGCAGACAGAGCACGACGCCTACGTGAAACGTGCCGTGACGACGGGCGAGACCGACGGCACCCGCATCGAAATCTGCTCGGGATTGAAGCCCGGCGAGCGCGTGGCGGTGAAAGGCGCGATTCAGATAAAGCTCGCGGCTGCGGGCAGCGCAATTCCCGAACACGGGCACAGCCATTAAACGAACGTTCCCTTCATTGTGGCGGGCTGAAAGCCCAATTGTTGCCCACAGCCCAGGGCAATGCCCTGGGGAAACGCATGCCGCGATTAATACATTCGGCATTTTTGCTTCACGCAAAAATGCCACGCGCCGAAAGCGCGTAACACATAAACGCCACACGGGGCGATGCCCCTCATAAAGAAGGTTGCTCTTTCAGAGCGCGACACTTTAATCATTGCACAACCTTCCCCCCGGGCGTTGCCCGGGGCTAGGCGCAACAATTGGGCTTTCAGCCCGCCACATTTTAAAAAGATTCACCTCAAATTGATTGTTCTAAAAATCCATGCTTAACAAAATAATCTCTTTTTCGCTGCGCAACCGCCTTGCCGTGCTCCTCGGCGCGGCGTTGCTCGTCATCGCAGGCCTTTACACGGCCAGGACGATGGAAGTCGACGTGTTTCCCGACCTCAACGCGCCCACCGTCGTGGTGATGACCGAGGCAAAAGGCATGGCACCCGAGGAAGTGGAACGGCTCATCACCTTCCCGCTCGAAACCTCGGTGAACGGCGCGGCGGGCGTAAGGCGCGTACGCTCTTCCTCCACCACGGGCTTCTCTATCGTGTGGGTAGAGTTTGACTGGGGCATGGAGATTTATCGGGCGCGGCAGACAGTGGCTGAAAAAATCGCCCTCGTAAAGGAACAATTGCCCGCAGAGGCCGGCACGCCCACCATCGGGCCGCAGAGCAGCATTCTCGGCGAACTGATGTTCGTGGCACTCACCGCCGACAGCACCTCCCTGCGCGACCTCCGCACCATAGCCGACTGGCAGATACGCCCGCGCCTGCTCGCCACGGGCGGCGTAGCGCAGGTGTCGGTGATCGGCGGCGAATTGAAAGAATATCAGATATTGCTCTCGCCCGAAAAGATGAAGCACTATGGCGTGGGGCTCAACGATGCCGTGGCGGCCGTGGAGGGCATGAATACAAATGCCTCCGGCGGCGTGCTGTATGAATACGGCAACGAATACATCATTCGCGGCATGCTGGCCACGCGCGACACGGCCGCGCTCTCAGCCGCCTTGGTGAAGTCTGCGGGCGGCGCGGCAGTGACGCTGGGTGACATTGCCGCCGTGAAAATCGGCAACCGCACGCCGAAAACGGGCGTGGCATCGCTGCGCGGCAAGCCGTGCGTGATGATGACCGTGACGAAACAGCCCGAAACGAGCACGCTCGACCTCTCCGAAAAGATCGACGCCGCGCTCGAGGAACTCAAAACCGCGCTGCCGCCCGACGTGAGCATCTCCACCGACGTTTACCGACAGGAACGCTTCATCAACAGTGCAATCGACAACGTGAAAAACGCTCTCTTCGAAGGCGGCATCTTCGTAGTCATCGTACTCCTGCTCTTCCTCATGAACGTGCGCACCACCGTGATTTCGCTCGTCACCATTCCCCTCTCGCTCATCGTTTCGCTGCTCACGCTCCACCTCTTCGGACTCACCATCAACACGATGAGCCTCGGCGGCATGGCAATTGCTATCGGCTCGCTCGTGGACGATGCGATTGTCGACGTGGAAAACGTGTTCCGCCACCTGCGCGAGAACCGCGCCCTGCCCCGCGAGGAGCAGCAATCCGCGCTCTCCGTCATCTTCAACGCCTCGCGCGAGGTGCGCCTCCCTATCCTCAACTCCACTTTAATCATCATCGTGAGTTTCGTGCCCCTCTTCTTCCTCACGGGACTTGAAGGGCGGTTGCTCGTGCCGCTCGGCGTGGCATTCATCACGGCCCTCTGTGCCTCCACGCTCGTGGCGCTCACGCTCACGCCCGTGCTCTGCAGTTATCTCTTGGGAAAAGGCCACAAGGACAAGGAGGAGCGAGAACCTTTCCTCTCCCGTTTCTTAAAAAAACATTATATAAAAGCCCTGCAATGGGTGATCGGTAAAAAGAAAGCCGTGCTGGCAGCCACGGCCTGCGCTTTCGTGGCGGCCGTCGCCCTGTTTTGCACCATGGGCAGCGGTTTCTTGCCGCCGTTCAACGAGGGTTCATTCACCATCAACGTCACCACGCTGCCCGGCATATCTTTGGAGGAGTCCGACAAGATAGGCCAGAGGGTGGAACGCCTATTGCTCTCCGTGCCTGAAATAAAGACCGTGGGGCGCAAAACCGGACGCGCGGAACTCGATGAGCACGCGCTCGGCGTGAACACGTCGGAAATAGAAGCCCCCTTCGAACTGGCCGGCCGCGACAAGGAAGAAGTACTCGCCGAGGTACGAGAGAAACTCGCCGCCGTGCCGGGCATCGCGGTCGAGGTGGGCGCACCGATTACGCACCGTATAGACGCCATGCTCTCCGGTACGCAGGCCAATATCGCTATCAAGGTGTTCGGCAACAATTTGGGCGAGATGTATGCCCTCGGCAACGACATCAAGGAGAAAATAAGCGGCATCGAGGGCGTGACCGACCTCAACGTGGAACAGCAGATAGAGCGGCCGCAACTACAAATCACGCCCAAGCGCGAACTCCTCGCACGCTACGGCATCACGCTCCCCGAGTTTGCCAAGGCCGTGAGCGTGCTGCTCGCCGGAGAGCCCGTGGCAACGGTTTATGAAAACAACGAGGCGTTCGACCTCACGCTGAAAGCAGGCGACGAAAAGCGCGCCACGGCGGCCGACATCGGCCAACTCATGCTCAACGCGGGCGGAACGGCGGTTCCCCTGTGCCACGTGGCAGACATCACCTCGACCGCAGGACCTAACACGATAAACCGCGAAAACGTGGCGCGCAAACTCGTGGTATCGGCCAACGTCTCGGGGCGCGACCTCGCCAGCGTGGCGGCCGACATACGGCGCACGGTGCAGGAAGAAGTAAGCGTGCCGCAAGATTGCCGCATTGAATACGGCGGGCAATTCGAGAGCGCGGAGTCGGCCGCCAACGCCCTGCTGCTGGCCTCGGCCATCTCAATCATTGTCATCTTCCTGCTGCTCTTCAATCAGTTTAGAAACGCCGTGCAGTCGCTTGTTATCTTGCTCAACCTGCCGCTCGCCCTGATAGGCGGCGTGGTGGCGGTGTGGCTGTCGGGCGGCGTGGTGAGCATACCCTCTATCATCGGCTTCATCTCGCTCTTCGGCATCGCCACGCGCAACGGCATGCTCCTCGTGTCGCGCTACAACGACCTGCTCTTGGAGGGCAAAACGCTCAGCGAGAGCCTCATGCAGGGTTCTGCGGACCGTCTCAATCCTATCCTTATGACCGCGCTGACCTCCGCCCTCGCCCTCGTGCCCCTCGCCGTTTCGGGCGACCTGCCAGGCAACGAAATCCAAAGCCCGATGGCGGTAGTTATTCTCGGCGGCCTGTTCACCTCCACCCTCCTCAACGCATTTATCGTGCCCATCATGTACCGGCTGACTATCCGCAAGTAAATTTCAGCCAACAGAAAAATAAAAAACTTATCCCCAAACGAAGCGGCCAGATACAGGCAAGCAATGCCCGGTATGATGCCGCCCCGTTTGGGGATAAGTGCATAAAGTTGCTCGAAGCGCGGGCGGATTATCGCGCTTGCTGCATTTCGCGCAAAAGAGACTTTTGGCGTTCGGTCAGTCCCGTGGGAAGTTTCACCTCATAAGTGATGATGAGGTTGCCAAACGTGCCGTCGGAACGGCGGTAACCCTTGCCACGCAGGCGCACCTTGGAGCCGTTTTGCGTTTCGGGCTTTACTTTCAGGCGCAGCCGCTCGTTTTGCGTCTGCAATATGATTTCGCCGCCGAGCAAAGCCGTGTAAAGGTCGATTTGCACCTTTACCTCCATGTCGGCCTCAGGCTCGCGCATTCGCGAATGCCCGCTACCGCCCATGCGGCCGCCGAACAGGTCTTCGAAGAACGAAGAGAAACCGCCGCCCGCGCCGCCGCTGAACTGCGAAAAGTCGAAGCCGCCGAAACCGCCGCCTCCGTAGCCGCCGAAGCCGCCACCGGCCTGCTCGAATTGGTCGGCATGTTCCCAATGCTCGCCGTACTTGTCGTATTTCGCCCGCTTTTCGGGGTCGCTAAGCACGGTGTTGGCCTCATTCAATGCCTGAAACTTGGCCTTTGCCTTGGGGTCGTCGGGGTGAAGGTCGGGATGCCATATCTTCGCACGGTGGCGGTACGCCTTGCGAATGTCGTCCTGCGTGGCAGACTTGTCCACGCCCATAATCTTGTAGTAATCTATGAATGCCATAACGCTTTTTGTTTTGATTTATTAGTAGACGAGTTTACGAGTAAACAAGTAGACGAGACA
>SFPF01000071.1 GCA_004552155.1 Bacteroidales bacterium
AAAAACCGCATCGACGGACACCGCGCCAATATGACCGAGGACTTTCAGGCATTGAAAAACGTGGTTGTCTCGAAAAAGCGCGAGGAGAAACTCGAAAAGTGGATCCAAGACAAGATAGCCAGCACCTATGTGCGTATCAGTCCCGACTGGCGCGGCTGCGACTTCAAGTATAAAGGCTGGATTAAATAGTAAGACCGACCGATAAAAAGGCAGACTGTACCCGTTCCCCGAAAGCAAAAGGGTAGGGGCAGTCTGCTTTGGCATACGCCCATATACATATAATATATATATGACCAAAAAGCATTTACCCCTCTTTTCTCTCCTCTTGCTGTTCTGCTGCTGCGTCGCCGCGCAGGCATGGCAGGACGCGGACGACAAGCGCAAGCAGGCCGTGAAGGAAGAGAAGGATAAAATACACTGGGAAGCCGACAACCACCGCTTCAACGAGTTTGAGGCCAACGCGGCGCAAAGGCTGAGCGGCAACGTCGTGTTCCGCCACGGCGGTATGACCATGTACTGCGATAGTGCTTTGCTTTACGAAGCCTCGGAGTCGTTCGACGCGTTCGGACACGTGCGCATCGTGCAGGGCGACACCTTGGAACTCACCGGCGACGTGCTCCATTATTATGGTGAAAACCTTATGGCCGAAATGCGCTACAATGTAGTCATGACCCACCGCGAGCAAGTGTTGAAGACCGACCGCCTCAACTACGACCGCCTCTACAACGTGAGCTATTACTTCGAGGGCGGCAGGCTCATCGACGGCACCAGTGTGCTGGAAAGCGATTGGGGAGAATATCACACCGATACGAAACAATCAGTCTTCAACTACAACGTGGTGCTCACCGATGAAGATTTCAAACTTGTTACCGATACGCTCCACTACGATACGCAAACGAAATGGTCGAAAGCTATCGGACCGACGAATATATACAGCAACGGCGACCGTATCTATACCGAACTCGGTTATTACAACACCCAAAGCGAGCAGGCGCGCCTTTACGACAGAACGATGGCCTTCGGGCGCGACCGCATCATGAGCGGCGACACCGTTTATTACGACAAGACCACCGGCATGATGGAGGCATTCAATAACATCTCCTGCGAAGACACCAAGAATAAGAACATACTCACCGGCGACTACTGCATCTACTTTGAGCAAACCGGTGAGGCCATGGCCACGAAGCGGGCGTTGGCGCGCGACTTCTCGCAAGGGCCCGATACGCTGTATGTCCATGCCGACACCATAAGGATGTTCACCTATAACATCGACACCGACTCCGTGTACCGCAAACTCCACGGCTATTTCCACGTCCGCGCCTATCGCACCGACGTGCAGGCGGTGAGCGACTCCCTGGTCTATACCTCGAAAGAGGGGAAACTCACGCTCTACAAAGACCCCATCGTTTGGAGCGACACGAAACAGGTGCTTGGCGAGGAGATAAACGTATTTATGGCCGACTCTACGATTGATAGCATATATGTGGAGCGGCAGGCACTTATGGTGGAGCAACTCGACTCTGTGCATTTCAATCAAGTGACCTCCCATGAAATGCACAGTTATTACGTGAACGGAGAGATGAAAGAGAACCACGCCGTGGGCAACGTGCTGACCATCTTCTATCCCCTTGAAAAAGACAGCACCATCCTCTATTCCAATTACCTCGAAACGAGTATCCTGAAAATGTTCATGAAGGAGCGAAAACTCGACCGCCTCTGGGCGCCCGCCTCGCCCGTGGCAGTGCTCTATCCCATAGGGATGGCTCCGCCCGAGCGCACACGGCTGCACAACTTTGCTTGGTTCGACTATATCCGTCCCCTAAATAAAGACGACATTTACGAATGGCGGCCAAAGAAAGCCGGCACAGAACTTAAACCCTCTATACGGCGCACTCCGCCTTTGCAGAAGTTAGACGGAAAGAAAAAGAAATAAGAAAACTCCATGAGCGACATCATACATCTCTTGCCCGACTCCGTGGCCAACCAGATAGCGGCCGGCGAAGTGGTGCAGCGGCCCTCGTCGGTGATTAAGGAATTGGTGGAAAACTCCATCGATGCCGGTGCCACGCAGGTGCAGGTCATCGTGGAGGACGCTGGGAAAAGCCTCGTGCAGGTGATTGACAACGGCAAGGGCATGAGCGAAACCGACGCGCGCCTTGCTTTCGAGCGCCACGCCACCTCGAAAATTTCCGAAGCCAAAGATCTCTTTGCGCTCCGCACTATGGGTTTCCGCGGCGAAGCACTGGCTTCTATCGCCGCTGTGGCGCAGGTGGAACTGCGTACCCGTGCAGCCGACAAGGACCTCGGCGTAAGCATCATCATCGAAGGTAGCCGCGTGGTGGATCAGCAGCCAGTGAATTGTCCCGTCGGGGCGAATTTTGCCGTAAAAAATCTTTTTTTCAACATTCCCGCGCGCCGCAAGTTCTTGAAGTCCAACCAAACGGAACTTTCCAATATCCTCACGGAATTTGAACGCATCGCCTTGGCGCATCCCGAAACCTCCTTTTCGCTCCATAGCGGCGGCGCGGCGATGATGAACCTCCCCGCAGGAAATTTCAAGCAGCGCATACTCGGCGTGTTCGGCAAACGCTTGGAAGCAAAGCTCATACCCGTTGAAGTCAAGACGACGCTTATAAATATCAGCGGCTTCGTGGGCGTGCCTTCGGCCTCGCGCCGCAAGAACGCGCAGCAATTCTTCTTTGTCAACGGCCGCTACATGCGCCACCCCTATTTCGCAAAGGCTGTGCAGACGGCTTACGAGCGTTTGATACCCGATGGCGAGCAAGTGCCCTTTTTCCTGAATCTTGAAGTCGCGCCCGAGAAAATCGATGTCAATATCCATCCCACCAAGACCGAGATAAAGTTTGAGGACGAAACGCCTATTTGGCAAATCCTCCTGGCTGCCGTGCGCGAGGCGCTGGGAAAACACGGCGTAGTGCCGTCACTGGAATTCAACACCGAAGGCCGTCCCGACATTCCCGTTTTCACGCCGGGCGGCAATGATGTGCCTGCGCCGCAAATCGAGGTAAATCCCGACTACAACCCGTTCGCCACCTCTCCTTCCTATCTTTCGGGAAAGGGCGGCGGAGCGGGCGGTTCGTCCTATACATATAATAATAAGCCGGCGGTGGACAGGCATTGGCAGAACGCTTATGCCGCGGCTTTCCCTGATAAGAAGGAAACCGATTTCGGAGAAATGCCCGACTTGCCTGCCGACCAAGACGCGCCGACGGCGCAGATGTTCCAAAGTCTGCCCTCCGAAGAGCAGGGAGAAATGAAAAAGAGCGAGACGGACTACTTCCAGTTTCGCGGACAATATATAATAACGCCCGTCAAGTCCGGCCTGATGCTCATCGACCAGCACCGGGCGCACGTCAGAATCCTTTACGACCGCTTTATGGCGCGGTTCGCCGACAAGCCCTCCGTGACGCAGCGGTTGCTCTTCCCCCAACGCCTCACTTTGCCGCCCTCCGAGGCCGTGGCTTTCGAGAAAATGATGCAGGACTTGCAGAGCGTGGGTTTTGAAGTGTCATCTCTTGGCGGCGGCGACTTTTCCGTGCTCGGCACCCCCGCAGGGACGGAAGGCTTGGACGCTTCCGAACTTTTGCAGGATATACTCCAAGAAACTTTGGACGGGAAAAGCGATGCCGCCGACGGCATTCGCCACCGCATAGCCCTCACCCTCGCACGCCGAGCCGCAATGCCCGTGGGCGAATATTTGTCGGGAGCGGAGATGTCTGCGCTCGTTGACCAGCTTTTCTCCACAGGTACGCCCAATTTCACACCAGATGGGCAGACCGTTTTGGTCATTTTGGCGGTCGAAAACATAGAAAAACTGTTCGGGAAATAGGGAAAAACGGAAAAAGTTGGGAGAAATTGCATTTTCCCCGTAATTTTCTTGTATGAAATTTTATTAAAGTATTTGTTTTTACTAACTTTGCCCCGAGAAAAACGTGACTTTGCTTCATTTTGATGCTTAGTCGCGCTATAATCGACGAAAAAATTATTTTGTATTTATTCTTAAATATCCTTAGTTATGAAAAAGTTAATGATTGCGCTTGCATTTGTAGGCTTTGCCTCAACTGCTATGGCACAGGACACCGTTGCTCCTACTAAGAAGTATAGTGTCGCAACCAACTCTTTCTGGGCAAACTGGTTCGTAAGTGCAGGTATTGAATCCAATGCCGCTTACACCTCTCAGGAACAGTGCTGCAACAAGAACCCGTTCAGCGTTGACCGCACCACGCTCGGTTTCAATGTTGCCATTGGTAAATGGTTTACGCCTGGTATTGGTCTTCGTACGAAGTTCCAGGGTGCTTGGGCAAAGCAGGTTAATACCCGCGATGACCACCACTCTTATGAATATTGGAATATTCACGAGGACGTTTTGTTCAACCTCTCCAACATTTTCTGCGGCTACAATGAAAAGCGCGTTTGGAACTGCATTCCTTATGTAGGTCTCGGCGTAATCCGCAATATGTCGGAAGGTGGTAAGAACTACGACCTTACTTATAATGTGGGCTTGCTCAACAACTTCCGCGTTTCTAAGCACTTCCAGGTTTTCTTCGAACTCTATACGAACTGGTTCGAAGGTTCTGTTGACGCATATAAGCACGACAACTGGGATGAGAAGAAGAAACCCACGAGCCGCCACTGGGATAAGCTCGTCGGTGCTTCTGTCGGCGTTACCTACAACCTTGGCAAGTGCACTTGGGAGAAAGTTCCCGACGTAGACGCTCTTATGGCTATGAACAAGGAGCAGATGGATGCCCTCAATGCTTCTCTCAAGGAACAGCAGGAAGAAAATGCACGCCTCCGCGAGTTGCTTGCTAACCAGAAGCCTGCTACAGACACCAAGGTGGTTGTTGAAAAGGTTACCGAGGTTGCTTCTACCGCTCAGTCCGTATTCTTCAACATCAATTCTTCAAGAATTGCCAGCCGCAAAGACTTGGTTAACGTTAAGGAAGTTGCCGAATACGCTAAGGCTAATGGTAAGAAGATCGTTGTTACGGGTTATGCCGACAGCAAGACGGGTAGCTCTTCTTACAACCAGCAGCTCTCTGAAAAGCGTGCCAACGCTGTTGCTAACGAGCTCGTTAAGATGGGCGTTAACCGCGACAACATCATCGTTGAGGCTAAGGGTGGCGTGAACACTATTGCTCCCTACTCTTACAACCGTCGCGCTACTGTCAAGATTCAGTAATCAGATAGTTTAAACCAATAAAATAT
This sequence comes from Bacteroidales bacterium, assembly GCA_004552155.1. Classification (GTDB taxonomy): domain Bacteria; phylum Bacteroidota; class Bacteroidia; order Bacteroidales; family Bacteroidaceae; genus Alloprevotella. Next base: position 5,230 of record SFPF01000071.1, read on the forward strand.
CCCCTCACATACCGCGCAGTAATGGCAGCGGGCGTGTGAGGGGATTTTTTGATATTGTTTGTTAGATATTTATTATATGATGCTCAATCGTAAATATATTTCCGCGTTCGCTTTGCTCTTATCCGCCTTGCCTTTCTCGGGAATGGCGCAAAATTCAGCCGACATGCGTCTCTATTTTGGCGAAACCCTGAAAAAAGGTAGCACGGCCGGCGTTGCCGTGCCCGAGAAAAAAATCTCTGTCAGCAAGATCGGTAGCGTGAGGCAGGCGGTTTGGGAGGCGTGGCAGCAGAACAGCGGCAAATGGTTGCTGCCCGATAGCCTCGAGCCTCAGGCCACGCTCAATTATTATTTTGTCAGCAAAGGCGAGCAGCCGTCTGGCGGATATCCGCTCTTCCTCTATCTGCACGGCAGCGGGCCGCGCGACCGCGAATGGGCCACGGGCTTGAAACTCGCCCAGATGTTCCAGGACGCGCCGAGCCTTTACTTCATTCCGCAAATCCCCAACGAGGGACCATGGTACCGCTGGTATCAGCGCAGCAAGCAATTCGCTTGGGAACGCCTGTTGCGCCAGGCTCTTTTGCGCTCCGACGTTAATCCCGACAAAGTCTACGTATTCGGTATTTCCGAGGGCGGTTACGGCAGCCAGCGCATCGCTTCCTTCTATGCCGACTATTGGGCGGCGGCAGGCCCCATGGCGGGCGGCGAACCGCTGAAAAACGCACCGGCGGAAAATCTGCGCAACATCGGGTTTAGCCTGCGCACGGGAGCGATCGATAAAGGCTTTTACCGCAATATCCTCACGGGCTATACAGCCGATGCCCTCGACAGCCTCGAACTCTTGATGCCCGAAGGCTTTCGCCACAAGGTGGAACTCATTCCAGAGCGCGGGCACCATATCGACTATGCCCCGACCACGCCTTGGCTGCGTAATTTCACGCGTAACGCCGTGCCGCACCATGTGAACTGGGAGGACTATCCAATGGACGGACGCTATCGCACGGGATTTTATAACATAGCCGTGCTGAAACGCCCCGCAGGAGATGGGCGCACCTATTATCAGATGGACATCAACCGCGCCGAGAACAAAGTGACGCTCACCGTGGACGACGTGACCTACCGCACTGTGCAGCGCGACAGCATCTGGGGCATAGAAATGAAGTTTGAGCGCGACTATAAGCCCGCCGAGCAAATGGGCTTCCGACTTTATTTAGACGAAACGATGATAGACTTCTATCGTCCCGTCACGGTGACGGTCAACGGCCGCACCGTGTTTGAAGGCAAAGTCCGCCCCAACCTCAACGCCATGCTTGCCAGCGTCGCTACGTTCTACGACCCGCGCCGCATCTTCCCCGCCTTTATCGACATAGAGTAGGTTTTTTGTCTCGCAGTAAATGTTATCCAAGTTTCTTGTATCGTCTATTCGTTTGCTTGTCTGCTCGTCTGCCAATATATAAACTTATATGTCAAATCATATCCCCTCTTCGGCCGCATTCTGCGACACCAAACCCCATTACGACTTGTTGGACGGCTTGCGCGGAGTGGCTGCGCTGCTCGTTGTATGGTACCACGTATTCGAGGGCTATGCCTTTGCCGGCGGAAAGCCATATATAGAGTGCATCAACCACGGCTACTTGGCTGTTGACTTCTTCTTCATATTGTCAGGCTTCGTTATCGGCTATGCTTACGACGACCGCTGGAACAAGTCGCTGACGATGAAAGGATTTTTCCAGCGCCGGTTGATTCGTCTGCACCCGATGGTCATCATGGGAGCCGTGCTGGGCACAATTACCTTCCTCGTGCAAGGCAGCGTCCAATGGGACGGGACGCATGTCGCCACCTCCGCCGTTATGCTCGCCCTGCTGCTCGCCATGTGCTTCATTCCCGCCGTACCGGGCTGCGGCTACGAGGTGCGCGGCAACGGCGAGATGTTTCCGCTGAACGGCCCAGCGTGGTCCTTGTTTTTTGAATATATTGGCAACTTCCTCTACGCCCTCTTTCTCCGCCGTTTGTCCGACAAGGCCTTGCTGGCATTGGTCATCGCCTTGGGGGCGATGTTGGGTTGCTTTGCTATCTTCGATTTCTCCGGCTACGGCAGCATCGGGGTGGGGTGGACCATAGACACGGTGAACGTCCTCGGCGGTGCTTTGCGCATGCTATTTCCCTTCACCGCCGGCCTGCTGCTCTCCCGCCGCTTGCGCCCGGTACGTGTGAAGGGTGCGTTTTGGATTTGCTCCGTGCTGCTGACCGCCTTCTTGTTCATCCCCTTTATCGGAGGCAGCACGCCCATTCTGTGGAACGGCCTGTTTGAAATTTTCTGCATCGCCGTGGTTTTTCCCCTCATCGTTTGGCTCGGTGCGTCCGGGCAGACAACCGATGCCTTCTCTACTCGCGTCTGCAAGTTCCTGGGCGACCTTTCTTTCCCGCTCTATATCACCCACTATCCGTTCATGTACCTGTTTTACTCATGGCTCATCAAGACCGAACGCTACACCTTTGCGGAAACTTGGCAAGTGGCCTTGTGCGTCTATGCTTGGAACGTTCTCGTAGCCATTATTTGCTTGAAATGCTATGACGAGCCGGTACGCAAATGGTTGGCGGCGCGGTTTATCAACAAGCAGAAAGCGGCGAGATAAAAGGTTGGGCTCGCCTGTTTGTGCTTAGATTGCATTTCGCCATTATTGGCGTTCTCTCGTAGAATAGAGGCGGGCTGTAAGCAGCAATTACAGCCCGCGTTTCTGCTTCTCCAGCCAGCGGTCGATGAGTTTTCTTGCGAGACTCACCTTGCCCGGTATGGCCGGCAGGTTCTGCCGCGTGAACCAGCCGCCCTTGTTGAGTTCGGAGCGTTGGAGCACGATGTCTTCATCGTCAGTTTCCGCCTCAAAGCCAATCATCAGCCCGCAGGGAAAGGGCCAGGGCTGCGATGCCACGTAGCGGAGGTCTCTGATGCGCAGCCCCGTCTCCTCCATCACCTCGCGCGCCACGCATTCCTCCAGCGTTTCGCCCGTTTCCACAAAGCCTGCCACAAGCCCGTAGTAGTCGCCCCGGAAGTTCTTGCTTTGCACGAGCAATATCTCCTCGCCGCCGCGTCGCGTCACCGCCACAATGATTGCCGCCTGCAACGCCGGCCACACCTCGCTGCCGCAGCGCGTGCAGCGTTTTGAGATGTCGGTGTGCATCGCCATAGGTGCGCCGCAGCGTCCGCAGAAGCGCGTGGTCTTGTCCCAGTAAAGCAGTTCGGCAGCCTTGCCCGCCATAATATATATATTGTGTGGCAGCAGGTCGAACGCCGCCCGCAGTCCCACGCGGTGCAAGCCTTCGGGCACCTCGGCATCGGGCGGCAGCGAAAGGGCGCGGCAAGGCTGGCCGTCCAAGGCAGGCAGGCGCAGCGCACCTTCTAATTCCGGGTATTCAGGTATTCCGTTTTGCTCCGTGAGCAAAAGGTCGTTTTCGATAAAGAGAAAACAAAGCATAGCAGCAGACTTTAGATTTTTTGTTTCTATAATGAACCTCGTAGGTTGAATTAATCAAATGACACTGCTGTCCCGTTAAAGTGGGCAATTCGTTCTTTGAAACAGTTGAAACATAGTCTATTAGAAGAAGTCTTTCATGTGCGACGATTTGAATCTGTAAT
>SFPF01000072.1 GCA_004552155.1 Bacteroidales bacterium
GCCGCACGCCCGGAAACGCCGCGCGCAGCGCCTTGCGGATAGCGGTGTACTCGCGCTCTCCAGCCACATTTTCGGACAGAAGATAAAAATACGCATGCCTGGAAGCGCGCTTATAGATTACGCGATCCACCTTCAGGCCACCCTTCAATTCCGGGGCGGCCTTTTCCAGCGTGGCAAGCAGCTCGTCATAGCTCATCGATAATCTCTCCGGCCGCGCGGATAAACTCCTGCGCGATATCCCCCGTCAGCTTGCGCACAAACTGCCCGCGCACATACACCTCGCCCGTGAAAGCTGCCGTGGAACTGCCGCCGAGCACGTACTTCATCAGCATACGGCTCTCATTATCCATGCCGCCGAGGTGGTGCACCTTCACGTAGTTGTCGAAATGCTCGGTTTCATCAGTAATGGCCACGCCGTTCACTTCGGCGTAGGCGCCCTGCGTGCCGTTTTGGAAAATGTTGATTGTGTTGCGCGACAGCCCAGTGTGGAGCGAGAGCACGTTGCACACGAAACGGCTGCCGTCGCCCTGGCTTACCTTCACGTTGTTGAAGCGCGTGGCTGTAGAGGCGTTCTCCTCAATAAACGTGAGGCGCAGCGTCGCGCCGCGTCCGAGGCAGATGTGCATGCTTTGCGTGGAAAGCGTGTCGCAGTGGCTGACGCTGTGGTCGCAGACGATGAGGTCGAGCGCGGCGCCCGCGCCCACGTTCACGGCGATGCGGCGGTTCATCATCATCGGCACCCGCGCGTCTGCCACGTTCACTATTTGCAGAGGCACGCCGCACGCCACGCCGTCGGCCACGTCAACGACCAACGCATCCTGCGAAAGCAGTTGGCAGAGCGCGTCGGAGGGGTCGCGTGGGTCGAACACGGGGAGCGCACCATTATATATATATGTATGCGCGAGGGCTGCCAGACTTTCGTCTTCCGAGGCAGCGCCGAAGCGCACGCCAGCGGGCAGGGGCGCAGTGGCGGCATCGGGGGCGGGCACATCGTTGGCCACATAGCGCGTCCGGGCACCCAGCGAGGGCACGTTGCAGTGATAGCGCTTCTCAGGGTTGTCGGTGGCAGGCGTGCGTTTCAGGTTCAGTCCGTAGTCAGCCGCGAGGGCCTGCATGATGTCGGTATATTTGAAGCACTCATCGCGGAAACCCTTTTGGCAAAGGTTGTCGAGATACGCCAAAATATCCCCGTCGCCCCTTTGGCGCAAGGCGGCCGGCGTGTGGGCGGCCAGGAGTTCGCCTTGCTCCTTGTAGAGCGCGGCATACTGCTGCAAGGCAGCGGCTGCGCGTTTTATGTTGTCGGCAGGAATGCTCATTGCGCGATTTCGTTTTTAATCCAGTCAAAGCCTTTCTCTTCTATTTCATAGCCGAGCGCGGCTGTGCCTTCGCGCACCACGCGGCCGTCGACGAGCACATGCACAAAGTCGGGTTTCAGATAGTCGAGCATTCGCTGGTAATGGGTAATCACCATGGCCGAGGTGCGCTCGCCGCGCAGCGTGTTGAAGCCTTCTGCCACAATGCGCAGCGCGTCCACGTCGAGCCCCGAGTCGGTCTCGTCAAGAATGGAAAAGAGCGGCTCGAGCACGGCCATTTGGAAGATTTCGTTGCGCTTGCGCTCGCCGCCCGAGAAACCTTCGTTCACGCCGCGGCTCATAAAGTGCGCGTCGAGTCCTACGAGCTTGCGCTTCTCGCGCAGCAGTTTCAGGAAGTCGGGGGCGGGCATCGGGTCGAGCCCCTGATATTTGCGGCGGGCATTGACGGCGGCGCGCAGGAAGTTCGTCATAGAAACGCCGGGAATTTCAATCGGCGACTGAAACGACATGAAGATGCCCTCGTGCGAGCGGTCCTCGGGCGAGAGCGCGAGCAGGTCTTTGCCGTTGAAGGTGATGCTGCCTTGCGTCACTTCGTATTTAGGGTTGCCCACGAGCACATTGCTCAGCGTGCTTTTGCCCGAGCCGTTAGGTCCCATGAGTACGTGTACTTCGCCGTCGCGGATTGTGAGGTTCACGCCGCGCAGGATTTCTTTGCCTTCGATGCCGGCGTGCAGGTCTTTTATTTCAAGCATGGTTATTTGGGTATAATCTTAATTATCTGCCGTGCAAAGTTACAAATTAGCAAGAACTAAACTTGTGCGCAATTATATAATTGTCGTAATTTTGCGACAGATAATCATAACTTGTCATATATGAAAAAGATTTTTACGCTTGTCATGCTCTCGCTTTTCGCACTGCTTGGGGCAAAGGCCGTGGAGTTTGATGCAAACACAAAGTATCGTTTTGTTTGCAATTACTATTCAAGCGGCTCGCTCGTGCTCGGATCGCGACATGGACAAACGGCATACGTTTGGTACGACACCGGCAATACGCTTCACGAAGATAGCTGGTGGTATATTCAGAAAGCCGGCGCGGGCTATCGCATCAAGAACGCCAAGACTGGCGAATACCTTTCTTACACGACTAACCGCATAGATGGCGTGTGCAAAGGTATAGAACTGACCACCGCTGCCAACGGGAAAAACGTGCAATGGACAATCAACCAAAGCGGGGAATACTTCTACATCGCCAGTGCAAGCAACCCCTCGCAGTGGTTCAACCTGCGCGTTTACGATGGCACCAACCTGCTCGGCACGTACGATGAGAACACGATGGGCTACAATGAACTCTTCTCCATTATCGACGAGACGGGCAAGGACCTCGGCGGCGGCGCGTCCGGCGGCGGCGGTTCGGGTGACAATGGCAACACGGGCACGCTCGCCAACGGCGCAGTGTGGGAAAACACCGGGCTTTCCGCGCCTGTGGTCTACACTACCGACCGCTCTAACCCCGTACTCTATTACATCAAGAACGTGCGCTCGGGTATGCTCGCCTATGTCAACGGCTATTCGCTCTACGAAACGACCAACGAAAACGAAGCCTCGCAGTTCTATTTTGTGCAGGCCAACTCGGGCGTGAATATCTACACGAGCGACGGCTACTATGTGGCGGTCGAGGATTACTATATGATGCAGGATATGCCCATCGGCGTGCAATACGGCTCTACGTCTGTGGGTCAGAATAATTGGAAAATAGGTTATTATAACGACTACGAGACCAATTACAGCGGCTACACCATCGGCAAAGCCGGCTCTACGAGCACGCTGCTCGAAAACTATTGGAACGACTACGACAAAAACACGTACCACTTCCTTGGCTACTACTCCGTGGACGGCGGCAGCACCTTCGTGTTCGCCTCTGCCGACGACCGACATAAAGATTACCTCACCGAAAAAGGCATCACCATCGGCGGCGGCGGTTCCGGCGGCGGGGGCGGAGGTGGACAGACGGGCGGCAAAAACGCCTTATCCGACTATCTCGCCACGCTGCTGTTCAACGGCAAGGAGCTTCCTTACGATGCCGCCGGCAGCCAGTACCTCGTGCCGCTTTCTGCCACCTTGCGCGGCGGCGACGATGCCACGATTGCCGTTACCGCCACTTGGCAAAGCGCCTACGCATCGGGCTACTCACTGCGCGTGGCAAACCAGACCCCCGATGCCGAAACGGGCAGCGTGACCATTCCCGCCGTGAGTTGCGAAGAGCCTTATAAGATTGCCGTCGTGGAAGATGCCTCGGGCAACGAAGTGGCGCAGGCTACGCTGCAATTCACCTTCCTCCCCGTGGTTGAAATCAACGTGGAAAGCACCAACCGCGATTACTACATCACAGGCACGCTGCGCGTCACCGACCCCGACATCGCCGTCTACGACTCCGCTGTCATCGCCGCCTTCAAGTATCGCGGCGCAAGCGCGATGAACTATCCCAAGAAATCGTATGCCATAAAGCTGCGCGATGCCGACGGCAACTCGGTTGACCGCAAGTTCTTCAACCTGCGCAACGACAACAACTGGATTCTCGACGCTATGGCCATCGACGGTGCCTGTATGCGCAACCGCGTCAGCACCGACCTTTGGAACGACTTTGCCACCGCGCCTTACCATAAGACATTGGAGAATAAAGCCCGCACGGGCACGCGCGGCCGCTTCGTCGAGGTGCTGCTCAACGGCAATTACCACGGCCTCTACTGCATGACCGAGAAGATGGACCGCAAGCAGCTCAAGCTCATGAAATACGCCCCCAAGACCGACACCACCGAGGAGCAAATCCATGGCTCGCTCTACAAGTCCACCGACTGGACCTACGAAACATTTATGGGTCATGAACAAAACTCGAGCTACTACCCCGGCACGGCGCCCGCTGCCTACGACAACTCGGCGCGTCGAGAAACCTGGCGCGGCTACGAGATAAAATATCCTGACTACGAAACCGAGCCCATCGACTGGGCACCGCTATGGAATGCTATCAACTTTGTAGCAACTTCCTCGCAGGACGAGTTCGACAACAATTTCGGCAAATACTTCGACCGCCCCGTCGTGGACGACTACTTCCTCTTCATCGAACTCATGCTCGCCTCCGACAACCACGGCAAAAACATGTTCTTCTTCAATTACGACCAAGCCGGCGCAACCAACGCCCAGAAGATTGGCATCGCGCCTTGGGACATGGACGGCACCTGGGGCGGCTATTGGGACGGCAGCCGCGACTACGTGAGCGACCCGACGCGCGACTTCGTGAGCTTCATCTGGGCAACGGAGCATGGCATCATCACGTTCTACGACAAACTCGCCAAGAGCAGTTACCTGCGCTGGAGCGACGTGCTCAAAGAACGCTATGCGCAAATCCGTCCGCAGTGGTTCAATCCCGCCAACCTTGCCAAACGCTTCACCGACTACGCCGAACTGTTTGCCGAGAGCGGTGCCGACCTGCGCGAACAGGGCAAATGGGGCGTGCTGCATAATGACATACAGGGCGACGTGGCGTACATCACCAACTGGATAACGCGCCGCGTGGCGATGCTCGACGAGAAATACGGCTACGACCCCTTGACGGGCATCACCGACCTCACCCAGCGCGACACGCGCATCGGCATATCGGGCGGACGCGGCGAGATCTATATTTCGAGCGATGCCGCCGGCATTCCCGTCGCCATTTACACTGCCGCCGGCCGCCTTGTGCGCCAAGTGCAGACCACGGGCTACGTTACCTCCGTAACGGGCTTGCAGCCAGGCATCTATGTAGCCGCAGGCAAGAAGGTAGTGGTGAAATAAATGCGCCGCCCTCCTTAAATTAAATACGGTAAAAGTTTCGCCGCCGACTATACTGTAATGTATAGCTGGCGGCGGTTTGTTTCGGGCGTTTTGCAAAGATAGAGCAAGGCGAGTGCAATAGAGCTTCTCTAATTGCCGAGCCGCAGCCTATCTTATTTAAAACGCCCCTACTCGTTAGGCTGTGAGTTCTTTACACCACAAAGTCTTCCCTTTCCCCTTGATAGTTTTTACGGCGTGCCTGAAAGTTTTTATTTTCTCCGCAAAAGTTTTTATTCAACAGTGTTGAACATATATTCAGCAGTGTTGAACATATATTCAAAAGTGCTGAACATGTATTCAAAAGTTTTGAATAAAACCTTTTAGGTATTCAAAAGTTTTGAATAAAACCTTTTAGGTTGATAGCGAAAATTTTTAAGGTGAAAGGGAAAATTATGCCCTAAAAAAAATAACTTCTCCCAGCGGCAAATCGCCCCGATAGCGACTTTCGGCCACCCCGCGAGGCAGGGGAGGAACGGCTGGTTGAGCTGCCATGCGATTTTGCCGGCGAAGAATTAGCGAAATTCGCCGGGAAAGGACGAAATTAGCGCGCAAATTCCACATTATCTGCTAAGAAAGTTGTAACTTTGCTGCATAAAAGCGGCTGGGAAAAGCCGCACAGAAAAGACTAACTACACAATAAATAAATGGAAGAAATAGAAAAGACAGGCGGCAGTTACAGCGCGAGTAACATTCAGGTGCTTGAAGGGCTTGAAGCCGTGCGTAAACGCCCTGCCATGTACATCGGCGACATCAGCGAAAAGGGTTTGCATCACCTCGTATACGAAACGGTGGACAACTCCATTGACGAAGCCCTCGCCGGCTACTGTACGCACATCGATGTAACCATTTGCGAAGACAACTCCATTATCGTCCAGGACAATGGTCGCGGCATTCCCGTAGACATGCACCCCAAAGAGCACCGCTCCGCCTTGGAGGTGGTGATGACCGTGCTCCATGCCGGTGGTAAGTTCGACAAAGGCTCTTACAAAGTCTCCGGCGGTTTGCACGGCGTGGGCGTGAGTTGCGTGAATGCCCTTTCCAAGAAAATGGTGTCGAAGGTGTTCCGCGACGGCAAGATTTACCGCCAGGAATACGCCAAGGGTCATCCGCAGACACCAGTCACCGTGGTGGGCGAGACCGACCTGCGCGGAACGCGCCAGCATTTCTGGCCCGATGAGACCATTTTTACCGTGACGGAATACCGCTACGATATCCTCGCGAACCGTATGCGCGAACTGGCATTCCTCAATGCCGGCATCACCATTACGCTCACCGACCTGCGTCCCGATGAAGAGGGCAACACGCGCACCGAGACGTTCCACTCTGACCTCGGCCTGCGCGAGTTTGTGCGTTACATCGACTCCTCGCGCACGCACCTCTTCGACGATGTAGTGTATATCAATACGGAAAAGGCAGGCGTGCCTATCGAAGTGGCAATCATGTACAACACTTCTTACTCCGAAAACCTCCATTCTTACGTCAACAACATCAACACCATCGAAGGCGGCACGCACCTCACGGGCTTCCGCGCCGCTGTGACGCGCGTGTTGAAGAAATATGCCGAGGACACCGCCGGCAAGCAAATCGAAAAGGCCAAGGTGGAAATCACCGGCGAGGACTTCCGCGAGGGTCTCACCGCCGTAATCTCCGTAAAGGTGGCAGAGCCGCAGTTTGAGGGTCAGACCAAGACGAAACTCGGCAACAGTGAGGTGACGGGCGCGGTGAACCAAGCCGTGGGAGAAGCGCTCTCCAACTACCTCGAGGAGCACCCGCGTGAAGCAAAGCTCATCGTGGACAAGGTGATCCTCGCCGCAACGGCCCGTGTGGCAGCGCGCAAGGCCCGCGAGAGCGTGCAGCGCAAGAGCCCCCTCTCGGGCGGTGGACTGCCGGGCAAACTGGCAGACTGTTCGTCGAAAGACCCCGCAGAGTGCGAACTCTTCCTCGTGGAGGGTGACTCCGCAGGCGGCTCCGCCAAGTCGGGACGCTCGCGCAAGACGCAGGCTATCCTACCCCTGCGCGGTAAAATCCTCAATGTGGAGAAAGCCATGTGGCACAAGGCATTCGAAAGTGACGAGGTGAACAATATCATCCAGGCACTCGGCGTGCGCTTCGGCCTGGGCGAGGACACCGATGTGGACGGCCAGCACATCGCCACGCTCGTAATGACGCTCTTCTATCGCTACATGCCGCAAATCATTCAGGACGGCTACCTTTACATCGCCATGCCGCCCCTGTATCGTTGCAAGAAAGGCAAGATTGAAGAATATTGCTACAACGACCGCGACAAGCAACTCTTTATCCAAAAATATGGCGACGGCAGCGAGGAGGGCATCAGCACGCAGCGTTACAAAGGTCTCGGTGAAATGTCTGCCGAGCAACTTTGGGAAACCACCATGTGCCCCGAAACGCGCCTGCTCAAGCAAGTCACCATTGAGAACGCCGCCGAGGCCGACTACGTGTTCTCCATGCTGATGGGCGATGACGTGGGCCCGCGCCGCGAGTTCATTGAGAAGAATGCGCTCCATGCGAATATTGACGCGTAACCTATATATATAAATAATGAGTATAACCGCCCCGGGCAACAGCTCGGGGCGGTTTGTTTCGGTATATTGCCGATTTGCGCCTGTTGCCAACAAAAATTACATGCCGTTTTTGGTTTATAATATAAGAAAGACCTATTTTTGTAGGGCATATACTATGCGCACGCGAAAATTTCTTTTTTATCTTAATCCTTAATACACTTATTTTTTATGATTGATGCTCCATTTTTGGTGATTGCGCTCGTAATAGGCGCATTCGTTTTGTTGTCCATCTTCTTCCACTTCGTACCCTTCTTCCTTTGGATTTCCGCCAAAGTGTCGGGCGTTCACATTTCGCTGGTGCAGCTCTTCCTGATGCGCATCCGTAACGTGCCGCCCAACATCATCGTGCCGAGCCTCATCGAGGCGCACAAGGCAGGGTTGAGCAACATCACGCGCGACAACCTCGAGGCGCACTATATGACCGGCGGCCACGTGCAGCGCGTGGTGCACGCTCTTGTCAGCGCGTCGAAAGCCAACATAGACCTCTCGTTTGAAAAGGCCACGGCTATTGACCTCGCCGGTCGCGACGTGTTCGAAGCCGTGCAGACCTCCGTTAATCCCAAAGTCATTGATACGCCGCCTGTTGCCGCCGTTGCCAAAAACGGTATCCAGCTCATCGCCAAGGCCCGCGTCACGGTGCGCGCCAATATCCACCAGCTCGTGGGCGGCGCAGGCGAGGACACTATCCTTGCCCGCGTGGGCGAAGGCATCGTGTCGAGCATCGGTTCTGCTGTGTCGCACGAGGAAGTTTTGGAAAATCCTGATTCTATCTCCAAACTCGTATTGAAGAAAGGTCTTGACGCCGGTACGGCTTACGAAATCCTTTCCATCGACATCGCCGATATCGATGTGGGCAAGAACATTGGTGCCACGCTGCAAATCGACCAGGCTAACGCCGACAAGAATATTGCACAGGCCAAGGCGGAGGAACGCCGCGCCATGGCTGTCGCCACAGAGCAGGAAATGATTGCCAAGGCTCAGGAAGCCCGCGCCGAGGTGATACAGGCTGAGGCCGAAGTGCCCAAGGCACTGGCGCAGGCATTGCGCGACGGCAACATGGGCTTTATGGACTACTACCGCCTCGAAAACCTCAAAGGCGATACCGCCATGCGCGAGAACATTTCCAAACTCACTAAGAACGATTTGGGAAGCTTAATTAAGTAGTGAGGCGTACGCCCACTGAAAATCCGGAAGATTTGGAATTTCCGGGAAATCCAGCCAAGCAACACACAAAATCCTTTATTTATAAATCTAATCCATTCAAAAACCTTTTATGAAAAAAATCTTCTCATTAGTGGCTCTATGCCTGTGCCTCGCGGGGCAGGCGGCGGCCGAAAAGATTCAGGTGTCCACCACCGACCCCGGCAGCGGCACGCCTGAACATCTCTATTCCATGAAAAACGGCAACTACATGTATGCCAACGGCACAACTGCGCCGACTTACAACCCTGCCAACTACGGACAGTTTGCGTTCTACGCATCGGGCACGGCCAATGCCTACTATATTTATAGCTACACGGCTGAAAAGTGGCTTACCTACACGCAGGCTTCCAGCTATTCCAACAAAATTAGCTTCGTGACGCTCACAGACACCAAGCCGACCACTGCCTACTTTAAGTTCAATAACTACTCGGACGACCTTTACGAAATCTCGCCCTACACCTCCTCGGGGACAAATACCTCAACTGGTATAAGGGAATCAATTCAAATCCTGCTGACGGCGCAACGACGCTCGGCCTGTGGGAGCAAGGCGGCGCGCAAGATTTAGGTAGCGGCTGGACTTTCTCGCAAACGGGAGAAATTAGCATTCCGTTCACCTCCGACAACGGTTCTTGGACGGCAACCAATGACGCCGGCAGTTGGGCAGCCTCTTGGCAATCCAGGCAGTCCGACCCGTTCGTGACCGTCTCTACTTCTGCGAACAACATGATGAACTATGGCGGCACGAGCAATATCCAGCTCTTCTCCGGCGCGAGCGGTTTCGACTACACCATTACGGCGCAGAGCGGCTACGTAGTGACAGGCTACTCGTTCGACTTCACCAACTCTGACGCGTCTGTCAACATGAAAGTAACGCCCTCTGGCGGCACGGCTGTAACCTGCTCCGGTAGCGGCACGGCACACGTGAGCGTGACGGGACTTGAAGAGCAATCCACAAGTTTCAACGTCATCCACCTTTCAAGCGAAAAGAAGTTTGTCAATACCTCTAACTTCATCATCACCGTGAAGAAGAGCACCGCGCCCGTAGAGGAGCAGACAAACATCTTCATCACGCAGCCGGGTCAACTCCCTTACCGCATTCCCTCCATCACGACGGCTAAGAACGGCG
>SFPF01000073.1 GCA_004552155.1 Bacteroidales bacterium
GGCCTGCGCCTTTTCCATGTCGCGGTGATGGGCGATGTTCTCCCCTGCGGCCTCAAACGCGTAGCCGAAGGAGGCGAGCACACTCGTCCAGCTGTCTGCGCCGTCGATGCCGTCCGTCAGGTTCACGGCGTTGACGCAGCCGACGATGACGAAGGCCGCGAAGACCATATAGACCGCCGTCGGGATCTCAAGATCGAGGTTCCAGAACGGGATGTAGAGGTCGCAGGACAGATCGCCGCTTCCCTTCAGCACGAACAGGAACGCAACAGCCACGACGAGCTGCAGCAGAAATTTCTGGATGGCGGTCAGGCCGAGATTGCGCTTGAGCTTGACCTTTACAAAGTCGTCGGCGAAGCCGACAAGCCCGTAGCACAGGGCTAGGGCCAGCACATACAGGTGCGTATAGGTGCGGTTCTCCGTCATGCTCTTCCAGCCGAAGAGCAACGTGCAGAGGATGATGGCCGCGATGAACATGATGCCGCCCATGGTCGGCGTGCCGGCCTTGGTGTTGTGCCACTGCGGGCCGACCTCACGGATGGACTGGCCGGCGTGCAGCGCGCGCAGCATGGGGATGACGAAGCGGCCGAACAGCAGCGTCAGCAAAAACGAGGCGAGCGTCGCGCCGAGAACGATAAAAAACATTGCATTCATACAGGATTCCTCCGAGCCTTCGCGCGCATTTTCAGCATGTGGGCCAGATCCTCATGCGTGTCAAAATGCTCAATGAGCTTCTGCTTCATGCCGCCGGTGATCGCGCCGGAGACCATGCGCTCGGCGTTGACGCCGTAGGTGTAGAGCATGTCGGCCTTCGTCGCGGCGATGCGGCCGATGCGGTAATGCTCGGCCGCGGAGCGGTTGCCGAGCTCGAGCATATCGCCCAGAACCGCGATGCAGCGGCCGTTTGTGCGCGAGCGGAAGCCCGCAAGGATTTCCAGCGCAGCCTCCGTCGACTCCGGGCCCGCGTTGTAGCAGTCCTCGATGATGGTAAAGCCGGCGCGCTCATAGATCTTCTGGCGCATGCCGGTGTTGTGGAAGCTGGAGATCTGCGCCTGGATCGTCTCGGGCGGAACCTTCAGAAGAAGGGCGGACGTGACGGCAGCCAGCGTGTTATAGACCGTATGGCGGCCCAGAACGGGCACGAACAGCTCGAACCGGTGGCCGAAGCCGCTGACCACGAAGCGCATGCCGTCGTCAAGCTCCTGAATGTCGGTCGCAAGCACGTCGCAGGCGTGGTTTTCGACGCCGTAATAGTATTTTTTGTGTCCGCCGTCGGCACGCACGTTCCACAGAAGCGGTTCGTCGCCGTTGAAGACGCCGACGCCGTCTTCCGGCACGCCGCGGAAAATTTCGAGCTTGGCCTGCAGGATGCCCTCGCGGGAGCCGAGATGCTCGATGTGCATGGTACCGATGTTGGTGATGATGGCGATGTCGGGCTTTGCGATAGAGGTCAGACGGGCCATTTCTCCAAAATGATTCATGCCCAGCTCCAGAACGGCGATTTCGGTATCGTCCGGCATGTCGAGAATGGTCATGGGAAGACCGATGTTGTTGTTGTGATTGCCCTCGGTGCGGGCGGTGCGGTAGGTATGCTCGAGCATGCAGGCGGTCATTTCCTTGGTCGTCGTTTTGCCGACGCTGCCGGTGATGCCGACGACAGTCAGGCCCATCTGCTCGCGGCAGGCCGCTATGGTTGTCCTGCGCATTGCCGGCAGCCGGGGCATCGTCGTCGTCGATGGTCAGTTCGATAGCATTTACCGGCTGCTCGTCGAGCAGGGCGATGCCAAGCACCTCGTCCACGTCTTTCACGAAGTGGAAGGTCAGTCCTTTGAGATATTGCTCGGCTATGTCGTCGATGTCCTTGCGATTGTCTTCGCTGATGATGATTTCGGTGATGCCGGCGCGCTTGGCGGCGAGAATTTTCTCCTTGATGCCGCCCACGGGCAGCACGCGCCCGCGCAGCGTGATTTCGCCCGTCATCGCGATACCCGCCTTCACCTTACGCTGCGTCAGCGCGCTGGCAATGGAGGTGGCAATGGTGATGCCGGCCGACGGACCGTCTTTCGGCGTTGCTCCCTCGGGCACATGCACGTGCAGTCCCCAGTGGTCGAACACGCGGTAGTCGATGCCGAGGCCTGCGGCGTGCGCCCTAACGTATTCGAGGGCGAGCACGGCCGATTCCTTCATCACGTCGCCGAGGTTGCCCGTGAGGGTGAGCTTCGCCGCCTTGCTGCGGCTCACGCTGGTCTCGATGAAGAGAATTTCGCCGCCCACGGCCGTCCATGCCAAGCCCGTCACAACGCCGGCGTAGTCGTTGCCCTGATATTTGTCGCGGCAATAGATAGGTTTGCCCAGTAGGCGACCGATGTCGGCGGGTTTCAGTTTCTGCACGCCCTGTGCTGCCTCTTCTTCGCTCTGCATGGAGCGTTCGAGAGCTATTTTGCGGTAAATCTTTCCGATTTGCTTTTCGAGTTGGTAATTTGCTGCCTCGCGTGGTATGAGATGGCGGCGGGCAATTTCTTTCTTCTCCTCCGTGAGATAGCCTTCCACTTCGATTACCTCCATGCGGTCGAGCAGCGGTGCGGGAATGGTTTGCAGGCTGTTGGCCGTGGCGATGAAGAACACGTTGGAAAGGTTGTAGTCGAGGTCGAGGAAGTTATCGTGAAAGGCGGAGTTTTGCTCGGGGTCGAGCACTTCGAGCAGGGCGCTCTGCGGGTCGCCGTTGATGTTGCTGTCGGTCACCTTGTCAATCTCATCGAGCACAAACACGGGGTTGTCCGTGCCGGCTTTGATGAGGCTCTTGACGATGCGTCCGGGCATTGCGCCGATGTAGGTGCGGCGGTGTCCGCGTATCTCCGCCTCGTCGTGAATGCCGCCGAGCGACATGCGCACGTATTTGCGCCCAATGGCCTCGGCAATGCTGCGGCCGAGCGATGTCTTGCCCACGCCCGGAGGCCCGTACAGGCAAAGTATCGGGGCGCGGCGGTCGCCGCGGTAGAGCAGCGAGGCGAGGTATTCGAGAATGCGCTCCTTCACGCGCTCCATGCCAAAATGGTTTTGGTCGAGCACGCGGCGCGCGGTCTTGATGTTGAGCTTGTCTTTCGTAAGTTCGCCCCAGGGCAACGTGGCTATGGTCTCGAGATAATTGAGCTGCACGTTGTAGTCGGGGTTTTGCGGCGAGATGCGGTTGAGTTTGTCGATTTCCTTGTCGAGCAGGGTGCGCATCTTTTCCGGAAGGTTCTTCCCCGCGAGTTTCTCGCGCAGTTCCTGTGCGTCCTTGTTCTCGCTCTCGCCCAGTTCGTTCTGGATATTCTTGATCTGCTGTTGCAGGAAATATTCCTTCTGCTGCTGGTCGAGTTCCTCGCGTGTTTGGTTCTGGATGTTGCGCTTGAGGGTGGCGAACTGGCAGGCGCGGTTCAGGAGGGTGAGCAGGGCGTAGGCACGCTCCACGTTATCGTCGATGGCCAAGAGGTTGGCCTTTTCTTCCAGCGTGAAGGGCAGGTTGGTGCAGAGGAAGTTCACGGTGAAGACGTCGTGCTTGATGTTGTGGATAGCGAAAACGGCTTCTTCGTGCTGCGTCTCGCCGAGTTTGAGGAAGCGAATGGCCGCGTCGCGGCATTCGTCCACGAGGGCGGCGTACTCCTTGCTGTCGGTCGGGGGAAGCACGTCGGGCAGGCTGCTCACGCTGATGCGCGTCACGGGGGTGCGGCGCGTGATTTTCCCCACCTTGCAGCGCCCGAAGCTTTGCAGGATCACGGAGGTGATGCCGCCTGGCAATTCCAACACGCGCATCACGCGCGCCGCCACGGCTATGGGGTAGAGGTCGCCTTCGTCGGGCTGCTCCACGCCGGCATCTTTCTGCGTGGCCACGGCAAAGAGCGAATTGTCCTTAGCCGCGCGTTTCACCACGGCGAGCGACGACTCGCGGCTCACCATCACGGAACTCAGCACTCCGGGAAAGAGCATCATGTTCCGCACGGGCAGCAGCGGCAGCGTTTGGGGTATTTCTGTGGAAAGCAGTTCTGCGATGTCGCCGTCGAAGTCTGCGATCAGCGACACGCCGGGCTGCGGTTTGTCTTCTTGGTTCATATATGTTGTATGTATATAGAGGTGGGCTCTATTAATTCGCTTTGTCAGATTTTGGATTTATTTTCGAGGATAAATGTAAGTTGAAGAGGGAGCGTAGCGGGCTACGTGACCGATGAAACTTACAATTTAGACCGAAAAGAAACCAAAAGATGACAAAACGTCAACCCAAAATTACTAACACTTTATCGGTGGGAATTGATAGAACCCACCTCAAACGTAAATTGCTGCAAATTTACGACTTTAATATAAGATAAGCGGCATTTTTGCTGCGTGCAGACACAAAAAAAGCGGCGCGAAATCGTTTCGCGTCGCTTTTTGCGGAAAGTGAGGGATTCAAACCCCCGGTACAGCAAAGCCGTACAGCGGATTTCGAGTCCGCCCCGATCGATCACTCCGGCAACTTTCCAGTTTCATTTGCTTTTTGCAGTGCAAAATTACGCATTTTCCCGATACCGCCCAATTTTATCGTAAAAAATTTAATATGGCTTGCTGTATAGAGTATACTTTCAATATGGTTCCTTTAGTTCCTATGACCCGCGGCGGTGGTTATTCAGCAATCCACCTGTTGATGTTGGCATTAAAGACATCCTTACAATAATACGTCACGCCATTGTATATCACTCCATCATCTGTAATAGTGAGATAATTACCGCTTGGATTCCAATTGCTGTCCATTACGAGTAAACGGTTTCCAGACAAAGAAACTGGAAAACCATATAAATCAGTAATTTCTCCTTTCCATACGCTCTCTCCACCTAAGAAGCCATTGAATGTCTCCGGCACTTCAGGTGTCATGTACTTGCAATTGGAAACCGATGGGTAATAAACAACATAATTGTATTGCACATCCAATCCTTTGGCTTCAAGATACATCCAACTGGTGGAACCATAAGCATAATCCGTTCTGGTAGGTTTAGAGAGATACTTACCGGAAATGGTACTCCAATCATAGGAACTTCCGTTAGTTGACGGATCCTTCTCATCGTCATCATCGCTACTACATCCTGCTACGCAGAAAGGAAGTGACAATAGGCTCAACGCCACTAAACTTCTACAGATTACTTTTAACATAATGATACAATTAAAAATATGACTACCTAAATTCCGCAGCACTTTAGTTTAACCTCTTTAGAAGTACCTGAGCAACAAAAAAGTTGCTCATGATTTTTTATGTCAGATTTTCACTTACCTTAGTACTGCAAATCAAGACAAGCAAAAATTATCATGAGATAGCAAAGGTAAGCATAAAATTTGAGAAAATCACTCCTTTTGGAGGAATATTTCACGTGAAGGAGCATTTTCCCGTTTTATATAGAGTCAACAAGCAAGTGCAATATTAAGAATAATGTTTGAAGAATTCCTTCACTGGCTATACTTTCAAGATATGGCTTGCCGGTTGGAATAAACCGTGGCGGGTTTTCTTGGACATATTGCCCACGCATCGCGCCGCGCTGTCTCTTGACAGCCCGTGGCACAACCGGGCGCGTTTTGGCTAAACGGGCTGTTTGTTTTATCTTTGCATCAGCAAAAAGAGGAAGAGCGCAGGCTTTTCCTCTTTTCGCGTTTTAGGGGCTAACTATCCTATATGAGCGGAAAAATTGTCTTATATGACCGTAAAAATTATAAGCAAGCCCGTGAAAATTTGCTCGGAGATAATTTTTACGAGGTGCTTTATCGCGAAAATTTCCTTGTTTTTCGTGGAAATTTTCTCGGAGCAAATTTTCCTTTCCTTAATTATCTATAAATCTTTGCGCCGCGCTGCCTTAACGATTGCAAACGCAGTTTTCACTCTCTGCGCAGGGGGTGAAGCGGCATTAACAAGTTTTGAATTACAATGTCCTGTGGCGTAGTGCCTTCCAGGCACATCGTCCGTTTCTCGTTTATCCGAGGACTACGTCCCCGGTTATCGTCGCTACGCTCCGTAGTGCCTTCCAGGCACTTAACACCTAATTCAATCCCCGCGTTAAGAACTCCTTTCCCCAATGCCACTTCACTTCACCATTATTCCCGAGTAGATGCGGCCGGAGCAGATGCCGAGGCGGCGGGCAGAGAAGAAGAAGCGGGCATAATGGGTGTAGGTGCAGATGCCGCAGGCGCAGATGTTTTGAAGAGAAAGGCCGGCGGAAAGCATGGAAGAGGTGTTGGCGGCCACGAGGTCGATGTGCGGCGTGAGCCTCGGCAGAGTGGGAGAGGGGAGCAGGCGGCAAATGGCGCGGGTGTCGAAACCGGCGGCGGCAAAGGCGGCTACGACTTCTTCGCCCACCTCGAAACTTTCCTGCATGATGCACGGGCCAATCACGGCTTTGAGTTCGGAAGGCTTGGTGCCGAAGGCGGCAGACAGTTCAGCAATAGTTTTTTCAACAATACGCGCCACCGTGCCGCGCCAGCCGGCGTGGACGGCGGCTATTGCGCCGTGCGCGGCGTCGTAAAGCAAAATAGGGACGCAGTCGGCCGTGGAAATGCCGATGCACACGCCGCGCTCGGCAGTGATGAGTGCATCGGTGTCGTCGAGCAGCGCCGTTTGTTCGTCGGGAGAAAGGGAGAAGAAAGAGGAAGAAATAAGCCCGACGCGGTCGGAATGCGTTTGGCGCGGCAGCAGCAGGCGGTCGTTGGCAATTCCAAGTTTGCTGGTGAGCCATTGGCGGCATTGCGCCACGTGCTCCGTGCTGTCGCCGCAATAGTGTGTGGCGTTAAACCCCGCGTAGGCTGCGTCGGGGCGGAGCGTTGCGGCATCGGTGTCGCCGTCGTCGCGCATCGTGCTGAACGCCACTACGTTTCCCTGTGCGAAAAAAGGATATTCCAACATGCTCAGTGCAGGATAAAAAACAAGAGTTCTTTGAGCAATGCGCCGCCGTCGGGGGCTGCTCCGCCCACGCCCTTGGAACGCGCATCGGCGCTGCGCAGTTCGCCGATGATTTGCATCACCTTCACCCCTGTGAAGGTACGCAGACCGGGCAGATACCTGCTCCGACTTTAGCGGCGCGTAGAAGGCGAGCATCAGGTTGGAGAAGAACTTGAAAAGCACGGGCAGCACCATTTGCAGCGGATAGGTCTTTTGGTTGGCGGCGAAATATTTGGCGATGCGGTTGGCCTTAAACACGTCCTTCTTCACAATGGCATCCTGGAGGTCGATTGTCGAGTTCCGTGGCGAGGCGGTTGAGGTCGTTGCCGATGTGGTCGGCAAGGATTTCTGCGGCGCGCGGTTCGATGTCCGCCTTGTGGCGCACGGCATAGGTGCGGATAAAGGTCGGCAACTGGTTCTCGTACATCTTTTTCGACTCGAAAAGCACGCCTTCCTTGGCCACGAGCGTGGCGAGTTTGGTGCGGCGGTCAATCGTGCCGTTTTTGTGGCAAACGATGAGCACGGTGGTGTCGAGCGGCTGCTTGAGATAAAGTTCGAGGCGGTCGAGGTTTTTCACGTTTTGCGCCTCTTTCACCACGATGGCCTGCCTGCCGCCCAGCATGGAGCGGCGGCGTGCGGCGGCGATAATCGTGTCGACGGTGATGTCCGCGCCGTAGAGCACCGTGAGGTTGAAGTCGCGGTCTTCGGGCGCAACGGCTTTATCGGCGATAAAGTCGGCGAGGCGGTCGATGTAGTAGCTCTCTTCGCCGCACAAATAATATATGGGCTTGAACGTGCCGGCCTGCACCTCGTGCACGATGTCTTCGTAGCCGATGCCCGCTTTCTTTTTGGCAGAAGGTGTGTATGCCACGGTGATAGGAAAGAATTATTGGTCGAATTTAAGGTGGCGCACGGTCTTGCGCTGCCCGATGATGAGTTTCATGGCTTCGATGCCGAGGCGCACGTGCGTGGCGGCGAAGTTTTGGGTCACGCGGTTGTCGCTTTCCTCCGTCTTCACGCCCTCCGGTTCCATCGGGTTGTCAGAAACGAGCAGCAGAGCGCCGGTGGGGATATGGTTGTAGAAGCCGCAGGAGAAGAGCGTTGCCGTTTCCATATCCACGGCCATGGCCCGCGTTTCGCGCAGGTATTGCTTAAACTTCTCGTCGTGCTCCCACACGCGGCGGTTGGTGGTGTAGACCGTGCCCGTCCAGTAGTCGTAACTGTTGTCGCGCAGGGCGGTGGACACGGCACGCTGCAGCATGAAGGCCGGCAGCGCGGGCACCTCGGGCGGGAAGTAGTCGTTCGACGTACCCTCCCCGCGAATGCCAGCCAGCGGCAGGATATAGTCGCCCAGCTGCGTTTTGCTGGAAATGCCGCCGCACTTGCCGAGGAAGAGGCAGGCGGCAGGCTGAATGGCGCCAAGCAGGTCCATGATGAGCGCGGCGTTGGGGCTGCCCATGCCGAAGTTGATCATCGTGATGCCCTCGGCCGTGACGGCGCGCATGTTTGCGCCAAAGCCAATCGGCTCAACGCCCGTTTGCTCGCAGAACATATCCACGTAGTTGTTGAAATTCGTGAGCAGAATATGCTTGCCGAAATTTTCAAGCGGCATCTTGGTGTAGCGCACGAGCCAATTGCCCGTTATTTCCTGTTTTGTTTTCATAATTTGCTAAATTTGCAGTCAGAAAGTTTTAGGCATTATCTGCCTTGAAAGTTAGATTTGCAAAAATAGCAAAATGATTTCATTAAATCTCCCCTCATATAAGATAAATGTCGCCGAGCGGTGCGGCAGGCGCATGATTTACGACTTTCTGCGCCGCCGCTACGTGGCTCTCACGCCCGAGGAGTGGGTGCGCCAGCACTTCACGCATTTCCTCGTGGAGCACCGGCATTATCCCGCCGCGCTGCTCGGCAACGAGATAACAGTACAGCTCAACGGCGTGGCGCGACGCTGCGACAGCGTGCTGTATAGCCGCGACGGCGGCCGTCCGCGCATGATTGTGGAATACAAGGCGCCCGATGTGCACGTTACGCAGGCCGTGTTCACGCAAATATCTGCCTACAACAGCGTGCTGCGTGCCGACTATCTCGTGGTTTCAAACGGCATGGCTCATTATTGCTGCCGCATGGATTATGAGCAGAACAAGGCGGAATTTCTGCCCGAAATACCCTTTTACGAGGAATTATAAGGCAAAAAAAGCCTAAAAAACGCGCCGAGTGCAGTTTCATACAAGGAATTATGCGTAACTTGCGCCGTGAAAGCGCGAACAGGCGCGTAAAAAGACTATTCACCTATTAAAAACAAAGCATCATGAAAAAGTATCGTTGCATCGTATGCGATTGGATTTACGACCCCGAAGTGGGCGACCCCGAGGGCGGCATCGCTCCCGGCACGGCCTTTGAGGATATCCCCGAAGATTGGGTGTGTCCCCTCTGCGGCGTTGGCAAAGACCAGTTTGAAGAAGTGGCTGAATAATAGCCGCTGAAAGAGGCGTATGTCTTCCGCATACGCCTCTTTTTTTATAAATTCTCTACTGATTTTTTTGCCCACGAATTGCACGTTTGCACAATAATCCTGCTATTCGTCTACAAAAAATTCTTCAAGATGAAAATCACTTTCCTCGTCGTGGGCAAGACCACCGACCCGCGCGTGGCGGCCCTGACCGATGAATACGTGGGGCGCATCGGGCACTATTTGCCCTTCAACGTCGAGGTCATTCCCGAACTTAAAAACACCAAGGCGCTTACCGCCGACCAGCAAAAGCAGCGCGAGGCCGAACTCTTGCTCAAAGCCATTAAGCCCGACGATTACGCCGTGCTGCTCGACGAGGGCGGGCGCGAACTGCGCTCCGTGGAGTTTGCAGCCTATCTCGACAAGTTGCAAGCGCAGGGTCTGCGGCGCGTGGTGTTCGTGGTGGGCGGTCCCTATGGCTTCGCGCCGTCAGTCTACGCCCGCGCCAACGGCAAACTTTCGCTTTCGCGCATGACCTTTTCCCATCAACTCGTCAGAGTGCTGTTTGTAGAACAATTCTACCGTGCCATGACCATACAGCGCGGCGAGCCCTATCACCATGAGTAAACTCCGCCCGTGCCTCGTGCTGCTGCTCCTGCTGATGCTCGCGGCCATCGGCAGGGCGCAGGAGGAAAGCCGCTTCCGCGTGGCGACTTACAACGTGGAAAACCTTTTCGACACCATTCCCTCGCCGCATCACGACGACAGCGAGTTCCTGCCCGATGCCGCAAAGGCCTGGCACGGCGGCCGCTATTGGAAAAAACTCGGAATGCTCGCGCGAGCCATTGCCGCCATAGGCGATGTGCGCCCCGCCGCGCTCGTAGCCCTGTGCGAGGTAGAAGGCGACAGCGTGCTGACCCACCTGACCAGGCGCACCTCGCTGGCGCGGCTGGGCTACGGATATGCCGTGACGCATAGTGCCGACGAGCGCGGCCTTAACGTGGCATTGCTCTATCAGCCCGAACTCTTTCGCCCTATATCATGCGCTGCCCTGCGCGTGCCCCATCGGGCAGGCAAGGAACGCCCCACGCGCGACGTGCTGCACGTTTCGGGACAGTGCCACACGGGCGACACGCTCGATGTCTTCGTGTGCCATTTCCCCAGCCGCCGGGGCGGTGCGCGGCTTACCGACCCTTATCGCCGGCGGGCGGCAGAGACGGTGCGCCGCGCCGCCGACAGTTTGCTGGCTGTGCGCGGACGGTGCAATATTATAATAATGGGAGATTTCAATGCCTACTATCCCGAACGCTGCATTGCCGAAACGCTCGGGGCTTTTCCCGCGCAGGAGGTGCACGCTGCGGGAGGTGCATTCCTTAGAGAAAATCTTTATCTCCTCACCCACGGTTTGAAATCCGATGGCGGCATCGGCGGCACCTATAAATATAAGGGCGAATGGCAGACGCTCGACCAAATCATCGTGAGCGGCACGCTGCTCTGCCCCGCGCCCGGACATCTCTCCACCGCACCCGCCGCCTGCCGCCTCTGCGCCTTTCCCTTCCTGCTCAAAAACGACAAGAGCGGCAACCCCGCGCCTTACCGCACCTATCTCGGCACGTTCTATCAGGGCGGTTACAGCGACCACTTGCCCGTTGCGCTGGACTTTTTCGAGAATAATTAGAATCAATTCCGCATGTACGGCATTATTGACTGCGACAACTGTTACGTGAGTTGCGAGCGCGTGTTCCGACCTGACTTGGAAGGCGTGCCCGTCGTGGTGCTGTCGAATAATGACGGCTGCGTTGTGGCGCGCTCCAACGAGGCAAAGGTCCTCGGCATCAAGGCCGGCACGCCCTATTATCAACTCGCGCAGCAGTTTCCGGGGAAAAAGATTGCCGTATTCTCTTCCAACTACGAACTTTATGAGGAACTCACGGCACGCGTCGTAGACATCATTCGCGGCGAGGCGGCCTACTGTTTCAGATATTCCATAGACGAGTGCTTCGTGCGCTTCGACGGCGACAACTTTGCCGAACTCAAAGAATGGGGCGAGCGGCTGCACCGCAAAATCAAGCAATGGGTGGGTATGCCCGTAAGCATCGGCATCGCGCCCAACAAGACGCTGGCAAAGGTGGCGAGCCATTTTGCAAAGAAATTCCCCGGCTATCGCCATTGCTGCGTGATTGATAGCGAAGAGCGGCGCGTCAAGGCGCTGAAACTCTATCCCGTGGAAGAGGTGTGGGGCATCGGCAGGAGATATGCGGCGAAACTCCAAGGCTACGGCATTCGCACTGCCTACGATTTCGCCATCCGTCACGGCGATTGGGTGCGCACGGTTTTCAACAACGTCACTCTGCTCCGCACCTGGCGCGAACTCAACGCCGAGGACTGCGTGCCCGACGAAGAATATGCCAAAAAGAAATCAATCTGTACGAGCCGCAGTTTCGACCGCATGGAGGGCGACCTCGGCGTGCTCGAAACGCATGTTGCCAACTTTGCCGCCCTATGCGCGCAAAAGCTGAGGGCGCAGCAGACGGTGGCGTCCGTGGTGTGCGTATTCATCTCCACCAATCCTTTTAGGGAAGACCTGCCCCAACACTGCGACTTCTGCGAGGTGCGCCTCGTCACGGCTTCTAACTCCACGGTCACCATCGCCAATGCCGCCCGCGAGGGTTTGAGAAAAATCTTCCGCCAGGGCTATCGATACAAGAAAGCGGGCGTTGTCGTGATGGGCATCAATCCTGAAAACCCGATGCAATACGACCTCTTCGGCATTACGCCCGAAGATTACGAGCGGCTGAAGGAACTCGATAGTGCCTGCGACCGCATCAACCGCCTCTACGGCCGCGAAACCGTGAAATTCGCCGGACAGCAGTACGCACCGAAACACGCCGGCGAGAAAAGCGGCACCTTTGCAGATGCCGTGCGCCGCGACCACAAAAGCCCCAACCCCACGACGCGTTGGAGCGACATCATATCACTCAAATAATAATATGTACTTATGGGAAACATCAAAATCATAAAAGGCTCTTTTTCCACCAACCTTGCCTTGGAGCACGCGCCGGTCAGGGCGGGTTTCCCTTCGCCTGCCGACGATTATAAGCACGAGCGACTCGATTTCAACAAAGATTACATCAAGCACCCCGAAGCTTCGATGGCGACCGCGTTATCATTGACCGCGCCGTCGAGGCTCGCAACGGCTCGATTGTCGTGGCGTTTTGGAACGGCGAGTTTACGATGAAATACCTCGACCTCACGCACAAGGCGGATGGCTACATAGAGTTGCGCCCTGCCAACAAGGACTATCCTGTGTTTCGCATCGAGGCGGGCGACAACTTTGAGGTTTGGGGCGTGGTGGTCCATCTTATCCGCACCTTTGAGACGTTGTGAACTGCCCGGCGCAAAGCCCGCGCCCCCTTAGGCTCGGCTATTAAAACATGTTTTATTACACTCGTTTAGTCCAATCTTCTATAAAAAGCGTAACTTTGCAGTAAAATAATTGCAATAATCATATTTTTTATGACAGAAAACAACGTACAAAACGAGCCGCAGGCCAAGAAATCGAAGAAAGGGCTGATTATCGGCATCATTGTCGCCCTGCTCGCCGTGGGCGGCGCAGTGGCTGGCGCATTGATGCTTACTGGCAACAAGGGCGAGGAGGAAACTGCTTACGCGCTCTTGGAGGACAACGATAATCCTGCCGATTACGAGCAGTTCCTCGCCGATTATCCCAACAGCGCTTACGCTTTCGAGGTGCAGAAACGACTGAAACTCCTCAACCAGATGCTCTCCGACTGGAGCAATATCGCCAATAGCGGCAACAAGGCCGACTTCTTGCGCTTCAAGGAGATGTATGCCAATGCTAATTACGTCAAACTCTGCGACTTGAAGCTCGACTCGCTCGACTGGATAGCAGCACAGCGCGAAAACACGGCCGAGGCTTACGAGCGTTATCTCGCCGAACACCCCGAAGGCACTTATGCCTCAGAGGCTTCCGTGGCGCAGGGCGCCTTGCGAGACAGCGAGGTGCCCGCAGAGATGCAGGCGCTTATCCAGCATGCTTGCGAGGAGTTTTTCGCGGGTTTTGCCGAACGCGATTTCGACCGCGTGTGCCAGAATATCCCCACCGTCATGGATCGCTTCCTCACCAAGCAAAAGGCTACAAAGGCCGACGTGATGCAAATCATCAACGGCATGTTTAACGAGCATATCGAAAGCTGCACCTTCACCCTCAACCGCGACTTTGAAATCACGCGCAGCACCGGGCCTGACCCTGTCTACACCGCCCGCTTCTCTGTAGATCAGAACATTCAGCGCGACAACGAGGGCAAGACTTTCGGCTCGTACCGCGCCACCGCCGTGCTCGACAAAAACCTGCTCATCACCTCGCTCACGCTCGAAGAGGTGTCGAGGAGATGAGGATACATATTATAATATTGTCTATACATTATGGAAAAAGTAATTGTCAATTCTTACGAAGAGTTCGCCGCCTTTGAAGGCAAAGTAATCGGCACGTCCGAATGGGTCGAAGTGCCGCAAGAGCGCATCAATATGTTTGCCGATGCCACGCTTGACCATCAGTGGATCCATGTTGACCAGGAGCGCGCCGCCGCCGGTCCCTTCGGGCAGACCATCGCCCACGGCTACCTCACGCTCTCGCTCCTGCCGCACATGTGGAACCAAATCATTCAGGTGAACAACCTCAAGATGATGGTGAACTACGGCATGGACAAGATGCGCTTCGGGCAGGCCGTATTGAGCGGTCAGAGCGTGCGCCTCGTCACGAAGATGAAGAGCATCGCCAACCTGCGTGGCATCTGCAAGGCAGAGATTGACTTTACCATCGAAATCAAGGACCAGCGCAAGCCGGCGCTTACGGGCATCGCCACCTTCCTGTATCATTTCAACTAATTTGTAAATGCCGGAGGCTTTACCGACCGACACTTACTTGACGCTCGACCAGCCCGGCGAGGGTTACCTCACGGAGAAGCGCAGCCGCTTCCCCGCTTTTGCCATGCACGTGGACAGCGATGCGCGCCATGTGTGCTACGCCTACGTCATCGGCGACCACGGCGAGCGCACCCGCTCCAACGACGACGGCGAGCCCTCGGGTTCGGCAGGCGTGCCCATTCTCGGCAGGTTGCGTGCAGCCGGGCTCACTTACGCGCTTGTCATCGTGGTGCGCTACTTCGGCGGCGTGAAGCTCGGAACGGGCGGACTGGCGGTTGCCTACAAGACCGCCGCCGCCGAGGCCCTCGCCGCCGCCACCGTGAAGGAGTGCATCGTCAAGGCGCGGTTTCAGGTGGAAGTGCCCTACGCCGATGCCGACGTGATGCAGCGTTTCGTGAAAGAGGCCGATGCCGACATCGTGGAGCGCAACTATACCGACAAGGGCCTTATCGCCGCCATCAGCATCCGCCTCACCGGCGAAGCAGCCTTGCGCACGAGGCTCGCGCAAATCCTCTCTTTGAAATTCAGTAAACAAGCAGACGAGTAGACAAGTTACTCATATAAATAATAAAAACAATCCTGTCTCGTCTACTCGTTCACTCGTTTACTCGTCTACTAAAAATCTCTTACGACTGATGACCTCTCTCGCCCTCCGCCCTTTTCTTCCTTCCGATAAGCCTTTCCTCATCGACCTTTACGAGCACTCTTTTCCCGAAGAAGAGCGCCGCCCGACGCGCGACTGGCTGGAAATGCCCGGGCGCGACGCGGCCTTTTGCCTGAACGTGATTGAGGCAGACGGCGCGGCGGCGGGTCTGCTCACGGTATGGCAGTTCAGAGAGTTTGCTTATGTGGAGCATTTTGCCGTTTCGCCCGAAATACGCGGCGGCGGATTGGGCGCACGGACTTTGCAGACGCTGGTAGAAAGCGTGCAAGTGCCTATCGTTCTTGAAGTTGAACCAAAAGGCAGCACGCCGATGGCCGACCGCCGCATTGCCTTCTACGAGCGTCAGGGCTTCGTGCTTTCGCCCCTTTCATATATGCAGCCGCCTTATCGCCCCGAGGGTGCTGCCATTGCGCTAAATCTGATGAGTACGCGGGGCGATTGGCTTCGCGCCAACCACGAGGCGGTTTGTAAAGAGATTTATCGCCGTGTTTACGGCGTTGCTGCGCAGTAAGTGATTAAAAGGCACAACAATTTTTTGACAATGGAAGAACTTCGAAATAGAAATATTGCGGTTTTGCTCTCCGGCGGCGTTGATAGCTCTGTCGTGCTTTATCAGCTTGTGCAGCAGGGGCTTAAGCCCGATTGCTTTTACATTAAGATTGGTCCGGAAGAAACCGAGGAGTGGAACTGCACGTCGGAGGAAGACCTTGAAATGGCCACCGCCGTGTCGCGCCGCTACGGCTGCCGCCTCGAAGTAATCGACTGCCACAAGGAATATTGGGAGCAAGTCACCAAGTACACGATGGACAAGGTGCGTGCCGGCTTCACGCCCAATCCCGACGTGATGTGCAACCGCCTGATCAAGTTTGGCGCATTTCACGAAAAGCGCGGTCGCGACTACGACCTCATCGCCACGGGACACTATGCGCAGACCGAAATTATCGACGGTCGCAAATGGCTCACCACCAGCCCCGACCCCGTGAAAGACCAAACGGACTTCCTGGCGCAAATCTATGACTGGCAGTTGCAGAAAGCCATCTTCCCCATCGGCGGCATGCACAAGGACGAGGTGCGCCGCATCGCCGAACAGGAGCACCTGATTAACGCGAAGCGCAAAGACTCGCAAGGCATCTGCTTCCTCGGCCAAATCAACTACAACGACTATCTGCGCCGCTATCTCGGCGACCAGCCCGGTGACGTTATCGAAGTGGGCACCGGCAAGCGCATAGGCAGCCATCGCGGACATTGGTTCTACACCATCGGCCAGCGCAAAGGCTTGGGTTTCGGCGGCGGTCCGTGGTTTGTGGTCAAGAAAGACGTCAAGCGTAACGTCCTCTTCGTTGCCAATGGCTACAACCCCGAGAATGCTTATCGCCAGGACTTTCCCGTCCACGATTTCCATTTCCTCACGCTCCCCGAGTTGCCGGAGCGCATCACCTTCAAAATACGCCACACGCCCGAGATACACACGGCGACCGCCGAACCTTTAGGCGGCGGCGCATACATGATACATTCCTCCGCACCAATCCACGGCGTGGCGCCGGGGCAATTCTGCGTGGTTTACGACGAAGACCACCACAAATGCTACGGTTCGGGCGAGATTGCGTGGATGGAGTAAAGATTCCTATATATAATTAAAATGGCGCGCACGATGACACGCATAGAAAAGGAGCAGCAGATTATTGAAATCATGATAAGGCTCTATTGCCGCAAGAAACTCCATGCCAATTCCCTCACGCCCGAGTGCGAAGACTTGTTGGCATACGCGCGGCAAAGGCTAAGCCGCTGTCGCTTTGGCGAGGAAAAGCCTACCTGCCAGCGTTGTCCCGTGCATTGCTACCGCAGAGATATGCGCGAGCAGATGCGCCGCGTGATGCGCTGGTGCGGCCCGAGAATGTTGCTGTATCACCCCCTCATCACCTTGCGCCATTATATCAGATAGATAATGAAAATCCTTACCACAGAAGAAATAAGGCAGAAGATCGACAGCCCTCTGTTCCACGCCCTTACGGCCACCGCCGACGACCTGGGAATGGAGTGCTACCTCGTGGGCGGCTACGTGCGCGACCTTTTCCTCCAGCGCCCCACCAACGACATCGACGTTGTTGTCGTGGGCAGCGGCATTGCAATGGCAAAGGCATTCGCGGCGCGGCTCAAAGGCAAGGCGGCGGTCAGCGTGTTTGCCAATTTCGGCACGGCGCAGGTGAAATGGCACAGCCACGAAGTGGAATTTGTGGGGGCGCGCCGCGAGAGTTATTCCCACGATTCCCGCAAGCCAATCGTTGAAGACGGCACGTTGGAGGACGACCAAAATCGCCGCGACTTTACAATCAACGCCATGGCCGTCTGCCTCAATGCCGCGCGGCTCGGCGAACTGGTAGACCCCTTCGAAGGCGTGCTCGACCTTGAAGACGGCATTATCCGCACGCCGCTCGACCCCGACATCACCTTCAGCGACGACCCCCTGCGCATGATGCGCTGCGTCCGCTTCGCAGCGCAGTTGCGCTTCGTAATCGAAGAAGAAACCTTCGACGCACTCGGGCGCAACGCCGAGCGGCTGCGCATCGTCAGCGCGGAGCGTATCATCGTGGAACTTAATAAGATAATGGAGACCGCCGCGCCCTCTTACGGCTTCGTCGAACTGCATCGCAGCGGACTGCTTTCCGTAATCCTGCCCGAACTGGCAGCCCTCGACTGCGTAGAAACACGCAACGGGCGGGCGCATAAGAATAACTTCTACCACACGCTCGAAGTGCTCGACAACGTGGCGGCCAAGAGCGACAACCTTTATCTGCGCTGGGCGGCGCTTTTGCACGACATCGGCAAGCCGCGCAGCAAGCAGTGGGACGCAGCCGTGGGCTGGACGTTCCACAACCATAACTATTTGGGTGAAAAGATGATACCCGCGCTGTTCAAGCGGCTGAAACTGCCGCTCGACGAGCGCATGAAGTACGTCAAGAAGCTCGTGGGGCTGCACATGCGCCCCATTGCCATTGCCGACGACGAGGTGACCGACAGCGCGGTGCGCCGCCTGCTCTTCGAGGCTGGCGACGACATCGACGACCTGATGCTCCTTTGCGAGGCCGACATCACGAGCAAGAACGAGCAGCGCAAGAAGAATTTCCTGCAAAACTTCAAAATCGTGCGCCAGAAACTCGTTGATATCGAGGAAAAAGACCGTATCCGCAACTTCCAGCCGCCCGTCACCGGCGACGACATCTGCCCAATGAGCGCGAGGCCGCCTGGCAGTTCGTCTTGGATAAAGCCAAAGAAATGGGACTGGAAACAAATCTATCGTTTACGCCAGCCGTTACGCCGGAAGAACAATAACATCCCTCCTTAAATCTAATATATCTATGAACGCTGCAGAATTAGAACAGAACAAGCAACTCTATCTCGATACTTGCCGCCGCGAGATTCACCGCGACGGACTGGAACGCCTTTTAGACTATCTCGAAAAGTCGGATTTCTTCACCGCGCCCAGTTCTTCGAATTTCCACCTCAACGAGGCGGGCGGCCTTTGCCGCCATTCGCTCAACGTGTTCGAGGCGGCCTGCAATATTTACGACCACATCTATCTGCCGCAAATCAAGGCCGGCAATTCTCCCTTTACCCACGAGATTTCGCGCGAGAGCATCGCCATCGCCACGCTCTTCCACGACCTTTGCAAAATCAACTTCTACCACGAGACGCAGCGCTTCAAGAAAGACGAGACCGGGCGTTGGGTCACTTATCCCGGCTACGAGGTGAAAGACGCCTTCCCCTTCGGCCACGGCGAAAAGTCCTGCCTCATGGTGAGCTGGTACATGCGCCTCGAGCCCGAGGAACTCTTAGCCATTCGCTGGCACATGGGCATGTTCGATATGGCGGGCAGCGGGTCGAGCATGAGTTTCTCCTTCCGCGCCGCCGTGGACAAGTCGCCGCTCGTCAGCATTGTGCACTCCGCCGACTTCCTTGTGTCCAACTTAGTAGAGAAAACAACTGAACATTAAGATACTATGAAAGCAAAAATCCTTTTCCTCTTCGCGTTTTGGCTTTGCGCCCTCTTTGCGGCATTTGCCAAAGAAACCAATCCGGCAGCCGTCAGCGCGCTGCTCGACCGCATCGGCGGCGCAGGCACGGCGGCACGCTTCGTGACCGAAGTCGACGCTGCGCTTTCTGCCGACGGCAAAGATGTATTCGTGATTACCGCCCGCGACGGCAAGCCCTGCATTCAGGGCAATAGCATCTCGGCGGTCACAACCGGCATCAACTGGTATCTCAACCATTATGCCCACGTCAATCTCGCCTGGAACCGCCTCACCGCCGACCTCTCCGCCGCCACGCTCCCCGTGCCCGGCGCAGAAGAGCGGCACGCCTGCACGGCCGACTACCGCTATTACCTCAACTACTGCACCTTCTCCTATTCCATGGCCTTTTGGACGTGGGAACGCTGGCAGCAGGAAATCGACTGGATGGCGCTCCACGGCATCAACATGCCGCTCGCCCTTGTCGGCGCGGACGTAGTGTGGAAAAACGTGCTCGAACAACTTGGCTACTCCCTCTCTGAAATCAGGCTGATGAACAACCTCGAAGGTTGGGGCGGACCGAACAAAGACTGGTGGTACACGCGGCAGGAAACGCTTTCCAAGAATATCCTCGCCCGTATGCGCGAACTCGGCATGACGCCCGTGCTGCCCGGCTATAGCGGCATGGTGCCCCACGACATCACCGCCAAGAAAGGCTGGACCATCGCCGACCCCGGTCGCTGGTGCCAGTTCCAACGCCCCGGCTTCCTGCTCCCCACCGACAGCCATTTCGCCGAAATGGCCGCGCTCTACTATCAAGAGCTTGAGAAGGTGATGGGCACATCTATTTATTACAGCATGGACCCCTTCCACGAGGGCGGCAATACGAGCGGCGTGGACTTGCCTGCCGCCTACACCGCCATACAGACCGCTATGGATAAGGTAAATCCCGATGCCAAGTGGGTCATTCAGAGTTGGAACGAGAACCCGCGCTCGGAATGTCTCAACACGATCAAGAAAGGCAAGCTCGTGGTGCTCGACCTCTTCTCCGAGGCCGTGCCCCGCTGGAAAGACTGGAACGGCTACGGCGGTCACGAAATGGTGTACTGCATGCTTCACAACTTCGGCGGACGCGTAGGCCTGCACGGACGTTTGAGGACGATGACGCAAGGTTACTACGATGCCCTGCGCCTTTATCCGCAAAATCTCAAAGGCGTGGGCGCAACGCCCGAGGGCATCGAGACCAATCCCATGCTTTACGACGCGCTCTTTGAACTGCCCTGGACCACGGTGGCTTCTTCGGCCGAATGGCTCAACGGCTATGCCACAGCACGTTACGGCGCAGCCAATGCCGATGCCGCCGAAGCGTGGCAAAAGCTGGCGCAGTCGGTCTACGACTGCCCCACCTCGCAGCAGGGCACTTCCGAACCCGTAGCGCTATATATTATAATGTCTACGACGTGCGTCGCGCTGCCGCCGCCCTCATCGCCGCTTCCTCCGAACTTGGGAGCAATGCCGCCGGGGCAGACAACCTGCGCTACGACCTCGTGGACGTGACGCGCCAGAGCCTCACCGACGTTGCCAACCTCCTGCTCAAGCAAATACGCAGCGCTTACGACTCCAAGGACACCGAACGCTTCGTGCGCC
>SFPF01000074.1 GCA_004552155.1 Bacteroidales bacterium
GCCGCCCTTTTCCATATTAAAATCGATTCGGGAATCTCCATAGCGGTACTCCGGCCGATGCCGGGAGCTTTTGCTTCCGGGGGCGGATGTGATCCTGAGTCATTCCGGGAATCCTGCCCGAAAGACCGCGTACGATCTGATTGCCGTTTACAAGGAGGGGCTTGGTCTTGTAAACATTGACAGTCAGGCACCGAACCAGGTGGTCAAAGAGTGGCTGCAGGGACAGGATTTTGATCTGGTGCGGCCGGAGTACCGCTATGGAGATTCCCGAATCGATTTTTATATGGAAAAGGGCGGCCATCGGTATCTGATGGAGGTAAAGGGCTGCACCCTGGAGCGCGACGGAATCGGCTATTTCCCGGATGCACCCACCGAGCGCGGCGTGAAGCACCTGCGCGAGCTGGCACAGGCACAACGGAAGGGATATCAATGCGCAGTGGCTTTCGTGATTCAGATGGAAGGCATCACCAGCGGTGCGTCCATTCCGGTCCTCTCGTACTAGGAACAGCGCTCCTCAAATATCCTACGCCCACGACAGATAGGGACCGAACTGTCTCACGACGTAAAATGGATGAACGAGACCATCATCCCGGGTATCAGAGACGGACTGAAGGCATCGGGCAGACAAGACGAACCGCCCATCATCCTGCGCTCACACGACACCGACGGTCCAAGGGTGCTGCACGAGGCACTGCCCCTGTACAAGAATATCTACACCATGAGCAAATACACGGGAGAATCGCTCACCACCTATCAACCCGGAGGACCATGGGGAGAGACACACCAGCAACTGGCAGCCGCCGCACCCATACATATAGAGAACGTGCATATCTTAGCCAATCTGGAGCCTTGGCGCTGGGCATCGCCCACCTTCGTCAAGAAAACGATGGACGCCATGCACCGTGTGCACCATGCCAAAGGTCTGCACCTGTATCCGCAAGCCAGCTACTGGGACTGGCCCTACACTGCCGACAAACTGCCCAACGGAGAACGTATGCTACAGATTGACCGTGACAAGATGTGGTATGCTGTGTGGGGAAGATATGCCTGGAAGAACGAGCACACCGATGATATGAGCTACTGGCAGAAGGTGGTGGCACAGGAATACGGCACCGATGAGCACACCGCACAGCAGATTATCAAGGCACTCGACGAGAGTGGAGAGATAGCGCCCAAACTGCTGCGCCGATTCGGCATCACCGAGGGCAACCGCCAGTGTCTGCTCTTAGGAATGAAGATAAGCCAATTGGTAAATCCCTATAAATACACCATCTATCCCGGATTCTACGAGAGCTGCGGACCTGCTGGAGAAAAACTGATAGAGTATGTGGAGAAGGAATGGAAGGGAGAAAAGCACCATGGCGAACTGCCCTTGGACATTGTGGAGCAATGTGTGAAGCATGGCGACAATGCAGTGGAAGCACTGAAGGGACTGAGCAGCAAAATCACCCGAAACAAAGCAGCCTCCGAACGTACAGACAGAAACTGTGCAAACGCTTTCGCCCGATCAATAAAAGGCTGCGCATATCTGCTTAATAATTCAGATTCTTTTTGCAGTGCAAGGATTGCAGTTCCTTCCAATCCAACCCACTTTGTCACCAGAATATCCATCCCCGGTCTGACCGCTGAGGTGGTCTTAAGTTCATTTTCCATGACAGCTCCGATTGCCGTCACGGTAAGAACCGGCTCCGTGACGCATCGGACCACCTGCGTATGTCCGCCGATTACGGGAACCTCTTCCTTTTCACATACGTCTTCCACCTGCGCCTCGCCAAGGGCCGCACGGCAGCCTTGATGGGGTATATACAAAATAAATATGGCCTGCCCGCCGCCGTGTTCCAAACGGACTTCACGCCCGAGGACTGGCAGAACCTGCGCACCTTCATTGCCGACGGCGACCGCCGCAGGGTGAAGGGCGACATTTGGTACGAGAGCGCGGCCATTCTCGAAACGCCCGCTGCGCCCGACATCGTGCTCCGCCACCGCGAAGAACTGCTTGCGATTATCGACCGCGCCATGGATCCAGATGAGAAAGAATCGCTGCTCAAGCAAGTGGGTGGCGGCGAGCCCTACAAGTGGCTGCTCAAGCACGTTTACCCGGGTCTCCGCCACACGGACTATATCATTGAATACGCGGTGCGCGACTATTCCGATGCCGATGCGCGAAAACTCATCTACACCCACCCCGAGGCGTTGAGCCATATGGAAATGTATCGCGTGGCGCAAGGCTATGAAACAGGTTCCGACGACTGGCGCGACGCGCTGCTGATTGCCGCTGCGCGTTTCCCCGAAGATCCGCAGGCCAACTATAATGCAGCCTGCGCCTGCATTCAGGCGCGGCGCTTGCAAGATGCCCGCAAGTATCTGAAAAAGGCAGGCACGGGCGAGCAGGCGCAATATCTCAAAAATGTTATTGATGCCATGGAGGGTAAAGTGAAATGGACATTAGGAAAAGACAATTATCTCGAGATTTTGAAATGAAGAACATAGTAAAACAAACCTTCTTAAAAGTGCGATTTCTCGCCAAGCCAAAGCGAATAAATTCTCTTTGGTCTTTTGGCTTAACGAAATCGTTCGTTTGCCTGCTTGCCTTGCTTGGCGGCGCGAGCCTCACGGGTTGCGGTTCAGATGAGACTTACAGCGAATACGAACGCACGCAGGCCTCGTTTACCGCCTCGCTCGGCGGCGACATCAGCACCCTGCAATGGTGGAAAACGGCGGTGGAACTGAAAGTAAGGGTCACGGCCGACGCTCCTGTGAAACTTTGGGTGCTTTCTGCCGAAAAGGAAGGCACGCTTTACGGTTATGCGGCCTTGGAACAGAGCGGCGAGGCAGTGTTCACCGTGCCGCAGACCGGCGACCGCACCGTCTATATCGTGGCCGATTATAACCGCGAACTGCACACCTCCACCGTGCTGCTTTCGGGCAAACTGTCCGAAGAAGTCAGTCTTTACTACACCTCCGACTCGTCCGCCGATGCGTTCTCCGCCGCCGGGCCGCTGGCAGCGGGCTTGCCCGCCGCGCGTGCCACGGACCGCTCGTCGCTTTTCGGCGCGAGCATTTCAGGCAATGCCTACCATTTTCAACTGAGCACGGAGCAAATGACCGACTTCCACTACATGATGAGTAAGATGGTGCAGGAAGGGAGCAATGCAAGGGACGTGCTGGGGCTGAACTGCGACTACGAATTAGAGTCGAACGGCCCGTTCGAGATTACGATGCTGGCAGGCAACTGTCTCTCCTCAACCTCGCACATTCTTGGCTATTACTATCACACGGCGGGCACTTACGACGATATCAAGTACGTAGACCTCACCGAGACAGAGATTTACGATTATATCGACAACCTTGCCAAGGTGCAGTATCAGGTAGATGCCACCGCCGCCGCCCGCGACGGTTTGGAGGTAGGGCAGTGGTATGATGCCAATTTCGATATGTACGACCTCTATGACCGCACGCCGTCCACTGTGGCCCGTCGGGGCGACAACGCCTACAATGTCATGGCGGTCATTCAGCGATATTCGGGCGGCGCGAACGGCAATGTTACGACCGTGCGCGGCGCAACCTTTACCGTAGATGTGCCAAAGGGCATGCACGTTGGTTTCTACGACCGTTGGGAAGTGTTTCCCGCGCCCGAGCAATACGACCGCCTCGTTGCGCAGGGCGTGAAGCCTTACACGTCCCGCGCCGACTTCAAGGGCACGAGTTTTTCGGCGGAAGACCTGAACCTGATAAATCCCGACGGCAACTTTCGCAGTTTCATCGAAAACCGTCCCTATACGATGTGGATGGGCATGGAGAACGACTGCCGTGGCAACGACCTCGACTGCAACGACGTGATGTTTTGCGTCACCACGAAGATGGATATTTATAAGCCCACTATCGTGGAGCCTGACTTCCGCGACAAGGTAAGTTTCAACGACCGCCTCACGTGGACGCTTGCTTTCGAGGACGTGGCACGCGGTGCGGATTTCGATTTCAACGATGCCGTGATTCGCCTTCAGCCCGACTACGAGCAGGAAACTTGCCGCGTGTGGGTGATGGCAGCGGGTTGTACTCAGCGTATGTACTTGCACTATAATGGCCCGTCGGGCGACGTGAACCTCGGCGAGATTCACCAACTCCTTGGCGGCACGCCCGAAAGCACTATCAATACGGCCAACACCCTCGCGGGCGTTGCCTTTGCCGAGGTGGCCAATGTGGCTTGGCCGAAGGAATATAATATGAACAACGATGCCCAGCGTTTCTACATCGAGGTGCAGCGCGGCGATTGCACCGACTGTTCCGATGTAATCACGCTTGCCGACAAGCCCGGCGTGATGCCCGAGGCGCTCCTCGTGGCGGGCGATTGGCATTGGCCGATGGAGGGCACGCACATCTTCTCTGCCTACCGCGTCTTCCCGCTTTGGGCAAAGGATTGCACCAAACTTAACTATTGGAACTGGTACACGTCGAGCCAGTACGGCAAAGTCGTGACGTATTGATAACAACAGCCCCAGCGGTTATACGTGCGCATACAAGTATGATAAAAACCGATAAAAACAATTTGTTCTGTGTGAAGCCTAACGGCTACGCCTGTGCGCATAATGCCAGAGCCTGTAAGCCTTGCGGCTTCCGCCTCTTGCATTATGTGCGCAGGCTGCGGTCGGTTCCCGCCCGCTTCACACAGAACAAGGAAAAACCATTAAAAACACACGTCCAATGCAAACGTTTCGAGTGTCAACTGCAAAAGGTCATGTCTCACGGGTTTTTCATGGTTTTTCCCTTGCTGCGGGTGAAGCGGCCGGTTACGGCCGTAGCCGCAGGGATTAAAGGCGAGACGAAAGCCGGAAGGCTTTCAGGCTCGACGTTAAGACCGGCGGCGAACCCGATAGGGCTTCACCCGCAGCAAGTGTTTTAATTGGTTTTTATCCTAAAGACATCTCTGAATAATCCATCTAAACATCAACAATAACTTTATTAAATTCTAAAAATCCAAACAAAAATGAAACAGAAAATGTTCATCAAGCACCTCTGCTTCGCACAAGCGTTCTCTGTGGCATTGCTCGCCGGGCTTTGCTCGTGTAGCGAGGACAAAGGACTTGAAGTGCCTCAAAATCCCACGGCCGACGGCGGCCCGCTGTGGCTGAGCGGCGAGGCCGACCCCGACCAAACGTGGATGACCTCCGTGTCTATGCAGGTTGACCTCTCGGTAAACGGGCAGGGCACCGTCACAGCGCAAACGATTGGCGATGCCACGCCTGTTGTGCTCGGTCAGAAGCAGGTGCACGGTAAGGACGTGCTGCTGCTCGACGTGCCGCAAGGCCTTGGCAGCAGTTTCGGCCTTGTTTACGACGATGGCAGCGCGTCGAAGCAGTATCGCCGCGTGAAACTTACGGGCGACCTGCGCCAACTTGAAAGCGTCACGTTCGACGGTTCTGCCTCGCAGTCCTTCGGCCGACATAAAGCCCCTGGCTCTATGGAAACAGCGTCATGGAGGACGTGGGCTATATGAATTTCGGCTCTTGGGCGTGGGACGACATTGCCCTTGCGCTCGTCGAGGACCAAGATGCCAGCAAGTTCCATACTTCCCTCATTGACTATGAAATCCATGCGCGCGGCGAGAAAGATGCGGGCGGCGAGTACCATGCCGATGAGGGGTTTTACATCTCGTTTATCTACGGCCACACGGGCACTACCGCCACGCGCGTCCTTGGCTATTACACCCATTCCGCCGACACTTACAGCGACATCGAGTATCACGACATCTCCGAAGTCATCTCGCTCGACTATCTCAACGGCAAGGCAAAAGTGCAATACCAGATTGATGGCAATACCTCCGTGTGGTATGATGCCAACTTCGACTATAAGGACGGTGATGGCCTGCCCAGCAGTTCTCGCCCCTCCGCAGCCGATCCCAAGCGCCGGGGCGACGATGCCTTCAACACGCTGCTCGTCAATAAGGCCTACGGCGACCGCATCACCGCCGTGCGCGGTCTGAGTTACAAGATTGAAGTTCCGAAGGGCAAGAAGTTTGGTTTCTATCTCCGCACCAACGGTGCGCTCAGCGCCGACCAGCGCAACCGCCTCCTCAAACTCGGCGTGCCCGAAGACCGGCTGCCGTCCACGCAAATCAACTTCTCCTTCGCGCCGATGAACAACCTCGGCAAGCACCGCAGCGCCTTTGCCGTTTACGACAACTTCTCTTTTATGGGTCTTGACGACTCGCCCAACAACGGCGGCGACCTCGATTGCAACGACGTGACCTTTGTGCTTTCCAACCTGAAAGGCGAAAAGTATCGCCCCGAGTTCACAGAGGAAACCATTGAAAGTTCGAAAAACCAGGGGACTATTGAGAAGCACCCCGAATACATCAAGCCCGATGAACCTGAGGGCGAAGAGGGCGAAGCGAAACTGCAAGATTGGACGCTTGGCTTCGAGAATGCAGGCACGGCCGTCGACTTCGACTTCAACGACGTAGTGCTTAAAGTGACGCCCGACACGAAAAACCACACCGTCTCCGTTTGGCTCCTCGCCACGGGCGCAGAGCGCAACACGCGCATCTACTATGGCAACACCTATCTCGGCGAGGCGCACGAGGCTTTCGGCGTTGATCCGGGTAATATGGTGAACACGGTGGAAGAGGGTTTGCATCGCTCTCCCGTGCTTCTTGCCGACAACCTCCCTTGGCCCAGCGGCTACACCATGGATACGCATCGCCACCTCTTTACGATTAAGGTGACAGAGGACGATGGAACGGAGACCACGATTAACAGCAACATCATGCTTGGCGATCAGCACGACATACCGCAAGTGCTTTGCGTGGCTGGCGATTGGGATTGGTCTTTGGAGCGGGTAAACGTTGAAACGTCTTATCCCTTGCTCGGCAGTTGGGGGCGCAATGTCCACAAATCCGAATTTTGGAACTGGTATTCCCAGCCCAGTCACGGCCATGTGTTTAAGAAGAAAAAATAAGCAGCATTGATTGCGGAAAAACATGCCGCCCCGGTTGCACTGGCAACCGGGGCGGCATTCGTTTATTTGTTTCCGAGGCAGATACACAGGCGCAACGCGCCGATCAATGCCGTTTCGCCGCAGGTGCGCACTACGTGGAGCGTGGGTTGCAGTTGCGCCCATTGGCAGAGGGGTAGGGAAGAGGTGATTTCAAGGTCGGTCTCGTGGCCGTCGGCATAATAGGCGCGGCTCACGCCGATGCCCAGTGTGCCGCCCCGCCGCGTCAGTCCGTCGAGCAGCAGTCCGGCTGCCCAGTGTCCGCGTGCTGCGTTGAGCCTGCCTATCCGTGTGCCGCCCGTTGCAAAGAGCGCGAGCGTGGTGCGGCGCAGGGTGAAGAGGGGCTGGTCGATGCTGGTCCACACGCTGCCGCCCCCGATGAGTCTGCCCGTTTCTTCGTCGGCTTGCCGCCCGGCAATGTAGCCCACCACGTAGGCAGGCTGAAAGGCGCAGTCGCTCTCGCCGTCCGTCCCCTTGCCTTTGGGCAGCCAGTCGGGGCTGAACGTCACGCTGCCCATGGCGGCGAAGCCGTCGCTCTTGGGGCAGAAGCGAAACTGGCGGCTGAGGCGGTCGGAGGCCGTGCCGTTGTAGATGCTCTGCCTGATAAGCCAGCGGTCCGACGGGGCTATTTCGGCGTGTATGCCGAGGGCGGCTTCGGGATATACGCCGATGGCGAAATTGTCGCGCCCGAAATACACAAAGCCTTTAATCTTCTTGTCCCACTCCTGGCGCAGCCCGAGATGGATGAGGCGGAAGGCGCGGTTTTCGGCGTTGATGTTGCTGAAGTCCTGCAAGTCGTCCGCCACGGCGTGCCCGATATGTCCCGTTGCGAGCGCGCCAATCTCGGCGCAGCCGCCGCGCCAGGTGTCCACGTCCATGCCTGCTGAGAGCAGGTTGGCCCAGCCCGCGCGTCCGTCCTTCAGGTTCCATTGCCCCTCGCTCATGGCGTCGGCATGCCAGTGTATGCGCCGCGTGCAAACGCTGTCGGCATCATGCGCGGCGGCGGGGGAGGGGAGGGTAAGCAGGAAAAGGGGGAAAATGATGTTACGGAAGTGCATAGTTTAGTTTTTGTGTTGAAATGTGTTTGGTTTATGAGGGGATAAAAACCGATAAAAACAACTTGCGGTTGGTGAAGCCCTGTCGGGTCTGCCGCAGGGCTTCACGCCGAGCCAAAAGCGTTCGCTTTTGCTCGCCGTTAGTAAACGGCCGCTTCACCGACCGCAAGAGAAAAAACCATTAAAAACCCGTGAGACCTTGTGGTGATATAAGATGAGTGCTGTGCGGTTTTTCTCGGTTTTTCCCTTGTTCTGTGTGAAGCGGGCGGGAACCGACCGCAGCCTTGTGCAGAATGCGCGAGGCGTGAGCCGCTTCCGGCTCACAGGCTCGGACATTCTGCGCTAAGGCGTGCCCTTTGGGCTTCACATAGAACAAGTTGTTTTTACTGGTTTTTATCTAAAGAGCATATACGTTCCCCACGCCGCGAGATAGGCAATCACCGTGGTGTAAGCCGCGGCAAAGAGGGCGTAGCGCCAGCGTCCGCTCTCGCTGCGCACGGCGGCGATGAAATGTGCTTGCGTTTTGCGGGGATAAAAACCGATAAAAACAACTTGCGGTTGGTGAAGCCCTGTCGGGTCTGCCGCAGGGCTTCACGCCGAGCCAAAAGCGTTCGCTTTTGCTCGCC
>SFPF01000075.1 GCA_004552155.1 Bacteroidales bacterium
CCGTCCGCGCCGATGGTACTGCAGACCCGCGGGAGAGTAGGTCGCCGCCAGCTTTTAGATGAAAGAACCTGCATTTGTAATAAAATACGGATGCAGGTTTTTTTTTTCGTCTTATTCATGCATAATAAAAATCCCGACAGAATTCTGCCGGGATTTTTACTATTGAGTTGTAATCAGAGATAATCGATTAGTAGTTTTCAGCGTTAAGCTGGAAATAGCTTTGGGGATGAGCACAAACGGGGCACATTTCGGGGGCTTTCTTGCCGATTACGATATGGCCGCAGTTGGCACACTGCCAGACGCAATCGCCATCGCGAGAGAATACAACGGCATCCACAATATTCTTAAGGAGCTTGCGATAACGTTCTTCGTGATGCTTTTCAATAGCACCTACCATTTCAAACTTGTCTGCAATTTCAGGGAAACCTTCTTCTCGGGCAGTCTTAGCAAAGCCGGCATACATATCCGTCCATTCGTAGTTCTCGCCTTCTGCTGCATCTGCAAGGTTTGCTTTTGTGCCAGGAATAGCACCGCCGTGCAGGAGTTTAAACCAAATCTTAGCGTGCTCTTTCTCGTTGTGAGCGGTCTCTTCAAAGATGTTTGCCATCTGAACATAACCGTCTTTCTTTGCCTTAGAAGCATAGTACTGGTACTTCGTGTGTGCCTGCGATTCGCCGGCAAATGCAATTTGCAGATTCTTTTCCGTCTGCGTTCCTTTCAATTCTTTCATTTGTGTGTTGGGATTAGGTTAGTATTAATAAATAGTTCTATTTACAATTCATTGCGCACGATGCGACCCATTTGCATCACGAACGTGAGTTCTTGAGCTTTGTCGAAGAAAATGATGTCGGCATCCTTGCCTTTTTCAAGTGAGCCCTTGCGGTCGTAAACACCCATGATTTTGGCAGGCGTTTCGCTGATCATGCGGCAAGCGTCTTCCATCGGAATTCCGGCCTGCTGCACGCAAGTGCGTACGAGGCGGTCCATCGTGGCGATGCTGCCTGCAAGGGCGGAGCGGTCGGCCAGTTTACAAACGCCGTCTTCAAGCACCACGCGCGGGTCGAATGCTGTGTCGTCCTTGCTGGCTGCGCAGGCGAGGGCGTCGGTGATGAGTGCTGTGCGCTCCACGCCTTTAATTTGGTAAATCATGCGCAGCATCACGGGCGGCACGTGTATACCGTCGGCAATCATCTCCACCGTCATGTTTTCGAGGGCGAAGATGCTTTCCACAGTGCCCGTTTCCTTGAACTCGCGGTTCTTGTAAACTACGGGCATAGCGTTGTAGAAGTGTGTGGCGTGGGTCATGCCGAGTTCGTTGGCGGCAGCTACTTCGTCGTATTTGGCGCGTGTATGTCCGATGCTGGGCAGGACGCCGTGCTTGCAGCAGCACTTGATAAACTCATGCGAGCCTTCCAGTTCGGGAGCCTCGTCCCAGCGCTTCAGGCACGGCCATTTTTCGAGCAGGTACTCGTATTCCTCTTTTACAGGTGCTTTAATCCATTCAGGAATTTGCGCGCCGGCTTGTTTGGGGTTGAAGTATGGGCCTTCGAGGTGCAGACCGAGTATAGGGCTGTTAGGCTCTGCCATCAGTTTCGTGCAGGTTTCGCAAGCCTTCTCAATCATAGGCACTGTGGAGGAAGAGAGGGTGGGGAAGATGCTCGTCGTGCCGTATTGCATGTGCGCATCAATCGCTACGCGGAAAGCC
This sequence comes from Bacteroidales bacterium, assembly GCA_004552155.1. GTDB lineage: Bacteria > Bacteroidota > Bacteroidia > Bacteroidales > Bacteroidaceae > Alloprevotella. The sequence goes on from SFPF01000075.1 coordinate 1,706, forward strand.
TCTTCTTCGCCTTCCATAAAGTCGCGTCCGCCGCCGCCGTGCACGTGCATTTCGATGCCGCCCGGCACGATGTCGCAGCCTTTTGCGTCAATGATTTCTGCTCCCTCGATAGCGAAGTTATTGTTGCTAACTTCGGCGATTTTGCCGTCTTCCACGATAACCGAGCCGCCTTCAAGCCAACCTTGGGGCGTGAGAATGCGGCCATTGATGATTTGTTTGAACATAGTATTTAGTTTGAAGTTTACGTGCAAAGTGCATTTACTGCAAAATTATGCAACATTAGGGAGAAACTCAACTTTTGCGGGCTGTTTTTTGATTTATCTCGTAAGAAAATCCACTATTATAAATATGGGATGCCCGTTTGGAGCATCCCATAAGTTTGCAAGTCGTTGCGATTAGTGCTTTTTGTAACCGCATTTCGGGCAAACGCCGTCATCGTTGAGGGCGATGCCGCAGAGCGGGCAGCGGTCGATACTCTTGGTTACGGGGAATTCGGCCGTGGCAGCGTTCACGCCGCTCGTAAACGTAATCTTGGCGATGTTGAGTTTGTCTTTCAGCAGGTCGTAAACCATCTTGATCATACCTTCCACCGTCATCGTTTCCTTAGTCACCACAAGGCGGCAGTCGGGATAAGCCGTGCAAAGCTCGGTCTTGAAGGCCTCGCCTTTCATCGTGTTCTGCGGGTGTCCGTTCTTGATGCCTTGCTTCTCGTAAACGTCGAGGATGGCGGGCAGCAGCGGGTCGTCTTGGCGGAGCACGAGCGCGTGGTCAAAGTTTTTGAGCACGCTCCAAGCCACCTTTTGGATTTCGTTGCAGGGGTAAACCATGTTCACGCCCGGTTCTACGCTGTCTTCCACTTCAAGCGTCAGCACGCCCGTGTGTCCGTGGAGGTACTGTGCTTCGCCCTTAAAGCCGTAAAAGCGGTGGGCGTACTGGATGTCGAATGTTGTGATGCTTCTCATGTCTGTTGTTTTTTTGAGGGGTTAATACTTGCTTTTGTTCTTTTCCACTGCAAAGATATTTCTGTTTGAATTATCTTGCAACAGAAAAAATATATTTCATGATAGATTTTTTCAATAATAAGCCGTTTTGCTTCTAAGATAATGCCTAACTTTGCCAAAGTTGATACAGATAATATATGACTTTACAGCAACTTGAATACGTGCTTGCCGTGGATAGATGCAAGCACTTTGGTCGCGCTGCCGATGAGTGCCGCGTGTCGCAGCCCACGCTTAGCGCAATGGTGCAGAAACTCGAAGCAGAGCTGGGCGCAAAGATTTTCGAGCGTACCGCCCACGCCGTCAGCACCACCGCGCTGGGGCAGAAAATCGTGGCAAAAGCCCGTGAAACGCTCTTTGCTGCCGATAGCATCAGGCACATAGTGGCAGAAGAGCGCAGCGATGTAGGCGGCACCTTCCGCCTCGGCATACTTCCCACCATAGCCCCTTACCTGCTGCCGCGCTTCTTCCCGAAACTCTGCGCCACCCACCCCGAACTCGACCTGCGCGTCACAGAACTAAAAACCGCCCAACTCAAAGAAGCCCTTGCAGACCACAAAATCGATGCCGCCATACTCGTGGCAACGGGCGACCTCGGCGGCTTCGATGCCGAAACGCTCTATTTCGAGCAGTTCATGGCGTACGTTTCGCGCGGCGACCAGCTTTTCGACCATAGCAGTATCAAGACGGCCGACCTCGTGGACGAACCTTTGTGGCTTTTGGACGAGGGACACTGCTTCCGCGACCAGCTCGTCAAGTTCTGCAACCTCAAGTCCGCGCGGCAGAGCAAACGCACCTACACCCTCGGCAGCATCGAAACCTTTATGCGCATGGTTGAGAGCGGTCAGGGCGTTACGTTTATTCCCGAACTGGCTTTGCAGCAACTCTCCGCCGACCAGCGGCAGCTCGTCCGCCCGTTTGCCATACCCATTCCCACGCGCGAAATCCTGCTGCTCACTGCGCCCGGCTTTGTCCGCAACGCCCTGCGCAGCCTTTTGGCCGAGAGTGTGCGTAAGGCTGTGCCCAAGGAAATGCTCAAAATGAACAACACCGAGCAAAGGATTTGACCCTTTGCCCGGTGCTTTTATTATTTGCAAAACGCCTGGAAGTGATTGGCTCATTGATTTAGCCTTTCGGCGTATAGGGCGGGCGTTTTGCAAAACGCCCCTACTCGTGAGACCTGAGATTTCAGTTAATCCAACCCACGCGATAATATATATTATATATTGTGCGGCACTATCACTTGGCTAACTCAAACTGAACCCCGTTTTTCTGGCCGCACACAAAGTTGGCAGGGCGGTTGTCCGGCCCTATCAGATTAGTCATGTAGAGCGGTTCGTTTTCGATAAACAGCGGGCAGTCAAACGTGTAGCCCACGCGCAGTTTGCTGTTTGCAGCGGCCACTACCTTAAACCTATCGTTGCCCAAATATTCAATCGTCACGTCTCTATCGGGCAACCACGTGAGGCGCAGCCGCTCCTTCGGGCGCAGTTCCTCTGCCAGAAGCTGCTTCCCAAAAAAGCGCACGCTTTCGCTCTCTTTCAGTTGCCGCTCTTTATTGGTAAAATCCTGCCAACTGCCGTAGCGGGCGTAGCGGCATAATATGTCGAGAGTAGTTTCGCGCGGTTTGGCATCGCTTTTCACGTAACCGAAAATGCGCTTGAGCGTGGAGGGGTTAATCAGATTGTTCGTGCTGTGGTAAATGCTTGCGCTAAGCAAGTCGAAGTCTCTTGGCGTTTGCATTTTGCGCCCGCTCACTTCTTCAATCTTGGCTAACAGCGAGCAGATCAGCCTCTCCTTAGTCTGTTCGTCAGAAAGTTCTACCATGCTCTTATACAGTTGCGGCAATACCTTTTTGAGACAATGTCGATTTGTTTTATTTTGAAAATGTCGCAGTCTTATCGGCTTCGCCTCTCCTTAATCGACTGCGAAGTTAAGAATTATTTCGTAAAGAATATCTTATTCCCCCTATTACGGGTTATGTTTATGCCCAAAATAATGCACAATTGATACAGTCCCTTCGTGGCACATTCCAGATGCTCAGCCGTTTTCGTCAATATATCTTTCATGTTTGCGTCTCCCTGCGTCTGCTCCATCATTTTGCAGTGCTTGCAAAACTCTCGGAAGTCCTTATAGCCGGCAAATTCTGATAAAGTGTTGAGGATAAACGTCGACGGCATATAGTTATTGCCTGCTTGCACATAGCCGTAGATGCGTTTCATGGTGCTGTTGCTTACAGTCTTGTGCGTTCTTGCTGTAATGATTTTGCAACATTCGGTAAAGTTCTTTGGCGATTGGAGCGGTGTGCCGTAAATGCCCTCTATCTCCGCTTTCAGGATTGCGAGATAATTTCTTTCCGCTTGTGTTTTTCCCATTTGGACAAGGTTTTTCTTAATCGCCTGCAAAGTAAAGCATAAACTGCCGATAAACCCTTGTGACTCTTGGTTCAATTTTAGTTCATTTACATGCACCATTTCTTGACATTATCGGCTGCGCGGGCGAATGAATGCGTGTTCGCCCGCGCTGCTTTATGCTGTTTTATTCGCCTTTGTTAGGCTTCCCCTGCTGCGGGGTTTTGCGGCGGCCGCCTTTGGGTTTGCCGCCCTGCTTGTTTTGGGGTTTGCCTCTATGGCGGTCGCCCTGTCCGCGCCCTCTTCCGCCTCTTCCTTTCCGTCCGTCGGCATTGCGCGGCGCCCCGAAAGCGCGTAGCGGTCGCGTTCGCCCACCAGCGTAAAGGCCTTACCGGCGCGGCCGGCGCGGGCGGTGCGTCCGATGCGGTGGATATAGTCTTCGGCATCGTGCGGCGCGTCATAGTTGATGACCATCGTGATGTCGTCGATGTCGATGCCTCGCGCCACGATGTCGGTCGCCACAAGCACCTTGACGTGGCGGGCGCGGAAGCGCTGCATCACTTCGTCGCGGTCTTTCTGGTCGAGGTCGGAGTGCATCGCCGCCACTCCGTCGTAAGTCTTGGCAAGCACCGCCGCCAGTTCCTTCACCTTCAATTTTGAAGAGGCGAACACGATGACGCGCTCGGGCGGGTTCTCATCGAAGATGTGGCGGATGACGCGCGTCTTGTCGGTGTCGCGGCACACATAGACGCTGTGGTCAATCTTCTCTGCCGGCTTCGACACGGCGATGTTAATCTGCTGCGGGTCGCGCATGATCGACGTGGCCAGCTGCTCGATGCGCGGCGGCATGGTGGCGGAGAAGAGAATGGTTTGGCGCTCCTTCGGCATGGCCGCCGCAATGGTAAGGATATCTTCCGAGAAACCCATATCGAGCATTCGGTCAGCCTCGTCGAGGATGAGGTGCGTGGTGCGGCTAAGGTCGAGCGTGCCGAGGCTGAGATGCGTGATGAGGCGGCCGGGCGTGGCGAGTCGGCGCCGGCTGAGAGGCTGCGGCGTTCCTGTTCGTAGCGCGTGCCGTCGTTGCCGCCGTAAACGGCCACTCCGTTGATGTCGAGATAATAAGAAAAGCCTTGCAGGGCTTGGTCGATTTGCCGCGCCAGTTCGCGCGTGGGTGCCATGATGAGGCAGTTCACGGCATCGGCGGGGTGGCTTTCGCGGCGCAGCAGCGTGAGCATCGGCAGGAGATAGGCAGCAGTCTTGCCAGTGCCGGTCTGCGCGATGCCAATCACGTCGCGCCCTTCCAAGAGGGGCGGAATGCATTTTGCCTGAACGGGCGTGCATTTCTCGAAACGCATGTCATAGAGCGCGTCGAGCACTTCGTCGCTCAGGTCGAGGTCTTCAAAATAGACGGTTTCTTCTTGTGTCGTATCTTTTTCTGTTTCCATAAGTCTTTCTTATTGCGGCGTGCGTCGGTAGAGCACAAACGCGATGATGGCGAATAATATATTGGGTATCCACACCGCTATCATTGCCGGCAGTCCGGCGTTGAGGGCGAAGGTGGACGAGATGGTTTGGAAGAGGATGTAGGAGAAACTCAGCGCGATGCCGATGCCGATGCTCGTACCCATACCGCCCTTGCGCTTCTCGCAGGAGAGGCTCACGCCGATGAGGGTGAGGATAAAGGCGGCGAAGGGCATGGCGAAGCGTTTGTGGTATTCCACCTCAAAGGTGCTGATGCCCGCCGCGCCGCGCAGCCGCTGGCGGTCGATAAACTCGCTTAGCTGCGGCACGGTCATCGTTTCCTGCTGCCCGCGCACGTAGAAGAAGTCCTTCGGCTCCATTATAATTATTGTGTCGAGCCGCTCGTCGCTGGTGATTTCCTCGCGCATGCCTTTCAGCGTGCGTATGGTGTAATAGCGCAGCGTCCAACTGAAACGGCGGGCCGAGAGCGTGTCGTACTGGATATTCTGCGCTGTGAGGTGCGACACGAGTTTTTTGTTTACAAACTTGTCCAGCGAAAAGCCGTAGCCGCTCTTGTTGGTGTTGTCGAAGTGGGTGATATATGCCACCACGCCCGTGTCTACCTGCATCTGCACGTTGTCGACGGCGGTGATGTCGGTCTTCTTCTTGATGTAGGTGTTCTCAAAGTTCACGCGCTCCACGTTGCCGCGCGGAATGACATACGCCCCGAGCATAAAGGTACAGAGGGCGATGAGCGCGGCGGAATAGAAATAAGGGCGGAGTAGGCGCTTGAAACTCATGCCCGTTGACTTCATGGCGATGATTTCGGAGTTGTCGGCCAGCTTTGAGGTGAAGAAGATTACGGCGATGAAAACGAAGAGCGGGCTGAAGAGGTTTACGAAATACGGCACAAAGTTCAGGTAGTAGTCAAACACTACCTGCTGCCACGTGGCGTTGCTCGAGGCAAACTTATCAATCTTCTCGTTGTAGTCGAAAATGATGGCGATGACTACGATGATGGCGATGAGGAAGATATACGTGCTCAGGAACTTGCTGATGATGTAGCGGTCAATGCGCCTGATGCGATAGTGATCTATCACAGCCGCCACAGCCCGCCATATCTTTCGGGGCATTTTCTTAATTGCATTCAGGGATTGGGGCATCGTCTATTTTTTTTACCTGTTAGCTGAATTAGAAAGAAAAGAGACTGTACACCTGTGGCTATGTATTAAGTACGTGTCCTTTGGCGTAGTGCCTGCCAGGCACATCGTCATCGGTGCATCTATCCGAGGACTTCGTCCCCGGTTACCGTCGCTTCGCTCCGTAGTGCCTTCCAGGCACTTAACACTTAACTCAACCAACATGTAATTCATTGAGAAATTCTTTTAAAGATGTGCCTTTAATTTTTCCTGCTTTTGCATCTTCCATTTGCTGCCAGACTTCTACAATATCCTTACAAAATTTTTGTTTTGATATCTCATCGTCAGCAATATAGCTTAGACACTGAAATACCTGTGCATTGATTGTAGAATTTGTATTCATCGCTAAAATATTACAAAGTCAGAAATAAGTCTATTACAGCCTTCTGCCGAGGCGTTCCACCATGTCTTTTTTCCAGGCCGCGAAGTCGTCGGCGAGGATATGCTTGCGCGCTTCGCCCACGAGCCAGAGATAGAACGCGAGGTTGTGGATACTGGCTATTTGCATGGCGAGGAGTTCTTTGGCTTTGAAGAGATGGTGCAGATAGGCGCGGCTGTACTGCGTGTCCACGAAAGCGTGTCCGCAGGGGTCGACGGGCGAGAAGTCGTCCGCCCATTTGGCGTTGCGCATGTTAAGCACGCCCTCGGCGGTGAAGAGCATGGCGTTGCGGCCGTTGCGCGTGGGCATCACGCAGTCGAACATATCCACGCCGCGCTCTATGGCTTCGAGGATATTTATCGGCGTGCCAACGCCCATGAGATAGCGCGGGCGGTCGGTGGGCAGAATGTCATTCACCACCTCAATCATCTCGTACATCTTTTCCGCAGGCTCGCCCACGGCCAGTCCGCCGATGGCGTAACCCTCCGCGCCGAAGTCGCTCATGAACTTGGCGCTCTCGCGGCGCAGCTCGGGATAGACGCAGCCTTGAACGATGGGGAAGAGTGCCTGACTGTAACCGTACTTCGGTTCTGTTTCATGGAAACGCTTCCAACAGCGTTTCATCCAGCCGTGTGTCAGGTCGAGGCTCTTGCGTGCGTAGGCAAAGTCTGCCGTCCCCGGCGGGCACTCGTCGAAAGCCATCATGATGTCAGCGCCGATGGTGCGCTCGATGTCCATCACCTTCTCGGGCGTGAAGAAATGCTTGCTGCCGTCGATGTGGGAGCGGAACTCGCAGCCCTCTTCCGAGAGTTTGCGAATGCCCGTGAGGGAAAACACCTGGAAGCCTCCGCTGTCGGTGAGCATGGGGCGGTCGAAGCCGTTGAACTTATGCAGGCCGCCGGCCTTTTCTATAATGTCCAGCCCCGGGCGGAGGTAGAGGTGATAGGTGTTGCCGAGGATAATCTGCGCCTTGATGTCGCCAGTGAGTTCGCGCAGGTGCACGCCTTTCACGCTGCCGAGCGTCCCCACAGGCATGAATATCGGCGTTTCAATCTTGCCGTGGTCGGTTTCGATGATACCTGCTCGGGCGTTGCCGCTGGCGAGGGTATGTTGGAGGGTAAAGTTCATGGGCTATGACCCCTGCCAGTTCGTCGTCGTTGAGCAGGTTGAGCAGTCCTGTGGTCACCGTCACTGTGTAGGTTGCTTTGTTGATGCCGCTGGCAAAGGCGTTGAGTTGTGGGTCATCGATAACGTTGATTTTGGGCATGTCCATTCCGCAGGTCATGCACAGGTTTTCCACGATGTTATACACCCTTGGGTTCTCCTTTCGGCTGA
>SFPF01000076.1 GCA_004552155.1 Bacteroidales bacterium
TTTTCATCAATAGGAACTTGAATATCATCCTTGTTTAAAAGCACAAGTTCCTTTAGCCTCATTCCAGAATCAATGAAAGTCCTGCAAATTGCATAATCTCTTACATTACCACTCTGTTTGATTGTATCAAGGAAAAAATTAGATTGTGGCCATGTTAAAGAAATTTTTTCAATTCTTCCCCTGAATTCCTCCACCGACGGCACTTCGGTTTCAAAAGAAATTGCCGTGCCTGTCACATAAGGTGCATAAATGGCAAGCAGTTCCTCTGCATCCGATGTTGTCACCCTTTCAATTTTCATAATAAATATTCTCCTTAATCACAAAGTTTTTCGCCTGTTATGAGCTCTCGCTTGTCAATATCAAGCAGTGTCGCAATCTTGTCTAATGTGTATAGGTTGGGTTGTGAAACGTTGGGGCACCATTTGCTGACAGTAGCCGGATTTTTACCAAGGTCCTCTGCAAGCCACTTCGCCGTCCGTTTCTTTTCGACGGGTACAACTTAGATGCGATTCAAATCTTTCATTTGCAAATATCTTTCATTTGAACGCAAATATATTCAAAATAATCGACAGCAAAAGAGCTTTCATTTAGAAATGACCTTTGTGAATGTGTCTTTTCAGATTATTATGAGTTTTTTGCTCACGAATTTCACGAATTCAACGTTTGTGCAAGGCGAGCGCAGAAGCCAAGTTTACTTGGATTATGCTGAACCGCAGCCAAACGTCTGTTGAAAACGAACGTTTCCGTTAAGCCAAATGGGCAGAGTTCAAACTTGCTTGAATATTCTGCCACGGCGAGAAAACGTGGCTACTTCAAACATACATCGGGGCGCACCATTTCAGTGCGCCCCGATGCCCGAGATAGTTTTCATTATCCCCAAGCAAATTTTTCCTTCCTGCCTGATAATTTTCATTATCTGCGCAGAAAAAGTTTGTTACAAACTTTGTAACATGTATTACAAACTTTGTAATATGTGTTAGCAAGTTTGTAACATGCGTTACAAAGTTTGTAATAAAAAATATCTTATAGGAAAGGAAAAAATTAGTCCGAGAAAATAAAAAATATCTGCCTGAAAGCAGAAATTATATGCGGGGAAAATTGGGTGATCAAGTGTCTGAAAGGCAGATTATACGCCCCTACTTTCTGCCCCCTTCCTCGAATTTCTCAATTAAGGTTTGCCCATTCTGTTACAATAGTGTAGATTTGCAGTAAGAAACTCATTAAAATTCATTTTTATACCCATGAAAAAAATCATGATTCTCCTCTCGGCCGTGCTCTTCTGCCTCGCCCCTGCGGCGGCTGCCACGGCCGACTCGCTCGCGCTCAAAGACATCACGGGCGGCATCTATTCGCCCAGTTACGTCTACGGCGTGACGCCCATGGCCGACGGCGAAAGCTATTCGCGACTCTCCGACGACCGCAAGCGCATCGTGCGCCATTCGTTCAAGACGGGCAAGGAAATTGGCACCGTGTTCGACGTGGAGAAGGCGAAGGGCGTGAAACTCAAAGGCTTCGACGGCTACGTGCTCTCGCCCGACGAGAACCGCATCCTTATCCAGACGCAGACGAAAGCCATCTACCGCCGATCGTTCACCGCCGTATATTATATATATGACGTGCGCACGGGAAAACTCGAGCCCCTCTCCGACGGAGGCCCGCAGCAGGTGCCGCTCTTCTCGCCCGACGGCAATCAGGTGGCATTCGTGCGCGGCGGCAACCTCTTCCTCGTCAAGTTGCTCTACGGCAACGCGGAGAGCCAGGTGACGAAGGACGGCAAGTTCAACGAAATCATCAATGGCATTCCCGACTGGGTGAACGAAGAGGAGTTTTCCACAAACCGCTCCTTCGACTTCAACGCCGACGGCACCATGCTCGCCTGGGTGCGCTACGACGAGAGCCAAGTGCCTATCTACGACATGCAGGAATTCAAGGGCTTGAGTCCCGAGCGCATGGAGTATGACGAATATCCCGGCTCGTACCGCTACAAATACCCCGTGGCAGGCGCGCGCAACGCCACCGTGTCGGTGCTGACATTCGACATCAAAAACCGCGTGACGCGCACCATGAAGGTGCCCATGGATAGCGACAGCTACGTGCCCCGCATCAAGTTTACCGACAATGCCGACAAACTCGCCATCGTGACCCTCAACCGCCTGCAAAACCAGATGGACATCTACATCGGCAACCCCCGCTCCACGGAGTGCACCCTCGCCGTGCGCGAAACCGCCAAGAAGTACATCGGAGAGTCGGCCTACGGCAGCCTCAAATTCTTCGGCAACAATTTCGCCTACCTCTCCGACCGCGACGGCTTCCGCCACCTCTATCTCTACAACCTCTCCGGGCAACTGGTGAAGCAGGTGACGCGTGGCAACTACGACGTGACCGATTTCTACGGCCGCGACCCCAAGACGGGAGCGTTCTACTACGCCTCGCGCCAGGAAAGTCCGCTGCGCAAGGCCGTGTATTGCACCGACAAGAACGGGCGCGAGAAGAAACTCTCCACCGAGACGGGCACAAACTCTGCCATCTTCTCGCAGGGCCTGCGCTACTTTATGAACGTCTATTCCTCCGCTGCCCTGCCGCCCGTCACTACGCTGCGCTCCGCAGCCGACGGCAAGTTGCTCACGACGCTCGTGGACAACGCCGCCCTCAAGCAGCGCATCGAGCCGCTCCTCGCGCAGCACGAATTTTTCACCTTCACCACCTCGGAGGGCGTGCAGCTCAACGGCTGGATGGTGAAGCCGCGCGACTTCGACCCCGCGAAGCGCTATCCCGTCATCATGTACCAGTACAGCGGCCCCGGCTCGCAGGAAGTGACCGACTCGTGGAACCTCGGCTTCTTCGGCGGCGCGCTCTATGAAAGCTATATGGCAGGCAAGGGCTACATCTATGTCATTGTGGACGGACGCGGCACGGGCGGACGCGGTGCGGAGTTCGAGCAATGCACCTATTTGCAACTCGGCGGCAAAGAGTCGAAAGATCAAGTGGAAACGGCTCTCTACCTCGGCAAACTGCCTTACGTGGACAAAGAGCGCATCGCCATTTGGGGTTGGAGCTTCGGCGGTTTCAACACGCTGATGTCGATGAGCGAGGGTCGCCCCGCGTTTCGCGCCGGCGTAGCGGTGGCAGCGCCGAGCAACTGGAAATACTACGACACGGTCTACACCGAACGCTATATGCGCACGCCGCAGCAGAATGCCCAGGGCTATGCCGACTGCCCCATCAGCCGCGCCGCCCAGCTCTCCGGCAGCCTCCTGCTCATTCACGGCACGGCGGACGACAACGTGCACTTCCGCAACTTTGTGGAGGTGAGCGAGGCTTACGTACAGGCCGACAAACCCTTCGCCCAGCAGCTCTACACCAACCGCAACCACAATATCTACGGCGGCAACACCCGTTACCACCTCTTCAAAACCATCACCCGCTTCTTCGATGAGAAATTGAAGTAGTAGTAGGGGACGAAGTAGGGGGCGTTTTGCAAAACGCCCCTACTCCAAGCAAACATCGGGGTGCACCATTTTCGGTGCGCCCCGATGCGTTTATTGGGATATGCGTGCATAGCGAGGCCCGCCCCGTGCGGCATCGCCGCCGGGGTGACGGGTTTGTGCCGGGTTAGTGACGGGTTTGAGTTCCAAACCCGTCACTATGCAAACGGTTTACATACAGAGAGATAACGCTAATAGTGACGGGTTGAAAGGTTTTTCGGGGGGGAAAATTGCGTAACGCGCACGCGCGCGAGGCAATGCCTGCCCAAATATTCAGCAAAAGGTTTCGTGGAATTTTCGGAATAATGTACTTTTGCAATATATATATTAAAGTGCCATATAGAAGTGATATGATAGAGGTAAATCAAGATAATCTCCATTTGCTCCTGCCGGGGAAAATACACTGGTTGGTGGAATACCTGCACGATGATTACGGGTACTCTCTGCAAGACTGCCTCACACGCATCTATCATTCAGAATTGTACAAGAAACTATCGTTGGAGCGTACCAAATATTGGCATTTGGGGCCAGTAGATTTGTATGAAGAGTTAAAGAAAGAGTTGTAAAGCAAAACGCTCCTGCTTTTGTCATGATTGGGGCGGGCTGTAAGCCCAACTGTTGCCCATAGCCCAGGGCAACGCCCTGGGAAAACGTAGACCGCGATTAATACATTTGGCATTTTTGCGCAGCAAAAATGCCACGCGCGGCGAGCGCGTAAACCCGCACGCAATGCCACGGGGCGTTGCCCCTCATAAAGAAGGCTGCTCTTACAGAGCGCGACACTTTAATCAATGCATTATCGCTCACCCAGGGCGTTGCCCTGGGCTCGGGGCAACAACTGGGCTTACAGCCCGCCACAGTCATTGCCTGCACCGCATGGAGTAGGGGCGCACCATTTTTGGTGCTCCCCGATGCGTTTATTGGGATATGCTTGCATAGCGAGATTTGCCGCTCGCGGCAAAGATTGCGTCGAGGCGGTCGCGCCAAATCATCTGCATTTTCTCGTACCACGCTTTTGAATATTGCTTTAATTCTCTTTGCATTGTTCTCCTTGTTTATAGTTTCCGGGTTTTTCTGGATTGTCCGGGCGAGGGCGTAGCCCGCTCCGTGTTATCCAGGGCGGGCGTTTTGCAAAACGCCCCTACTTTAATTCTATTTCACGCAAACTGGCGTGTCAAAAAAAGCGCAGTCTTTCGGGACTGCGCTTTTGACTTGGGTGCTTCTTTAAGATATTGTTTGTTAGAATGTTATTTGTTAGAAGGAGTGAAGACTTCAAAGGTCCCGTCATCGAAAAACACGCGAATTTCCTTTATTCTCCTTTCTTTTTTTTCGGGCGGCTGGGGAGTGGTCGGGGAAAATTGAAATCCTGCGGGCTTTGCGTAAGCGTTTTCCTGCCGTGATGCATACTCTTGCGCGAACAAGGGACGCTGCGGCGCAGTTGCGGGACGAGCGGTCTGCGCATCAAGTGAAGTTGGGGCGGCGGGCGTTTCTAAGATACCGCCGGCGGGGGCAGGGGAGACGACGCCGGGTTGCGGCGTGCCCGTTTCAAGCGAAAATCCAAATTCGTCCGCTTCCGGCGACGGCGCGGGAGCGGTATGCATTTCGCCCGTTCCACAGAAGAGCCAATTGATGTTGATGTCGGGGAAAGCATTGTGCACGGCCTGCACGTGGTAATTTGTGGGGCTCGTTTTACCAGCCAAGATGTTGGAGAGGGAAGCGGGGGAGATTTTCAGGCGCTCGGCAAATTCCTTTTGCGACATCCCTGCTTCTTCCATAATTCTACGGATTCGTTCTTTCATATTTTAACTTTTTGTTTTGTTTGCTTGTAGGCACGTTTGCTTTGATGCTAAGCATTTACGTTTTGCAATATGTATGCAATATGCAGTTTGCTGCGTATGCGCAGAAAGTGCGCGGCCGCTATATATATAATATGTATAGGGTGGGGCGCTGTCGTTTTCAGAAAGGGGCGAAGGGCAGGTTCGCGCATTAGTGACTGCGGCAACCGTAACAGCATAAGGCAACTTTGGATCGTGCAGGTAATCTCGGTCATTCTTAAAAATGGAATTTTATAGAACCCGCCTTAATATTGTCCCTGTATGGTTCCTGTGCCAACGTCCCCAGCGAAAACTGGGAGCGAAGGGCGGATGAAAAAAACGCACCTGCTTCCCATGTGCACTTGGAAAAGCCGCAAAAACGCCCCTCCTCATTCGCTTTACAAAGATAAAGATTAATTTTCTTATAAGCAAAGAAAGTAAATCACAAAAATCAAACATGAATTTACGAAACAATGGACGGTGAATTTATAAAGGTAAACAAAAGATACAAGCAAAGATGTAAATTCATAAATCAATATCATAAATCACCGTAACAAGCCCTATAAATTGCTTCAATAAAATAAACGTGCCTACTGGGTTTTAGTTCAATAAAGGCAGTAAAGTACGGTTTATCCCCATATAAGGAGGCAATATGCAGCCGCCAAGGGCAATCCTGCGCCAAATCTAATAAATAAAACGTGAATAATAGTTGGTTTTGAGCAAGAAACGCGCAAATACACTGCTTGTATAATATTGAATATTAAAACGTAAATCAATTACCGGTAAATCATAAAATTTACGTTTATGGCAATAAATAAGTAAGGGTAAACGAATGGAGAGGTAAATAATCAAACAGCTGGCAGCAAAGTTATGAAATAAATGTAATTTACAAAAGCGCAGAAATAAATCACCGAAGTAAACTATCTGCTAAGAGAAGAACGAGAATTTTGATATCCCTGCTATTATCCTCGTATTTCGCGCATTTGCGCATTATTGTCCGAATGAATGATTTTACGCTATTCTCAAAAGATTAAATTCCGCGTAACATACAGAAAATAAGTCGAAAAGGTAAGATTTAGCGTTACGGCGTATTGTTTCTAAAAAATCGCTTCTCGGCGATTGGAGCGGCTTTTAGCCTGAAAAAGCACTGGTTTTGACGATGAATTTACGCTGATTTACCATAAAAGGGCTGGAATTTACCCTAAAATTTATGTTTTTCGAGAGATAAGTAGGCAACCAGACGAGTGAGTGAGCAGATAAGTTGGACGAGGCAGATATATTTTGCTCCTATATTTTGTGACGTCGATGCCCTCGTTGCATTTTGCCTCACTCAGATATGGCTACTTCTAAGTTCTTACCTAGGCGTATGCTTCGCCTCTTCCCCACGCTGCGCACGTTAGCAAGCGCAGCATAGGGTTACAAGGAGGTCCGACTTGAAAGGGCTAATGAATAGCTGTAAATGCAAGAAGAGGAAATAATGGACTGCGGGCTAATTGCAGGGCGGACGTTTTGAAAAACGCTCCTACTCATGGCCTCCAAGGGATAATATTGATAATGAATATATGCAAATATGTAGTATCAATATTATCTGTTGTATTTTAGAAATCTGTATGGAGGGTATTTGGAGCTGCCTCTGCTTCTGTGACAAATAAAGGCAAAAAAAATAGGGTGCGCTTGCTGCGCACCCTATGGAGTTTTTTGTTTATGAGGCTGCTTATTTGCTCTGTGCGTTGGCAGCTTCAATCATTTCCTTACTGGGGAGAATGTAAACTTCTACGCGGCGGTTCTGTTCCTGGCCGGCTGCAGTTGCGTTGCTGGCAACGGGGTTGCTTTCGCCATAGCCCTTAACGTGAACGATGCGAGCGGAGGGATAACCGGCGGCAACGATTTGCGTCTGAACAGTCTGTGCGCGCTGCTCGGAAAGCGTGAGGTTCTTGGCTACGCTCTGCTCAGCCGTGGCACCTTTCCAGCCTTGGTTGTCCGTGAAACCGCAGATAGCGATGTTGTAAGTCGTGTCTTCGGCTTTGAGGTTGCTGATGAAGTTGTTGATGTCTTGTGCTGCCGTCGGGCTAAGAACGTACTTTCCCGTCTGGAAAAGCAGACCAGAGGAGAAGGTAGCCTTAACGTACTGCGTGCCCTGAGCGTCGGTGAGCACTTCTGCCTGAGCCTTGGCAGCTTCGGCAGCCTTCTTGGCCTTGTCCATCTTGTTGCCGATGAGCACGCCAGCGCCACCGCCTACTACACCGCCTACGGCCGTGCCGATAGCAGCGCCTTTGCCGCCGCCGATGAGGCCGCCTACGAGTGCGCCGAGTGCGCCGCCGCCTGCACCTAATGTTGTTTGTTTTTAGGTTGGTAATAAATGAATAAATGGTTTTTTGCGCGGCAAAGATACGAACGATTTCGTTAAGCCAAAAGACCAAAGAGAATTTATTGGCTTTGGCTTGGCGAGAAATCGCACTTTTAAGAAGTTTTTCGTAATTTTGCAGGCAATATTTATATATACCTTATAAGAAAGTATGGCAAAAGAACTTAAAAACCTGACAAAGCGCAGTGTTGATTATTCAAAATGGTATAACGAACTTGTTGTAAAAGCCGACCTTGCCGAGCAGGCAGACGTGCGCGGCTGCATGGTGATAAAACCTTACGGCTATGCCATTTGGGAAAAGATCCAGCAGGCGCTTGATGCGCGTTTCAAAGAGACTGGCGTGCAGAACGTTTATTTTCCCTTGCTCATCCCTAAAAGTTTTCTCTCGAAAGAAGCCGAACACGTGGAAGGCTTTGCCAAGGAGTGCGCCGTGGTGACGCACTATCGCCTCAAAGCTAACCCCGAGGGCGACGGCGTGGTGGTAGACCCCGCAGCAAAGCTCGAGGAAGAACTGATAATCCGCCCCACGAGCGAAACGACGATTTGGAACACTTATCGCAAGTGGATACATTCATGGCGCGACCTTCCCGTGCTCTGCAACCAGTGGTGCAACGTGATGCGCTGGGAGATGCGCACCCGCCTGTTCCTGCGTACCAGCGAGTTCCTTTGGCAAGAAGGCCATACCGCCCATGCCACGCGCGAGGAGGCAGAAGAGCGTGCCCGCCAGATGCTCGACGTTTATGCCGACTTTGCACGCGATGTGCTCGCCATTCCCGTGGTGCGCGGCGTGAAGAGCGAAACCGAACGCTTTGCCGGTGCGCTCGACACCTATACTATTGAAGCCATGATGCAGGACGGCAAGGCCTTGCAGAGCGGCACGAGCCACTTCCTCGGACAAAACTTCGGCCGCGCCTTCAACGTGCAGTTTGTCGATAAGAACAATCAGCCCGACTACGCTTGGGCCACGAGCTGGGGCGTGAGCACGCGCCTTATGGGTGCGCTCATCATGACCCACTCTGACGACAACGGCCTCGTGCTGCCGCCGCATCTCGCCCCCATCCAGGTTGTAATTGTTCCTATCTATAAAGGCGATGACGAACTTGCCGCTTTCGACGAAAAGCTCGGCGCACTGGCCGACCGCCTGCGCAAGATGGGCATTCGCGTGAAGTACGACAACGCCGACAACAAGCGCCCCGGTTTCAAGTTTGCCGACTACGAGTTGAAAGGCGTGCCCGTGCGCCTCGTTATGGGCGGCCGCGACCTGAGCGAAGGCACCATCGAACTGATGCGCCGCGACACGCTCGAAAAGCAGACGTTGCCCTTCGACGGCATTGAGGAATACGTTGCCAATCTCTTGGAGGAAATCCAGCAGAACATCTACACTAAGGCCAAGAACTTCCTCGACGAGCACATCTACGAGTGCAACGACTACAACGAGTTTAAGGAGCGCGTCAAGGACGGCGGCTTCTTCCTCTGCCCGTGGGACGGCACTGCCGAGACCGAGGCGCAAATCAAGGCCGAGACGCAGGCCACTATCCGCTGCGTGCCTTACGGCTACAGCCAGGAAAACCTCGGCAACGATATGGTGAGCGGCAAGCCCGCCAAGTATCGCGTCATCGTGGCAAGGAGCTACTAAGCGACATACATATATATAATAATATAAAAAAGGTGCGCCAATTTTGGCGCACCTTTCTTTGCATTATGCCGTCGGGCGGCTTTTTATCTTACCAAAACCTTCTTGCCGTTCTTGATATACACGCCGGGCACTGCGGTGTCGGAAACGCGGCGGCCGGAGAGGTCGTAGATGGCGTTGTCCTGGGGCAGGGTGGGGGCGGGGATAAAGTTGATGCCCGTCGGGGTGTATTCGCTGGGAATGGGGTGGAACGGCTGTTCTTCCGTAAACTTATAGCGGCCGTCGGAAGCCCAGTCGAGGCTCATGCGCACGAAGCGGAGCACATAGTTGTGGGCGTTGTAGTAGCCGTCCTCCTCGTAGTACACGCCGAGCGTGCCGTCGGGCAGCACGACAGCGGTGCTATAACCTGAGCCCCAGGGGCAAATGGTCTTGGGCGAGCCGAAGGTTTCGCCCTCGTCGGTGGACAGGCAGATGCTCACGTTGGTGCGTGCTGTCGAGCTGTTGGGCAGCGTTTCGAAGGCGATGTTCCAGGGGTTGCCGTCGAGCGTGGAGCACCACGTCATGTATTCGCCGTCGCAGGCCACGCCGCTGATGCCCGAGGTGAAGCGCGTTTGCGGCGCATAGTGCCAAGTCTGGCCGTTGTCGCTCGTCACGTTGTGGAAGTTGTAGCCCGTAGCGCGTACGAAGATAGAGAGGTCGCCGTTGTTGCGCTCCAGCGTCTTAGGCTCGTCGGCCGAGGTGGTGCCGCTCGTGCCCTGCACGCTCCACGTCTGCCCGTGGTCGAAGCTCATGAAGAAGAAGAAGTTTTGCGAATTGTCTGCCTGGCGGTTCACGAAGCTCGACACGAGCGTGCCGTCGCGCTTCTGGAGGGCTGCGCCCGAGCCGGAGAAGCCGCCCTTCCACGTGGCGTTGGGGCTGCCCGTTCCGTAGAGGCTCTTAGTGTGGTCCACAGGCGTGCCCCACGTTTCGCCGCCGTCTTCGCTGATGATGGTCTTCCAGAGCATCGGCTGCGCTGCGGTCGATGCCCAGAAGCCGTGGCCGTAAGTGCCTGCGGAAGTCATGATGCCGAGCGCCGCCGAGTTCGGCTGTGCCTGCCACCCGCACGGGCTGCGTCCAGCTCTTGCCGAGGTCGTCGCTGTATTGTGCCACCACGTATACCTGATTGGGCAGGTCGCCGTTGTGCTGCAAGCGGTCGTCGGTGAGCGTCACGAGGCGGTCCACGATGCGGCCGTCGGCCAGTTTCTTCTTCACCGTCGTGATGGCGGGAATGCGATAGTAGCGCGAGCCGCAGTCGTAAGGCATCAGCACGGCGCTTTCAGAGAGGAAGATGGTAACGGCGTGGTCGGGGTTGCCGTTGGTCTCGGCGCGGTCGGCACCGTCGATGGTATATGCCGTAATAGCAGCGTCCACGGTGTGGCCTTCTGCGGCGGTTTCAGCGATGTCGTAGGCAATCCACACGTAGTTTTCGCCTGGCGTGAGCGCGTGCGTGCCCGTCACGGTAAACGTGCCGTCGGCGGCGATGTCGGTTGTCGAGCCGAAGAGCGTGCCGTTGCCCTCGCGCCATGCCATGAGGCCCTCTTCGTCGACGAAGAGCTCTCGGTCGTTGGAGGCGATATACACCTTCACGGCTGCTACGTCGGCCGGGTCGGTGGCGATGACGCGGCCTTTCACGGCTTGCAGCGCGTTAGAGCCTTCCACGCCGTTCACGCGGATAGCGGCGCGCACGATCGGCTGGTTCTTGTTGCCGATGCCCGTCGTCACCTTTCCCTGCTTCACGGTAGTCGAGGCAACGGTGGCTTCGGGGTGGCTCATGTCTACTTTCTCAAATTTCCAGAGCGAAGCCCCGTCGGCTGCAGCCGCCCAGCGCACGATGACCGCGCCGGCTTCCTGCGCATGGAGCTCCGTGGCCGTGTCTTTGATGATATAATAGTCGTAGGCTTCGGAGATAGTATATATATAATTGGGTGTGTCGCTCTTGCCGAACTGCGTGTTGGAGCCCGTGCCGCTGCCCGCCGTGCCTACATACACGCCGTCGTAGTTCTTGATGGCGAGTTTTCCGTCCTGCTGCCAGAAGCTCCACACGCGGTCGGACGAGAAAGCCTTCTCGCCGAAGCGCATGCGGTCGATGGCGCTGTCGTAGTACATCACCTTGCCCGTGCAATAAGCCTTGGTGGAAGCGTTGGTGATGTAATACCAATGCACGTCGCCCTCGGTGCTGATAGTCGGGAGCGAGAGGGGTTCGGTCGCCTTAATCTTTACCGTGAAGTCGGAAAGCACCACGCCCTGCAAGTTCGTTCCCGAAAGGGTGAACGTCACGCTCGATTCGGAAAGGCCTGTCTGGCTGTGCGTCTGTGCGGAGGTGGATGTGGTGTAGTTCGGGCCGCCGGCGAAGGCGAGCGTCAGGCCCGTGCTGTGTCCGTTGTTGGCAAAGGTGAAGCTGTAGCTGTCGATCACGTAGCCCGAGGGGGCGGTGAGCGTGTACGTGGCATTGGTCGAAGAGCCGGAGAAAAGCTGTACGTTGTTGTCCTTCCAGTTCATGTTGTTGGCATTCGCCGTGAAGGTGAGCTGCGGCGTGGCAGTGCTTTTCCAGACAGAGTTGTACGAGGCGTTTTCCGTAGTGCCGCTGTAGAGCGAACCGTTGAGCTTGTCAATGGTATAGGTCAGCACGCCGGCAGGTTCTTCCGGCTCCGGGGCGTCTTCGATGAGGAATTGGCAGCCCGTGTCGCTGCGGTCGCTACCGAGGTTGCTCTCCGAACTCCAGTTGTATATTTTATAGCTGAGGCCGGCCTGCGTCTGATTGAGCTGCACCGTGCCGCTGCTGATGATGTAGTAGCCCTGCGTGTTGGCATAGCTCAGCGTCCAGCCTGCCGCGGGCTGCGCCGTGGCGGTTTGGATTTGGGAGTCGTAGGCTGCGGCGGGGCTGAGATACGTGCCGTGCTGGCGGTTGATGATGTCGAATGTGCCGTCCGTGCGCTTCACGAACTTCCACATCGAAGCGGCAGAGGCGACCGTGCTGTTGGAGCCCACGACGCCCGCTGCGCCGGCAGCCGTGGCGGAAACGTAATAGTCGGGCAAGCGCAGCGAGCGCATCTGATACCAGTGCTCCTCGCTCTCTGTGCTTTCGGCGGGCAGGTTCAAAGCCTCTGCAAGTGCGGTGTTCAGGGCGTTTGCCATGTTGGTGGCTTCCGTTTCAGAGATAGAGGCATGAGTGAGCAGTTCGTAGGCCTCCTCTGCTTTGGCATTGAATGCAGCCATACCGGCTTCGCCATATTGTCCCATGCCTTCGCCCAGCGGGACAATATCCCCGGCAGTCAGTGCCTGGCCGATGGCGTTGCGGCGCTCTGCCTGTATGATGTTTTCGGCGGCGGCCTCTTCGGTCAGCACGTTGAAGGTTTCGTCCGGGAAATAGGTGATGAGGGCTTTTGATGTATTTGGTGTCTGCCACGTCCCCGTTGAGGAAAGGCGTGTAGCAGTCTATATACTTCACCTGGTCCGGTCCCAGCTCCGAGAGGAATGCGTTGAACGGGGCGATGCGGCTGGTATTGATAGTGGCGTTGTTCGTCGGGTGGAGGCCGATTACAAAGATTCTGGCCTCTGGGGCCTCGGCCATTATTGCTTCGATTACCCGAATGTAGTTTAGCTTCACGGTTTCCAGGTCATCAGAACCAATGGCTTCGGAAGTTCCGGCATAGAGCAGAACTGCTTTCGGGTGCAGTTTGTCAACCTCTGTCCGGGCAAAGGTGGCTTCTACGAGTTTTTTCATGTTGGTCAGACTCAGGCCGCCGTATCCCCAGCCGGAACCGCGGTTCTTAAAGTGGGGGTTACCGAAGAGTTCGTTCCATTCTCCGTTCTTTACTTCTTCGTCGCCGAAGAAGAGGATATCTTCGGAGGAGATGGGCAGCAGGCTGAAGTAGGTGGCGCGCATTCCGTGGGAGCCGGTTAATCCTCCGTCCTGTTGGGAGCTGGAGGCATTGCTGGGATAAGTCGGGTGGACCGTGCCCCAATTGCCTAACAAAAGCCCACGCTCATAAAAGGCTTCGCACCATTTCTGATAAGAAGCAGCAGTGAGGTGAAGTCCGTCGTAACTCCAAACGCCGCCTGAAGCCACGTCGGTCAGCAGGTCGTAGAGATCGATATAGTTCAACCAATCCTCGTTTGTCTCGTCCACGAATGCCTTCACCAAACGGTTCGTCTCGAGCCAGCGCTCGGCGGGGCGGTTCGAAGTGTTGTTGTTGAGGATGCTGTAGAGGTAGACCTGCGTCTCCGGGCTGCGCTTGTGAACGCGCTTCACGATGCTCTTGACGTAGGCGAGCACCTGTGCCGGCTCAAAGTTTAAGCCGCCGCTGGTGGCAATGTCATTAGTGCCGATCATCATAAAGAATTTCTCCGGCTTGTTGACCAAATAACTCTCAAGGTTAGCGCTCTGCTCGGTGGAATAGGTGCCCGAGTTGCCTCGGTTCACGATGGGCAGGGCTCCTTCGTCGCCGCGAAAACTTTCCACCCACGGGTGCATATCTGTGATGCTGTTGCCCACAAACACGATGCTTCCTTCTGCAGGTGGAAGGACTTTGAAGAGGTCGTACCGATGCTTTCGGAACGGCTCGTCGGCCCACGCGGCGGCAAAAGCGAGGAGTGCCGCGAAGAGCAGGGTAAGGGATTTTTTCATAGTAGGTGAGGATTTGAATTGATGAGTATTAGATAGTATTTTTTTTGTGCGTGCTGGCGCAGTAATGCATTTTGCTTATAAAAATAGGCATTTCTCGCCGATGTTGTGAAGTAGCATATTCAATGACTAAAATGGCGACCTGTTCGGTCGCACGAATTTTCACGAATGCAAGCGAGAGCGGTCCAAAATCTCTACAATCATTGAATTCGTGTGATTCGTTGGCAAAAAAATCTCGTGGGCTAATCCCACGTTATCGTTAGCGAGTAATTATCGTAGTCGTAAACGCAGCCGTCGCTCCACTCGCGCCCCTCTATCTCGGCATAAAACTGCAGGCTTTTGCCGGGCTTCAGCACATAGGTGCTGCCTCTGTGTGCCAAGGTTATCATGTCGCCCTCGATACGCTCTACCTTCACACCATAGAACCCTATGAAGTCGCCCAACCGCCCCGTCTTCACCTCCAAGTCGCTTTCCTCATATTCCCATTCCCCTTTGGTGTAGACGGTACTATGGCAGTGGCCATATTTTGCGTGCAGCACGATGGGTTGCTTTGGGAGGTTTGCTTCTTGAAACACGCCGTTCACCCCTGTTTCCTCTTGAACGATGCCCGCCTCGATTGGTGAGTTGTCTGTTTCATGGTGTTGCGAAAGGGAGCAATGCTGCTCCGTGCTGCTTTCGGCATGGCTGCTAAAATGGTTGTTGTTGCAATCGGTTGTCATAATAGAATAGATTTAAGGTGGGTTCCATTAATTCGCTTTGGCAGATTTTGGATTTATTTTCGAGGATCAATTGTAAGTTGAAGAGGGAGCGTAGCGAGCTACGTGACCGATAAGACTTACGATTTAGACCGAAAAGAAAACAAAAGATGACAAAACGTCAACCCAACATTATTGAAAATTTTTACGGTGGGAATTTATAGAACCCACCTTAAGGTTTACCACTTGCAAATCTACGTTTTTTTTTGTGTGTGCGCAATTTTCAGGGCAAATAAGTCGCTGTTAGGCGGAGGTTTATGCCGGTGAAACCGAAATAGTTGATGAGGCGGCGCGAAGAAATTGATGCTCCGCCCGCCCCGTTGCAAAATCTGTTAAAGGCAAATGCCTTTCTGCGCAGAGCGCGGCAATCTCCTTTGCAATCGTTAAGACAATGTGGCGGAAAGATTTTGGAATAATTAAGAAAGGCCGATTTAGATGCGTTAAGAATTGAAACGCTCTTTAAGAAATTCGTTGCCAAAAAGCGGTTCGTGAAAATTATAAAGGGGCTCGTGAAAACTATCAAGGAGCTAATTTTTACGGTCATATAAGACAATTTTTACGGTCATATATGATAGTTTTTGCGGTCATATAAGGGAATTGGGGCTAAAAACGCAAAAAGAGGAAAAGCCTGCGCTCTTCCTCTTTCGCTAATGCAAATGTAGATAATTTTTCGCGCATCTCAAAATGTCGCCGAAGAGTGACGGATAGCGTCACTGTCAGTTTGGAATCCTTGTTTACGGGGACTGTGCTCTCCAAAAGTGGCCTGCGATTTCTTTTCATTTTTCCCGAATTTGCTGTAAATATAGTTAAACTTATTAAAAATCGGGGGGGGGAATTGTTATTATATAAGAAAGAACTAATTTTGCAAAAAATTTAGCGTATAATAATTTGCTGTTATGAAAAAAATCAAGATTTTTTTAGTTTTGGGGCTTTGCCTGTTGCTCGGCAATGCGGCAGCCAATGCGCAAACCTATGTTTGCAGTTCAACGCCGGTGAGCGATACTAAAGGTATCACCTCGGGCATGTATATAATTAATGTGTGGGCAAAAGGCAACCAAGGTCTGCTTTACGAACACGACACGTCGCAGTATACAGGATTCGTGAGTACGAACACTATAAATACTTATTCGGGACAAACTATAGATGCGTCTATTGCCGAAAAGAAAAAAATGCTGTGGAAGCTCGAAGTGCAGGGTGACGGCAGCTTTACAATCCAGTCTGCCTCAACGTCTAAGTATTTTTCTAAAAGGGGTCATCGGGGCGAAGGCATAGGGGATGTGCAGAGAGTATTGAACAATACGGATGCCAACATCGGACATCTCGCGCTCAATACCAAAGTCCCCATTTCCAATGTGCCCTTTTTTTCCGTCCGTTTGGAAAACGGCAAATTCGAAGGCGGCAGCTCAACCACGTTCTTTCACGTGAATGGAGGGGGTACGGGCACGGCCGATCGTAATATGCACCTTAGCTATTGGTCGGGGGAGAACACATCTCTCAGCAACACTGCGAGCGGCGTACTGCTTTCCTTCTATAAGGTGGAGGAAATTCAAAATCCCGTGAACTTTGATTATGTGTACCGCATCGACGGTTCGGAGATTTATCGGCAGGCTAAGACTGGATCGGAAGGCAGTGTCTATCCCGACCTTGCCACAGCCCCTGCGTTCTGCGCAGCAACCAAGCCCGAGGGCACAGTGTCAGCCAGCCTCGAGGGGCAAGAGGTATATATTGACGTTACGTGGAACGCACCCGTTGCCTTCTCTACATCGCTCGAAAATGCCAAGTGGTATTTGATGACAGCAGGGCGAGATAATGATGCGAATCCAAAAGTCCTGCCGGTGATGCGCTATAAAGAGGGACAAGACTATATCACGCTTAAAACGGCAGATAAAGATTTCAGCCTTTCAAGTGCCGACCAATGGGCTTTCGTGGGCAACCCATACGAAGGCTTTAAGATTTACAACCGCTTCAATAAGGGAAGGCTGATTTCATCCACTGCGCTGACCTCATCGAACGATGGCAATACCAATCCCTATGTCAGCACTGGCGAATTGTCCTCCGGCTATACAGAGTTGTGGGACTTGCATGTACAGCAGCAGGGAAACAGTCCCTCTACGATTGACGGCGGTTTCTCGATTAGCCAGCACGGCCAGTCTTCATATAAGATGAACAAACGTTGGTATAACAATCAAGATTCTGATCCGCGCCTTGCCTATTGGATTAGAGGTGCCGACAACGGCAGCACCTTCACGGCCACACAAATCCTGCCCTCTTCGCTGATAACCTACAACACCTTTGAAAGCAATGGCTACACCACGCTCTATGTGGACTATCCCATAGAAGTGACCAATGCAAAAGTGTATACCGGCCAAAGAAACGATGCGCAGACCAGTGTGGAAATGACTTTGGCAACCGATAACATTATCCCTGCTAATACGGGCGTAGTGCTTGTGAGGGACGGATCCAATGTAGATCAGACCTACACCATCTCCAACGTACCGGGAACGGTGGCGAAGGGCGACATTTCAGGCACCACCACAGCAATCGCGCTGACCGATGATACGAGGAACAATTATCGTGTGTTCGGCCTGTCGAACGTCACGCCGCAGAGCCTCGGCTTCTTCCGACCCTCCTCGCGCGTGGAACGCATTCCCGCCAACAAGGCATTCTACGACCTGACGGGTAGCGGCGTGCAGGGCTTTGTGCTCAGTTTCGACGGCACGGAAACGGGCATCGCTCTCGAACAGATTATGCAACCCCGCCCCGAAGCCGACAAGCCGGCTTACGACCTCAGCGGCCGCCGCGTGAACCATGCAGCCAAAGGCGTTTATATCATTGGCGGAAGGAAAGTAATCGTAAAATAACCCCTAAAAACAAGTCTTCAAGTTATGAAAAAAATATATATCAGTCCCGCTCTCAACGTGTTTGACCTGCACACAGAAACAGCAATTTTGGCATATTCTTATGGAGATAAAGAAACCGATGCCGTTTGGACGAACAAGAAGGAAGTAGATACGGACAGCAAAAGTTCTATTTGGGACACCGATTTAGACAACTACAATCCTTATAATAATTAACTAAAAGCTAATAGTAATGATTTTTTTTGGAGTGGGTTTGCCGTGAGGCACGCCCGCTTTTTTTTTGTAAATCCAGCCCCATTTCGGGCGATAAATTACAGATAATTCATGGAGATCACATCCTTTTCGCCTTCGTTATCGCCCCATTTCAGGCC
>SFPF01000077.1 GCA_004552155.1 Bacteroidales bacterium
CGCTTATCCGAGGACTTCGTCCCCGGTTACTATCGCTACGCTCTGTAGTGCCTTCCAGGCACAAACGTTGCATGTATACAAACCTATTTCAGGACAAGATAAAAAAATGCGTATAGAGAACCGTAACTTATATGCTTTCCAGCTCGTTCATCTCTTCTTTTGTGAGCGGCGTGCCGGAGGTGCAGCGAAGGTTGTCGGCGAGCTGCGCGATGCTGCTTGCACCCACGATGACGGAGGTGACGCCCTCCTGCGCCAGCACCCAGCGCAGGGCGAGCGTGGCGGGCGTGTCGCCGCGCCGTGCTGCAATGGCGGCAAAGGCAGAAAGGCGGCGTTGCAGGGCGGGCGTGAGGCGGTCTTCGGGTAAAGTGAAGTCGCGACGCATACGCGAGTCGTCGGGAATGCCATTGGCATAACGGCCGGCAAGCAAACCCTGGGCGAGGGGCGAGAACGACACGAAACCGCTGCCCGAACGGCACACCTCGTCGAGTATGCCCTCCTCTATCGGGGCGCGGTCGAGCAGGTTGATGCGTCCCTGGTAGCACAGGCAGGGTACGTCGCGCTTGCGCAGATATTCCAACCCGAAGCGCGTGGCTTCGAGCGGCCAGCGCGAAATGCCGACGTAGAGTGCCTTGCCGCTGCGCACGATGTCGACTAAAGCCTGCAAGGTCTCTTCGAGCGGCGTGTTGGGGTCGTAGCGGTGGGTATAGAAAAGGTCTACGTAGTCGAGGTGCATTCTGCGCAGGCTTTGGTCGAGGCTGGCCATGAGATATTTGCGCGAGCCCCAGTTGCCGTAAGGTCCGGGCCACATGTCGTAGCCGGCTTTCGTGGCGATGAAGAGTTCGTCGCGATAGGGGCGCAGGGCGTCTTCCATGACGTGCCCGAAGGTGGTTTCGGCAGAGCCGTAAGGCGCAGATGCCGTGGTCGAACGCATAGAGCAGCAGTTCGCGGCTGTGCTCATAGGGCACGGTGCCGCCGAAGTTTTTCCAAAGCCCGAGGGTGACAGACGGCAACAAAACGCCGCTACGACCACAGCGGCGGTAAAAACCGTCGGGCGCGTCGTAGCGGCTGTCTGCTGCACGATAACTCAAATTATCTTGCATAAATATTTATATAATTACATTGCGATTTTCGCCTGCTGCTTGCCTGTACTGCCAGTTTCGGGCTCTATCTGAATAATATAGATGCCTGAGGAGGCGGGCAGGTTGAGCGTGCGGCGGCTGCCGGTGGCGCAGATGCCGAGCGACTGGCGCAGAATTTCGCGGCCGTCGGCCGTGTAGGCCTTCACGCAAAGCGGTGCGTCGCAGGGCGTGGCGTTGAAGCGCAGGCTGACGGTACGGCTACGGCGGTCGGCTGTGATTTCAGCGTAACGGGCGGTGGAACCGTCGGCGGTGCGGTCGGTGAGCACGGGGCTGTTGATGCCCGTGAGGCCGAGAATGTCTACGAGACCGGCATAGGCGTCAATTTTGCCGTAGCCTGCTCCGCCGGGCTTGGCGGCCGCCGTGAACTCATCGTTTTGAGCCGTGCGGGAGAAGATGCCACGGATGTCCTCGGGCGAGAGTTGCGGATTGGCTTCGAGCCAGAGGGCGATGGTACCCGTGATGAACGGCGCGGCCATCGAAGTACCGCCGTTGGCGGCATAATAATAATAGTTGTCGCCCTTTTTGGAGCGTCCGGCACACTCTGAGGCCTCGAAATAGTCATAGTAAGAGGAAATGGCCGAAACAATGCACATGCCCGGTGCCACGATTTCGGGTTTCATGCGTCCGTCGAGCGTGGGGCCTTGGCTGCTGAACGAACTTACCGAACCGTTCGCCGTGCCGAGGTTCAGTTCCATGGGCACGCCGCCGAGCGTGGTGTATTCATTTTTCGTCTGCCAGCAGCCTACGGAGATGATGCCGCGTCCCGTGCCGCCCAGTTCGGAGCAGGTGGAATGCGTGTCGCCCTCCGTCCAGCCAGCCTTACCGGCGGCGCTGAACTCGGTGTAGGAGGCGTTCCAAAGATCTACCTTTTCGCCACTCTTGCCGATAATGGCCAAGCCCATGCGTCGGTTGGTGCCAAGGCCGGTTACTGTGAAGCCGATGTAGGCGTTGGGGCGGTTGTTGTATTCACCGCGCTGGCAGGATATGGTGACGGTGGCGTCCATACCGCACTCCGCCATGGTGAACTTGAAGTTCTTGGTCGTGAGTTCCTTAGTGCTTACCGTGTCGGTGTGGGCAAGGATTTTTCCTTTCAGTTCGTCCACCACAAGCCCTACCACGCGGAAGTCGGCTCCTACGTCGCCCCACGCATCTACGAGGGCGGCCTTGGAAGAGTTGAGCGTGATGAAGGTTTTGAGCACCGTGTCGTTCTCGGCAAACTGCTTGGAGGCGTGGAGGGCGGTCTCGCCCTCGTTGCCCACAGCGCCGACAATGATGTTGCCCGCGCCGGAGAGCGATTCAAACACCTTGTCGGTAATCGACGTGCCGTCGTGCGGACCGTTGTGTATGCCCACGCTCATGTTGATGACACAGGGCTTGCCCACGGATTTGGCATAGTCCATGATGTAGCGCACGCCGTTGGCCACGTCGGTGGCGGAACTGGCATACGATACGAGCACGATGTCGCTGCCCGGCGCAACGCCGTAGTACACCGCACCGTTGTCGCCGCCGGCGGCAATGCCTGCCACGTGCATGCCATGGTAGGAAGAGGACATGTCGTAGCGTGCGCTCAGGATTTCCTCCTGCGTCACGAACTCCGTGCCGTAGCCGAAGGCGGCGGGACCGCGCCCGGAGTTGAACGACTGGTCCCAAACGCGCTTCACGCGGTAGGGCGAGCCTCCGATGCCGTAGAAAGCGGCGTGGCCGTACTCAAAGCCGTTGTCCACGATGCCCACCACCACATCTTTGCCAAGATACTGTTGCGGCAGCACGGGGTCGGTGGTCTTGTGGACCTGCGAAACGCCTGTCTTGCGGCGTGCTTCGTTCATGAGCGGGCGCACGTCGTCGCCCTTTTCTATGCGTGTGATTTCACTGATTTCTGCCACTTGGCGCACCATGCCGAGGGGAATAGCGGCGGTGAGCACGTCGTCGGTGAGGCGCACGGGGCAAATGCCCAGTGCTTCGAGGCGGCCGATGGCCTCATCGCTTGAAATGCGCAGGAAGGCTTTCACCGTGTCGTCTGTCGCCGTCTGCGCCTGCGGGTTGGCGGCTGTGATTCTTTGCCGTGCCTGCTCCTTTTGCATCAGGTACACTTCGGTTGCAGGCGAGAGTTTTTGTGCCAATGCCGTGCCGGCGGTGAGGCCGAGCAGCAGCGATATGATAGTCTTTTTCATTAATGGAGATGTACTTGTTTACTTCAAATCATTATTTACTTCCTGTATATGCGCTGGTATTGCCTTTCCAATAGAGTTTCAGGTAGTCCATTGTGCCGGAAGGCGTGTCGCCGCCCCACGGC
This sequence comes from Bacteroidales bacterium, assembly GCA_004552155.1. Lineage (GTDB taxonomy): Bacteria > Bacteroidota > Bacteroidia > Bacteroidales > Bacteroidaceae > Alloprevotella. Next base: position 3,433 of record SFPF01000077.1, read on the forward strand.
GTGCGGTAGCTGTTGCGCAGGAACAATCTAACTTCTACTTCATCGCCTGCGGCGTTGGGTGTGACAGAGAGCGTGCCGTTGTCGATGCGGTTCATGTATTCGTTGTCGGCAGACGAGAGTTGGAAACCTTGGAACTTCACCGCCCAAGTGTTGGCCTCCGTTTCCGCAAGACTTATTTCGCCCGTGCCGATAAGGTCGGTGCGCACTTTCAGCATAGGGGTGACATAATAGTCTTCGGGGTCGTCCGTCTCATTTTTCATGAAATAGAAATATGTCATGCCGTCCGTGCCATCGCGGCGTTGCAGAGCCACAATGGGCACGTCGGTGCGCACGGTCGAACCGTCGGCTTCGATGACTTGCAGGCTGTTGGTGTCGCCTGCCTGCGGCCACATCTCGTCGAGGCTTTCCACGTCGGTCGCCGCGCCCTTGTAAGATGCCGCCACGTGCAGCCCGCCTTCGAGGGTCACGTCGATACATATATATATATTGTCTCCCAGTCGCAACGTGCTGATAGTACCCGTGGTGGAGGAAGCGGCTTCGGTGGTGGTGCGCAGAAGGTAGTCGTATACTTTCAGTTGATAGGCCGAAGGATTGGCTGCCAAGTCGATCTCGCCCGAGTAGACGCGGCTGGCGGAAAGCGTGAAGACCACGCCAAACCTGCCCGCGCGCATACCGGCTGCCGTAGCCGCCGAAGCATCGCCCAGGCCGAAACTCACAGAAGTGCCCGTGGCAGCGGCGCAGCGCAGGAGCGACGACATCGTGCCCTCTATCTCTTCCGCACCTTCCGCGCTGCGATAACTGCAACTCTGATTGGCTGCATAGTCTACCGAGAAACTGCCGCGATACATGGCGTAGAGGCTGCCGCCGCCTGCCATCTTGGCTTCAATGGTGAGCGTGAGCGTCTTGCCGAGCTTGTCCTTCGCGACTTTCACAACGGCATTTTGCAGCGCGGCGCGGTGGCCTCCTATGATGATGCTGAAAGGCGCGGCGGCTTCGCCACCCTCATACGCGAGCTGCTTGCCGAAATCGGCTGCGGCGATGCGCACGGCAACGGGAGCACTGGGCTGGAGAGTGCCCTCGCCCGTGGCGTTGAGCATGTAGATGAGGCTGTCGCCGTCGTGCCATTCAAGCACGGCCGTCACGTCGGAGAGCGTGCCGTTGAGGTCGTACTGGTTCACCAGTTCGCGCGTGGCAAACGTGACGCGCTGCACCTCGTCCACGTAGAAATCCACCGTCGAGCCGTCGGTCTTATGGACGGTCATGATTTCCTGCGCCCAAGCGCCGAGCGGCAGGTAGAACAGGAGGAAAAGGATTATATTTTTCATTATTTCTTCAACAACTTAATCGTCTGGCCCTTGCCAACCTTGACGAGGTAAACGCCCTTGGGGCTGCCTTGCAGGCTCACGGAACGCAGGCCCGCGCCGGAGGCGATGAGCGTGCCGTCGGCGGCAAATACCTGCACGGCATCGGTCGCAGCCGCGCCGTTGATGCGGATCGTTTCGTTGTCCATGAAGCTCACGGCCGCGCTGGGCAGCGTCACCTTAGCGATGCCCTCTTCGAGTTCCTCGATGGGACCGCTCCAAACGCCCGTGATGCGGAAGCCGGCATCGTCGATAACGTCGATGTTGTAGGTCACCGTGTTGTCGGCGTTGCGGCTGAATGCCACCGTGCCGTCGTAAGCCGGAGCCAAGCCGTCGGCCACGAGATAAGAGCCTTCCTTGAAGTGGAACCAGCGCGTGCCTGTCAGGTCGCCGCCGTTTTCAAAGTGGCCGCGGTCGAGGCAATAAGGCTGGAAGGAAGAAGCCTCGCGGTTGGGCATCACGGTGTACACGCCTTCAGGCACAGCCGTGCAATCGGGGGCGGTAAGGAAGGCGATGCGGAAGATATCGCCGCCGTTGTCCACAATGCTTTGGTCGCGCCCGGAAGGCGAACCGATGTCGGCAAGGAAGAGGCCGCAGCCGTTAGTATTGTCCTGATGCCAAATGCGCGATACGGCGACTTGGTCGAGCGTCAGCTCGTAGTCCTCCGTAAGCGTGGAGATGTGCGCGTCGGGCTGGTCGTCCGACTGGTCCATAACGGGGATATCGCCCTCAAACGTACCCGTCACCACGTAGCCGTCTTTCGTGATCAGGTCCACGGTGATGCTGTACTTGCCGTCGGTTTCGGCAATTTCCACCTTGAGATGTTAGTCGCTGCACCAGTCTTCTCAGAAGAGAATTTGGAAGCAGGGGTGGCAATCACGATTGCTTCACCGAGCATAAGCTTGTCTTCCTTGAGGCTGGCATTGAGACTGAAGGATTCGGCAAGCTGAAGTTTGATGTCTGTGTAGGTCACTGTCTGGAAGCCCAGGCAGGAAACCTCTACTGAATAAGGACCGCCGGCACGCATACCATTAATAACAAAGCGGCCTTGTTCATTAGACACGGCCGCATACTTTGTTCCTGATTCTGTGTGGGTTGCAACTACTGCAGCTCCTACAACCGGAGCACCCGACTCATCCGAAACACGACCGTTGAGACCAGATGTGGTGACCTGAGCAAAGGCAGAGACACCAAACATCAATGCTGAGACCAAAAGGCACAGCAAACACCTAATTGTTTGTTTCATAATGTTTTAATAGGTTTATAAATTCTTTAACGCTGCAAAGGTATAAAATTTTCATTTGCTTTTAATTTTATATCACATTTAACCAGTGAAGAA
>SFPF01000078.1 GCA_004552155.1 Bacteroidales bacterium
GAAGAGCGCAGGCTTTTCCTCTTTTCGCGTTTTTAGGGGCAAACTATCCTATATGAGCGGAAAAATTATCTTATATGACCGTAAAAATTATAAGCAAGCTCGTAAAAATTTGCTCCTTTATAATTTTTCCGAAGTGCTTTATCGTGAAAATTTCCTTGATTTTCGCCGGAATTATCAAGGAGCAAATTTCCGTTGTCTTAATTATCCCTAAACTTTTGCCCAAGGTCGTCTTAACGATTGCAAACGCGCCGCGAACGCTCTGCGCAGGAAGCGCAAAGGCATTAACAAGTTTTACACCGCCGCGCCTTTGCAGTCGCGCGGCTTGCGCGGGCAATTGTGCACAGGAGGCGGCAAAATTCCGCTTTTCGGCGGTTTTTTAGTAAGAAAATAGCGGATAACGCGCCTAAATTCGTAACTTTGCGCCGATTATGCCGCAGTAAAGCCCGGCGCGAAGCGGGAGGCGGCGCAGGAAGCATACACAATATTATATATATACATGGCACAGGAAGACGTATTCAAGAAAATCGTGTCGCACTGCAAGGAATATGGGTTCGTATTTCCTTCGAGCGACATTTACGACGGTCTCGGCGCAGTCTACGACTACGGACAGAACGGCGTGGAACTGAAAAACAACATCAAGCAATACTGGTGGCAGGCTATGGTGCTGCTCCACGACAACATCGTGGGCATCGACGCAGCCATTTTCATGCACCCCACCGTGTGGAAGGCAAGCGGACACGTGGATGCCTTCAACGACCCCCTCATCGACAACCGCGACTCTAAGAAGCGCTACCGCGCCGACGTGCTCATCGAGGACCAAATCGGCAAGTACGAGGAGAAGATTGAAAAAGAAATTGCCAAGGCACGCAAACGCTTCGGCGAGGCGTTCGACGAGGCGCAGTTTCGCGCCACCAACGGCCGCGTGCTCGAACACCAGGCCAAGCGCGACGCCCTGCACGAGCGTTACGCGAAGGCGATGAACGACATGAACCTCGAAGAGCTCAAGCAAATCATTCTCGACGAGGAAATCGTTTTCAAAACGGAAGTGGGCTCGACGGCCGACGGCGCTTCCACCATTTACCTGCGTCCCGAAACGGCGCAAGGCATCTTCGTGAACTACCTCAACGTGCAGAAGACCGGCCGCATGCGCCTGCCCTTCGGCATCGCCCAGATCGGTAAGGCGTTCCGCAACGAAATCGTGGCGCGTCAGTTTATCTTCCGCATGCGCGAGTTCGAACAGATGGAGATGCAGTTTTTCGTAAAGCCCGGCACGGAGCTCGACTGGTTCAAGAAATGGAAGCAGACGCGCCTCAACTGGCACCTCGCCCTTGGCTTCGGCAACGAAAACTATCGCTTCCACGACCACGAAAAGCTGGCGCACTACGCCAACGCCGCCTCCGACATCGAGTTCCACATGCCCTTCGGCTTCAAAGAGGTGGAAGGCATACACTCCCGCACGAATTTCGACCTTTCGCAGCACGCAAAATATTCGGGCAAGAAAATAGAATACTTCGACCCCGAAAGCAACGAGAGCTACACGCCGTATGTCATCGAGACAAGTATCGGCGTGGACCGCATGTTCCTCTCCGTGATGTGCCACAGCTTTGAAGAAGAAAAACTCGAAAACGGCGAGACGCGCACCGTGCTCCACCTGCCCGCAGCCCTCGCGCCCACCAAACTGGCCATCTTGCCGCTCGTCAAGAAAGACGGACTGCCCGAAAAGGCACGCGAGATTATGGACAGCCTCAAGTTCCACTTCAAGTGCGCCTACGACGAAAAGGACTCCATCGGCAAGCGCTACCGCCGCCAGGACGCCGTGGGCACGCCCTACTGCATCACCATCGACCACGACACGCTCAATGACAACTGCGTCACCCTGCGCGACCGCGACACGATGAAGCAGGAACGCGTGAGCATCGACAGCCTCCGCGCGCTCATCGAGGACAAAGTGTCGATCACCTCGCTGCTGAAAAAGAATTAGCCAATTATTTTTACTCCCCGACTCAATGAAACTTACCGCCACACTGTTGCGGCACATCATGTATAGTTGCCTTGCGCTGCTCGCCGCCGCTGCGCTCGCTTCGTGCGAAGAAACGGAACAAACCGATACGGAGCATTACGATTGGTGCAACCGCAACAACGTTTACTTCGCGGAGCGTATGGCAGAAGCCCGTACCGCCGTGGCGCAGGCCAAAGCGGCGTATGGCAATGACTGGGAAGCGCATTGCGCATGGCGCACGTTTCGCAGCGCGACAAAGCCTACCGACCCCGCCGCCGCAGCCATGACGACAGACTCTATTTGCTGCAAGGTCATTGACAGGGGCACGGGCACGGGGTTTCCTTACAGCACCGACTCGGTGCGCGTGAACTATGTGGGAAGGCTGATGCCGTCGGACGCTTACGCCACGGGCTACGTGTTCGATTACTCAGGGCTTTATGCGACCGACGACTACGTGTTCAGCCCCACCCTCTCCACGCCGGCGCATCTCCTCGTAGGTTCCACCGTGGACGGTTTTGCCACGGTGTTGCAGCACATGCGTATCGGCGACCGCTGGCTGGTGTATATCCCTTGGCAGCTCGGCTACGGCGAAGTGGCGAAAGATGCCATCCCCGCCTATTCCACGCTTGTGTTTGACCTGCAACTCAAAGGTTTCGCACGCGCAGGATATGCCACGAAATAAGGCGAATATTTCAACAACTTAATTCTTTCACACAATGTACTTGGATTCTGAAAAGAAGAAAGAGATCTTTGGCAAGTACGGACAGTCTAACACCGACACGGGTTCCGTTGAGAGCCAGGTGGCTTTGTTTTCTTACCGTATTGCCCATTTGACGGACCACATGAGAGCCAACCGTAAAGATCATACTACAGAACGCTCTCTCGTTAAGCTCGTAGGTAAGCGCCGCGCTTTGCTCAACTACCTCAAGAGCCGCGACATCGAACGCTACCGCAACATCGTCAAGGCGCTCGGTCTGCGTAAGTAAAAAATCTCTTTCTAAAAAAGACAAATCCCCGCCGCGCCAAGCGCAGCGGGGATTTTTGATATTGACAGTAAGACCTCGGTCGCAGCAACCTCCAAACCCGTCACAAGTGTATGGTTTGAAGCGCAAACCATACACCTTGCAAGATATTTATTTACAGATAGATAAAGGCAGTAGTGATGGGTGTGACGGGTTTTGGGGGTAAAAAAAAAGCGTATATAGGGCATTACTGTTCATCTATTAGTCTACTCCAAAATGAAGAAATTATATATCGAAACTTACGGCTGCCAGATGAACGTGGCAGACAGCGAGGTGGTGGCCTCCGTGATGAAGATGGCGGGCTATGAAACGACTGACAGCCTCGACGATGCCAATGCCGTGTTTCTCAACACCTGCTCCGTGCGCGACAATGCCGAGCAGAAAATCATTCACCGCCTCGAAGCCCTCAACGCCCTGCGCCGCAAGGGGCGCAAACTCATCATCGGCGTGCTGGGCTGCATGGCAGAGCGTGTGAAGGAGCAGTTGCTCACTGACTACGGCGCCGACCTCGTGGCAGGCCCCGACGCTTACCTCTCCCTGCCCGACCTCGTGGCGCAGGCCGAACTGGGGCAGAAAGCCATCAACATTGAACTTTCCACTACCGAGACCTATCGCGACATTATCCCGCAAAGGCTTTGCGGCCCGCAGATTTCGGGGTTTGTGAGCATCATGCGCGGCTGCAACAACTTCTGCCACTACTGCATCGTGCCCTACACCCGAGGCCGCGAACGCTCGCGCGACGTGGAGAGCATTCTCGCCGAAGTGCGCGACCTCGCTGCACGCGGCTATAAAGAAGTCACCCTGCTCGGGCAGAACGTGAATAGTTACCGTGGACGGCACAACGGCACGGAGGAAGTGGACTTTGCCGCCTTGCTGCGCCTCGTAGCGCGCGCCGTGCCCGAGATGCGCATCCGCTTCTCAACCAGCCACCCGAAGGATATGGGCGACGAAACGCTGCGCGTCATCGCCGAAGAGTCCAACGTGTGCCGCCATATACACCTGCCCGTGCAGAGCGGCAGCAACCGCATCTTGAAACTGATGAACCGCAAGTACACGCGCGAATGGTATTTGGAGCGCGTGGCTGCCATACGCCGCATCGTGCCCGACTGCGGACTCTCTACCGACATTTTTGCCGGCTATTGCAGCGAAACGGAGGAGGACCACGCCCTCTCGCTTTCGCTCATGCGCGAATGCGGCTACGACTCCGCCTTCATGTTCAAATATTCCGAGCGCCCCGGCACCTACGCTGCCCGGCACCTTGCCGACGACGTGCCGGAGGAGGTCAAGGTGCGCCGCCTCGAAGAACTCATTGCGCTGCAAAACGAACTTTCGGCAGAAAGCAATCGTGGTGGTGTTCGACCGAGGCACGCTGCGCCCGGGGCAATATGCCACGGTGCGCATCACGGACGCATCTTCTGCCACGCTCAAAGGCGAAGTCCTGTAAGGGCGTCCTGAAGAACGCCCGAAAAACGCCGTGCCGCTTTTCCTAAAAAAACACAAATCGGACTTATCTGTGCAGAAAAAGGCTTTTATCTTACGTAAAAAGTATGAAAAAAGCAGTATTTTTGCACATATATTTGTTTGCCTACTAATTATCAACCAATCTAATACAAATAATAATGGACAACTCAAACGAAAAGCCCTATGTTATCGGTCTTGACATGGGCGGCACGAACTCCGTGTTCGGCATCGTAGACCAAAGAGGCACGATTAAGGCACAAGTGGTCATCAGCACGAAAGCCTATCCCGACATCAACGACTATGTGAAAGCCGGCGTTGAGGCTTTGCAGCCCGCGCTCGACCTCGTGGGCGGCATCAGTCAAATTCGAGGCATGGGCATCGGTGCGCCTAACGGCAACTTCTACAATGGCACAATCGAATACGCAGCCAACCTCGCTTGGGAAGGCATCGTGCCCATCGCGCAGCTCTTTCAGGACGCTCTCGGCGTGCCTACGCGCGTGACCAACGATGCAAATGCCGCTGCAATGGGCGAAATGACCTACGGCGTGGCACGCGGCATGAAGAACTTCATCATGATTACGCTCGGCACGGGCGTAGGCTCAGGCATCGTGGTAGATGGAAATATCGTGTACGGCAGTGATGGCTTCGCCGGCGAATTGGGTCACTTCGTAATCGACCACACAGAGAATGGCCGCCCCTGCGGCTGCGGGCGCAGCGGTTGCCTCGAAACCTATTGCTCTGCCACGGGCGTGGCACGCACGGCGCGTGAAATCCTTTCAAAACGCACCGAAGATAGTCCCTTGCGTCAGCTCGACCCCGATAAAATCACTTCTTACGACGTGTTCAAGGCTGCCGAGCAGGGCGACCCCATAGCGCTCGACATCTTTGACTTCACGGGCAAGGTGCTTGGCACGGCCTGCGCCGACTTTGTGACGTTCAACTCTCCCGAAGCCATCATCTTCTTCGGCGGCCTCACCAAGGCGGGCGACTACCTGATGAAACCTTTGCGCGAGGCATTCGAAAAGAATACGCTCAACATTTTCCAAGGAAAAGCCAAACTGCTCATCTCTTCGCTCAACGGCAGCGAAGCAGCCGTGCTCGGTGCAAGTGCCCTCGGTTGGGAGTAAGGAATACACAATATATATATGTAGGCGGGCAGCAACTTGTGAGTTGCTGCCCGCCTCTTTTTATCCGTTTTATATACGACATTATTTAAAAAAGGGCATTTGCTCTTGTTTAATAAGAAAAAACTTTTTATCTTTGCACCGCAAAAAAACGAAAAGCCCGCTTTTCGCCCATGCACCCCTTGCCGAAATAGCTCAGTTGGTAGAGCATTTCATTCGTAATGAAAGGGTCGCCGGTTCGAGTCCGGCTTTCGGCTCACAATCATAAAAAAGACACATCGAAGCACGCGCTGCGATGTGTCTTTTTTTATATATCCCAAGAAAGAGGCTATTCGAAATAAAACGTCAGGACAAACATGCCCACGGCGGCGCGGTCGATGCTTTGCGTGAAAATAAGCTGCGTGGGGTCGGTGAGGTCGGTTCGGTTCTTGTTGAGCATATTGCCCAGGCCGAAGCAGAATTTCAGTTCGGGGATAAATTTGAAGAAAGGCACGTACGCAGTTTCGTCTGCTTGTTGCTCACGAGGTCGTACATCGGCTGCACGCCGGCGATGACATAGGGGCGGAAGTTATTGAAGCGCTGCCCGCTGAACTTAAAGTCCACCGGTACGCCGATGTAGCACGACTTCATATCCTGCGACTCCTCCTTGCCGTTGCTCAGATTCCTGAAAGCGATGTGCTTGCTGCCGAAGTGCAGCGACGGAATGACGCGCAACCCCACGTGATTGCTCATTTTCCATTCCCCCAGCACACCCACGCTGAAACCAAAATTTTGTCGGTCGGTTGCTGCCACCCACTGGTCGCCCGTTTGCGGGTCGATATATCCGTTGTTGTCGAGCCGCAGCCCCTGGTCGTGCAAGCCTATAAAGAAACCGTAGTGGAAGCGCCGCTCATCAATGAAAGGTTTGTTTTGCACGCGCCGACGCTGCGCCTGTACCGTGCAGATCGCACAGAGCAGGGCGGTTATTAATAATATGTATCGTTGTGGGCGGTGCATAGAGGGCGGTTGGTTTCGGCGCGGCGTTTCGCCATTGTATTTTATAACGCTTTCACTCGCCTTTTATTGTGCAGCAGTGCGCTTTTGCCACTCTTTTCCATATATTTTTTACCTCAAAAAAGCGGTTTTATATAAGATAATTTGCTTGCAAAAAAGAAAACACTTAATTTTGAAGGCGTGAAAAACATTTTGTCTAACTAATAACTAATATCAAAATCACCATGAAAAAGATTTACAATCTTTTAGCCCTATTGCTTTTCTTCGCAATCGGGCTTAGTGGTAATGCCGAGAAGCGCTACACAGCTATTGGCTTCCAAAGCAGCGGCGAGCTGACGCCTGCCGAGATTGTTCCGGGCACGCCTTACGCCCTCAACAATGCCAACAGCACCGGCGGCGACTTCTTCCATGGCATTTCCGCCAAAACGGCCTCCATTTCCGACGCCAACCTCATTACTTTCGAGTTGGCAGGCAAAGACTTGGACGGCACGACGCCGACCTATCGCATGAAACTCGTGACGACGGGCGAGTATCTTCTCGACCCCTCCACGCAGTCGGACTACAACATGCACTTCGAGGCTTCGCAGGCAAAAGCGTTCGTTTTCACGATTAAGACGGCCGACGTCTATGCCGCAGACGTTATCGAAACTGAGGCTACCGACTGGACCTGCGCGACGACGTGCGAAGGACTGGGTGCACTCGTGTTCACGAAGGCAGGCGTGGCCGACCCCTCCGTACGTACCGGCATCGTGCAGCTGACCACCAACGCCGTGGGCAAAGCTCCCGCATTCGGCAACAACTACAACCAAAATGCTTGGGCTATTTATGAGGTAGACCAAATGGATCCTTTTGACTATCTTTCAGCACTGCTCACCGAACTCTTCCCCGATGGCGACGGCGAACTTTACAATCCCGGTTCCGAACCTGGACAAATCAGCCAGGAACTCTACGACGAACTGATGGATTCCTACGCAGCAGCACAGGCACTCCTGAACAACGACGACTTGACGCAGGAACAAGCCGAAGCAGCCGTAGCACGCTGCGAAGCCGCCATTGCTGCCGCCAAGGCAGGCGCAGTGCCCATTCAGGAAGGCTGGTACTACTTCCGTTCTATGCGCTCCGAGTCTAATGCCGTTTACGACGACGGCGTGAAAGCGCACTGGACCTACGGACAGTCTTGGGAAATGCCCGAATCGCCTACGGCAAAGGATGCTAAGTACATCTGGAAACTCATTGCCAAGGAAGACGGATCCGGCTATTATGTGCAGAACCTTGACACGAAGCGCTACCTCGGCGTGGTTCACGAAAGAGGTACGCACGTTCCCACCACTGAAAAAGCCGAAGAAACCTACCTCGTTTATCCGCAAAACAAGGATGCCTTCATTATCGAGAGCACCTCTCTGATTGAAAACCCCGTTATCGGTTATCCTGGCGACGGCTCTCCCGAATGTACCGCCCTGCACTGCCCCGGCGACCACGACGCACTCGTAGTGTGGGACACCAAGAGCCCGTACTCTGGCTGGCGCTTCTTCAACGTTTCGCAGGAAGAGGTTGATGCCATTCTCGGCACGATCGACCAGTTCAAGCGCAACGAAGATCTCGCTTCCCTCGTTTCCGACGTGAAGGCCGCTTACAAGAAGGGCTTTACCTACGAAAGCGATGCCACGGCCGACGGCGACTTCAGCAACCACGGCCTGCTCACCGATGTTACGCAGCTTTGGACCAACGGCGCAGAGCCGTCTGAAGGCCCAATTGAGAACCTCCTCGACGGCAACATCGGCGACGGCAACTTCTTCCACACGGCTTGGAGCGCAGATGGCAAGGCAGCCGCACCGGCTGATACCTATTACTATCTCGCCGCCGACCTCGGCGAAGCCGTGCAAGACCTGCAAATCAAGATTGCATCGCGTATCAACAAAAACTCGGTTAACGCCAATGACCGTCCGACGCTCGTAGAAGTATATGCTTCTAACAATGATGCCGTGAAGCCCGCCGACGGTGCAGCGACCGGCGACGACGAAGTTTGGACTTATATCGACCAGGCTGCCATCACCTACGACATCGACTACGTGGTAGACGCTGCAACGACTTACTCCAACGACATCGCCATTGCTAACCTCAACCTCGGCGAGGCTTACCGCTACATCCGCCTCGACGTGGTGCGTCGCGGCACGGTGAACCTGCCCAGCGGCGAGAACTATTGGTGGAACTGCTCCGAAGTAGGCCTGTACAAAGCATCTTACAATGCTGAGAAATCGCTCATCACGGCCGTGCCCGAAGAAATCGTGACGCAACTGACCGAACTGCTTAACACGGCTAATGACGAACTCATCGACGAGGCCGCAACGCAGGAAACCATCGATGCGCTCAAAGCTGCTTACGAAGAATTCCTCGCTCACTATCCCGATCCGCAGATTGTGCTCAACCTCCTCGAAGAGGCACAGGCTCAACTCGACGCAGCCGACGACTCTCAGGATGCCCTCGGCTACTTCAAGCCCGGTAGCAAGCAAGAACTTGCCAACACGATTGCCGCGCTCCAAAGCCAAGTGAAGGACGTGATGACTATCAAAGAGATCAATGAGATTAAGGATGCCCTCAACGCAGCCCTCGCCAAGTTCAACGCTGCCCTTATCCAGCCCGAAGACGGCACATATCTCTTGATTAAGAGTGCCACGACTTCCGTTACTAATGAAGAAACAGGCGAAGAAAAGACTGCTATCGACTCCTACATGTATGCACAGGGCAACGGTTCGCGTCAAGTGAAGTGGCTCATTCCCGAGGATTTGGGCAACCGCCTCAACTACGTGTGGAAAGCCATCAAGACCGACGAAGGCTACAAGTTCCTCAACGTCGGCACGGGCGAATACCTCAACCGCGTGCTCGGCAACGGCCAGGCCGTGACGACCTCCGTTGAAGGCGACACTTGCGTTGTTACCCTCCGCTCTGCCAAGATTGCCGGCGCATTCAACATCGTAATGAACGAAGGCGTATTCATGAACGCTGAACCTCAGAGCCACAACGTGGTAACTTGGGGCGTTGCTAATGGCGCCGACAACTCTGCATTCGTATTTGAAGAAGCAGAATGGCTCGATGGCGTTTATGCTTACAACGTGAGCGCAACTGCCGGCTTCATGACCCTGCCGTTTGAAATCGAAAGCGCAACCAATGGTAAACTTTACAAGGCACTCGGCGTTAAGGACCACGCACTGCAACTCCAGGAAGCTACGAGCGTTCCCGCCGGCGAACCCTTCTACTATGTGCCTGCTTTGGATGACGAAAACCAGCCCGTCACCTCCGAAGAGTTCACGCTGCCCGCTTCCGATTACAGCGAAGTAGTTACTACGCTCGAAGCCAAGACGGTGAACGGTCTCGTGGGCGTATTCGAGGCAACCAAGGTTGTTAAGGATTGCGGCTACATCTTCAACGGTACCATCGTTACCACCAATGCCGGTCAGGTAATCGCTGCCAACAGCGCATACCTCGCAACAGAAGTGGCTACGGAAGAAACCGGTAACATCAACCTCCCGATCGACGGCACGATTAACTCTATCAACAGCATCAGCCTCGACAGCACGATGCCTGCACAAGTAGACGTTTACACGCTCACGGGTGTAAAGGTTCGCTCCAACGTCAATGCCGGCGGCGCAACCCGCGGCTTGAACAAGGGCCTCTACATCATCGGCGGCAAGAAGATTTTCGTTAAGTAAAATCTGATAGATACAACCAACTCATGCAAAGAGGGCGTGCTGCGGCACGCCCTCTTTTTTGTGCTATTGCATTGAACATAAAACAGAATTAATACCTTTCAAAATCTTATTCAAGCAGGGATAAAGGCAAATTTCGCAACAAGGAAAAGATGTTAAGGTTCGTTTTTTTTATAACTTTGCAGCGCATTTCAAGCCGCCCGCGCATTTAAGAGTGCTATGGACAATGGAGTCCGGGCGGTTTAAGAAAGGCTTTTTTATATGTACTCCAAGTACTATTTCGTTTTGGTTCGCGTTAAGAACAAGGTGCACCGCTTCCACCACTGGGGCGTTTGCGCGCAAATCTGATTTCCCTTTTTCTTTTTTTGAAGTAATCGCTTTCGCCCCGCCGCCTTTGCGGCCTTTTTCTGGGGCGCAGGCTTCATTGTATCTTATTGTTTATTCTTAAAACCCCATTTTTATGACTGAAAAAATGAGGCGTCGGATTGCGCTTGCGTTAAGTGCAGCCCTGAGCATTTTCAATATCCTCCACATGTTTGTGGGCGGCCTTGCTGGTGCCGCGCTCCGTGCCCGGGGATTGAACTACTATGTGGCAGACGGCTTTGCCCGCTATTCGGGCTACCTCGACGAGGTGCGCGGCTTGCAAACGCCCGTAGACTTTGCCCGATATATGGAGCAAATGGTGGAAAACCTGCTGGCGCAGAGCGTCAAGATACTCTTCGGCTGGACGCTCTATGCCGCCCTGTTCTTTGCCCTGCTGATGCTGCTTTGGGACATACCCGGCGTGCGCCGCCGCGTGAAGCATATGCAAACTTGGCCGCGTGTGGGCTTGCAGGTGCTCAACGGCGTGCGTCGCCAACAAAAATTGCTCCGTTTGCGACGCAAACGGAGCAAAATGGAATAAGAGTCTGTTTTGTTATTTTTTCCACTTGGCCAAAAGCATCTTAACGGGCGAAAATTGTTTGACGATGCCCGTAAGCAGCAGGGCGGCGCAGATGCCCAGCAGGATCCACGTGAAGCGGCGGAACCAGGGCTTTGCTTTCATCTTTTGCAGCACGGGCAGGCACATCTGCACATGTAGCAGGGCGCAGAGCGAGAAGAGGTAGCCAGCATAATAATGTATAGCTTTGAGCACGGCACGCGGTTCGATAACGATGCCGTGCTTTTTCAGATGAAGCATGATGCCCGTTGCCGCCACAATGACGAGGCAGGCGGTGAGCACTGTGTCAATAATACGTTTGTAGCGTTTCATAGTTCTATTTATAAATAGGTTATTTCACAATATCTTCTGCCTCGTCCATATATATATATTATATGTATAGTCCGTTTACTTTATTCGCGAATCCTGCGGGTTGCGCAGACCGCTTGCACCCGTAAGGAAGGCTTTGGCGGTGCCGAAGTTGAGGTTCATGTCGAGGCGCACGGGGATATGGTTCTTGTCGTCGGTTATGTAGAAGGTGATGACGTCCTCCTCCTTGCCTTTCTTGTTTTTCTCTACAAACGAGAAGACGAGGCAGCGGTAGGTGATGGGCTGGTTCTCCATTTTGAATTTCTTCTTGCCGCGATACACGATGCTGTTCCATTCGCACTTCTTGCCCTCTGCCATGAGGAAGTTGATGCGGTGGCCCACCTTCATCTTCGAGGCATCGAACGAGCGGGCGCGGAGCATCATCGAGAGCATGTCGTAGGCGCAGTAGCGGCTCGAATACTGGTTGTTGATGACGTAGTCATTGTTCTTTTGGAAACGCATCTTCATGGCGCACTGCCCCGAAGGGTAGCTGTACCACACCTCGTCCTTGCGGTAGGTCTTGCCTTCGAGTGCGCCTTTGAAGTAGTAGCGTGGGGCGAGGTCGAGGCCCGTGTAGGTAATCAGCGTGTCGCGCATCACGAAGAAGCGGTCGGCCTTGGCGTTGCCGCGTGTGATGAGATAGGTGCGGTAAGCCGGTTCGCCTTGATAGGTGGCAGAAGAAACGTTCATCGAAGCCGTGCCAACTTTCACCCATACGAATTTCCAGTTGAAATACAAATCGTAAAGCAGCGTCTCGCCGCTTTTGAACGCCGTGTTTTCAGCAGTGCATTGCGCTTGCGTCCGCAAGGCGGAGCACAGCGAAAGGAGGATTATTATGGACAAAAGCTTTTTCATAGAAAATCGTATGGCTTATTTATAAATTCGTTTTTAACAGACGTTTGGCTGCGGCTCGGCATAGTCCAAGCAAGCTTGGTCTATGCCGAGCCTTGCACAAACGTTGGTTTTTATGGCCCACGAATTTCACGAATATACACGAATAACAAAGCGTTTAGATAATGGCGACCTTGTAGGTCGCACGAATTTTCACTAATTCAATAATTTCGGCTGCGCTCGGCATAGCCCGAACAAGTTCGGCTCTGCACTCGCTTTCGCGAAAATTTGTGAGATTAGTGCGACCAACCAGGTCGCTATTCTACCCGTTGAAAGAGATTAGTGTAAATTCGTGAAATTCGTGGGCAAACAATAGTTTATTTCTTTGCCGCCGCTCTTTCGGCATTGCGGCTTTTGGGCGTTGCCTTTCCGGCTTCTTTCTGCTTGATGAGTTCTTTAGGCTTCTGCTGCGTGCGTGGCAGTTCGCGGGCGTGCCACGTCTGCTCGATGTCCCAGTTAGCCTTTACATCGAAATGCATGGGGCAGTAGAACACCTCCTCCGCCTGCCGTCCCTCGGCATAGCATCCCTCGTCCCAACGCCCGTTGCCGTTGGCATCAACGAAGAGGCGCACGTAGTACGTGCCGACATTAAGGTAGAAGAAGTCCGCGCCGTGGCGGGCGTTCACCCTTTCGCGCCGCACGGTCTTCTCGCCCGAGAGCAGTTCCACGACAGCCGTGGTGTCGACGTCGGGGATAATGAGAAAGAGCGCGCCGTAAGAATCTTCGGAAGGTATATGTATGGATTGCGTGGTTTTCCTGTTCTCTAATCCGTACAGCCCCGTCACGGCAGCCGAGTCAATCGTCAGTTCATACTCCTGTCCCGGCCGCCATTCGGCGTAGAGCGTATAGATGAAAGGCGGCGGTGTCGATGCGTGCGGGCGGTTCGGAAAACGAAAAGTGCACGTTGCCCAGCGGCGATAGTGTGCCGGCGAGACCTTTGCCGAAAGTGAGGTATTCCTTAGGCGGCTGCTCGTTGGAAAAGTCGCCGCGCTTGTGGCGCTTCTCGCGCTGCTTTTCCCATTTCTCCAATTCTTCGGCTTTCTGCTTGGCGCGTTTGGCAAAAGTGAGGCGCGGCACGAGTTCCAGCGTATCGGTGCGGCTGATGGCCAAGCCCGTAGAGTCGTCCGTCGTTTCGTAAGTGTAGGCCATTTGCAGCGTGTCCTGCTCAATCAGACTGCCTGGGCGCAACCAGTAGGTGAGGGTGTCGCCCGTGGCATTGCGCTGTTCCAGGAAGGCATCTTTCTCGTCGAAGTTAAGTCCTTTGATGACGGGCACGTCGGCCGAGGGGGCGGTGAAGTAGACGCGAAACCATTCCGGCACGTCGCGCTGCGTCTTGAGCAGCATGCGGCTGTTGCGCTTTTCGGTGAAGGAGAGCAGCACCACGTCGTCGGGCGCATAGCGCGTGATGGGCGTGAGTTTCACGGTGTCGATATGCACCGTGTCGCGCCAGAGCGTGTCGCGGCGCACGTCGGCTATGGCGCGGGGCACAATCGTGTCGCGGCTGAATGCCAGCAACTCACCCGGCGCGTAGCGGAAGTCGCCGTCCATATCTTTAAGCGCATAGATGCGGTAGCTGCCGGGCGCAACGCCCTTGATGCAGAAGCGGCCGTTGCCGTCGGTGCGTGCCACGCGGTCAAAAGGCAACTTGACAAACGCCGAGTCCTCCAAGTTCTTGTGCAGTCCCACGAGCACGCCCTTTTGCGGCTCGAGGTCTTCGGCGTTCAGCACGTGCCCCGCCACCTCCATCGTGTCGATTTGCGTGCCTGTGGAGAAGTAATAGGTGAAGTTGCCGAACGGGTTGCCCTCGTTGTTGTCTACGATGGCATCTGAGAAGTCTATGGTGTAAGTGGTTTCGGGCTTGAGGCTGTCGAGGAGCGACACGGATATTTTGCGTCCCACGGCCTTGATTTCAGGCATTTCTATCTGCGGCGGCGACACGATGACCTTTTCCGAAATGTTCTCCACCTTGATGAGTTCGTTGAAGAGAATGCTCACCTTCTTGTCCGTCCTTTGCGTGGCACCCAGTTCGGGATACATCTCCACGATTTTCGGCGGCGTTTCATCGTAAGGGCCACCGTCGGGCCCGCTGCCGGGGTTGGCGCAGCCATAAAGCGTGGCGAGTACCAAGGCGAAGTAGGAGGCGAGGAGGAGGGAAATATATATTTTTCTGTACATGCGTATAAGTATTATTCAAAAGGGTTTTAATTCAAAGGGTTTTAGATAAAAACCATGAAAAACATCTTGCTTCGTTTGAAGCCCTTGGGCTACGCCGCCGGTCTTAATGCCGAGCCTGCGACCCTATCGGCTCGCGCTCGCCCTTAATCCCTGCGGCTGCGGTCGGTGCCCGCCCGCTTCAAACGCCGCAAGGAAAAAACAAGGAAAAACCCGTGAGACCTTGATGTCGTCGAAATAGGAACGACATTTTTTCATTGGGGACGGGTTTTTCTGGTTTTTATCTTAATTCAATCAACGCCTATGACAAGTCGCGCGGGAAATACGCCCCTACATCATCCCCAGCACCTCGTCCATGATGCGCCGGTCGTTGTTTTCAGCCAAAGGTCGAACAGTCCCTTTGGGGCGGCGATTACTTCGAGACGTTGCAGCGTGAGGTTCTTGTAACGCTTGGCCTCATAGTCGGAGTTGAGCGTTTGCAGGGCCTGGTCCAGCTTCTCGGCAAAAGTTTCAAGGCTTTGTGGCGGGCGGTCAAACTCTATGAGCCACTGGTGGCGGCAGCTGCCTCGGTCGTTCATGAAGACCGGCGCGGCGGTGTAGTCCTTCACTTGCGCCCCCGTGGCGGCGCAGGCAGCTTGCAAACCGCGCTCGGCGTTGTCCACAATCAGTTCCTCGCCGAAGGCGTTGATAAAACTCTTGGTGCGTCCCGTGATGACAAACTTGTAAGGGTCGGTCTGCGTGAAGCGCACCGTGTCGCCTATCATGTAGCGCCACAGTCCGCCCGTGGTGGTAATCACCATGGCGTAGTTGCGCCCCGTCTCGACCTCCCAGAGCGGCACGGCCTGTGCCTCGGGCATACCCACGTCTTCCAAGGGGATAAACTCGTAGAACACGCCGTAGTCTATCATCAAGAGCATGGCGGGGTCGGCGGGGTCGTCCTGCAAACCGAAGAAGCCCTCCGAGGCGTTGTAGGTCTCCATATAGTGCATGCCGGGATTGGCGATGAGGCGGCGATATTGCTCGCGATAGGGCGTAAACGCCACGCCGCCGTGGAAGAACACCTCCAAGTTTGGCCACACTTCGCATATCGGCTTGCCGGTGAGCTCTATCACGCGGTTGAGCACCGCCATCATCCACGACGGCACGCCGCTGAGGTTCGTGACGTTCTGCCGTGAGGCTACTGCGGCGATGCGGTCGCGCTTTTCCTCGAAGTCGCTCAGCAGCGCAACCTTTTTAGAGGGCGTGCGCACGAGGTTCACGAGCGGATTGATGTTTTCGATGAGGATAGAACTAAGGTCGCCCACGAGCGAGTGGGGGAGGTTGTAGTTTGGCGCGTGCGACCCGCCGAGTATCAGGGCGCGGCCGTCGAAGAGGCGGCTCTTCGGGTTGTTGCGCAGATAGAGCGCCACGGCGTCTGTGCCGCCTGCGTAGTGCGTGTCGCGCAAGTAGCGTGCGCTCACGGGGATAAACTTGCTCTTGTCGTTGGTCGTGCCCGAAGATTTGGCGTACCATTTCACGCGCCCCTTGCACAGCACGTCGGCCTCGCCCCGGCGCATACGGTCGATGTCGTCTTTGAAATCATCGTAGGTAGAGATAGGCGTGCGCTCCGCAAAGCGGTCGTAGTCCATTCCTGGCGCATAGCGGTGCGCCGCGGCCCACTGCGTGCCGGCGGCATCGGCGAGCAGCCTTGCCAGCACGCCAAGCTGTATGTCCTTAGCCTCGGTTTCGTAGCGCCCTATGGCTTTGAGGCGGGCGTTGAAAAACGGGCGGATTATTCTTGTGATGCTCATAGAAGATTATTTTTCTTTTCTCGCGTGCTTCCACCTGTTGTGGCTCCACAGCCAGAGGTGCGGCGCGCGGTGTATCATGTCTTCCAGTTCCTTCATATAAGTCTCCGTGAGCTTGTAGTCGGGAAAGTCCTCCGGGCGGTCGGTCATGCGGCGCATCACGCAGCGGTAATAGCCCCGGTGCGGGCGCGTCACGTCGGCGAAGTACACCGCCGCGTTCACCTTCTTGGCAATGCGCTCCGTGCCCGTGAGTACC
This sequence comes from Bacteroidales bacterium, assembly GCA_004552155.1. Taxonomy (GTDB): domain Bacteria; phylum Bacteroidota; class Bacteroidia; order Bacteroidales; family Bacteroidaceae; genus Alloprevotella. The sequence continues at coordinate 16,698 of SFPF01000078.1, forward strand.
GGCGTGTCGTGGTTGAGAAAGTTGACCCAGTCGTGTGTGTTGCTTCCGCCCGGTGCCTGATCCGAGATAAAGCCGATAATCGAGCGCATGCCCTCGCGGCGGAGCGAAAGCACGCGGCGCAGCGCGTCGTATTTGGGGATATTTTCTGCTCCGAAGCGCGTGCGCAGGTCGGAGAACAAGCCGTCAAACAAACGGTCGTTGAGCGGGCGGTAAAGCTGGGCGCAATGCGTCTCGGGGTTCTTGGTCCAAATGGGCAGCGTGCTGATCCATTCCCAGTTGCCGTAATGCCCGAGGTAGAGGAACACGAAGGGGTGGTCCTTCAAGTCACGCTCCAAATCCTCTATGCCCTCAAACGACATGCGGCGCATGATTTCCTCGCGGCTCACCGTGAGCAGCTTGAGCGTCTCAAAGGCGTAGTCGCAGAAAAAGCGGTAAAACCTGCGCTCTATCTGCCTGATGCGCCTCGGCGAAGCATCGGGGAACGACGTTACAAGGTTTCTGCGCACCACCTTACGGCGATAGCGCACAATGAAATAGACCACCGGACAACAGAGGTCCGAGATGAGGTAAAGCAATTGCAGAGGCATGCGCGAGCACGCGCGCAAAATATTAATGAGTAAATTTTCAAGACGTATTTTCATATAGTCGCAAATTCTTTGATTGCCGACAGGGGCGTCTCGTTTATTATTTTCCTTGAACCGCCGCCTATCTTATTTGCAAAGGTATATATTTTTGTGCGAAACGGCCGCTTGCTACGCAGCAAATGCGGTAAATGAGGAAAAAAGAAGAAGTTTTGCGCGATAATAGCGCGTTTCCTGCCAGCGGCTTTTCCGTCCTGCCGTCTGCGCCTCAGCATGATTTTTTCGTTCTTGCTTAAAAATTCTCTTATAGGATAGGAAAAATTGTGAGCGATGACAGAAAAAACTCCTTATATGTCAGGAAAAAATGTTTGCCGTGGTCGTGCTATTTCCACGTAATATAGTAGCTGCACTTGGTTATGAAAGGCGGAAGGCTCTGGCGTGAAACCCGAAAACACAAAAAAGCGAACCCCGAGAGCAGCGTTGCTTTCGGGGTTCTTTTCAATGTCGGCGCAAGGCCTTATGGCTATGTTTGATTAGCGCGCGTTTTTCAGAGACAGGTCTATTTTCTCTTGCTCAATCTTCAGCAAGTCCATATCAGTCGGCAGAATAGGCTGAATCTTGGTGGCGAACTGTGCTTTTGCTCTTACGGCAGCAGCCTGCACGGGAGAAAGGTAGAAAGTGAAGACCGTGGTATTGTCACCAGAAGGAGCATTCACTGGATAGGTGCCAGTAGCGGGGTTGCCATATCCTGGCGTGTTGTTCTCAATGAGTTGGCCTTGATAGCGAACCGTTACAGACCAAGAAGTTGCTATTCGTGTGTTGCAATTAGCATACATGTTGACCTTGATTATATATTCGCCTGGTTGTATTAAATCGTATGGGATGAAAATATTTTCGTTGTTAAGGCCGTCAATACTACATCCGGGATTAGAGTCTTTATCCAAGCCATATATTTGTCCAGATTCATTATATCCGCCTCTGTTGCCATAATAAATATGCTCGTTGGTTGGCGTGTAAAGATGCAAATCTATATCTTTTTCATTTTCAAAAACAAGTTTGATATCCAAATCCCCCGTTCTACTTTCTACGTAAATAACTGTATTTTGTTCGGGCTGGGTCACTTCCCCCGTTTCCTTTTTAACTCCACTAAGAATAATTATGATGTTCGAATTAAAATTCTCTGTGAAATTAATAGTGAATTGATATGTATACATCCCAGTTGCTGGGTTGTATGATTTGGAAGAAGGTGTTACAATGTAATAACCATTTGTTCCTTCTACACTGACGTAAAAGATATCATAATCATTGGGTGAAGTAATAGAAACAAAATTTCCACCGCCTGATAGTGCCTGGGAATTCATAGCAACCGTGCCAATGCTTTCATTAGAAGTTGCTGCCGGCATAGAGCCTTCTTGATATTCTGCATTGTTGATGGTAATAATGTTATCAATTGAAATAGATGAATCTGTCGTGGGTGGTTCAGATGCAATCGTTCCATTCTCTAATATTATGGAATCATTGCCATCATTTAAACAGGATGAAAAGATTATGCCCGCTGCTAATATTACAGCAGACAATGAGACTTTGTTAAATAAACCTTTTGTATTCATAGTTGTTTATATTGGTTACTCCATGTGAAAAAATTACTTCAATATCTCAAATTCCACTCGGCGGTTCATTCTGCGTCCCTCTTCCGTGTCGTTGTCGGTGAGCGGCTGGCTCATGCCGAAAGCAGAGTAGGAGAGCTTAGAAGACGAAACGCCTCTGTCGATGAGGTAGTTCATGACTGCTTTTGCGCGCTCTTTGGAAAGGTTGAGATTGAACTCCTCAGAACCCCGGTTGTCGGTATGCCCTTTCACCAAAATCTTGGCATTGGTGCGCTTGAGTGTTTCGGCAAGGCTGTTCAGATAGCCGTATGATTCGGGCTTGATTTCGCTCTTTCCGAAGTCGAAGTTGATGGCGTCGTTAATTGCGCAAATAGTCTTACCCTCAACGGATTCTCCGCGCGACATCATGAGATTGATTTCGTCCAGGGAATAACAGGGCTTTTCTTCTTTCACTTCCGTGGGCGGGGCGGGCGTAACTACGGGCGTGTAGACGGGCTCGGGAACTACGGGGGCGGGAGCGAGCTCAGATTTCTTGGCAAACACGCTAAGGGGGATTGCCAAGTTGGCGCGCAACTCAAATCCTTGGAACTTGCGTGAGCCTTTCACGCGGGTGCCCTGCGGCAGGGGACGTTCCATAGGGATCGGGGTGGCCTTGCCGTCTTTCTCCTCTCCGTACGTGTCGGTAAAGCCGTATTCGTACATGGCTTCCGCGCCAAGGTAGAACTTGTGCCCGCCAATGCTGAACTGCCATTTGGCACCTGCTCCGACAGCAGCACCGAAATATAAGGATGACATGTTTTTCTTGCTCATCTCGAGATGGCAGCCATCGTAGTAATAATTGTCGCCTTTCCCGGCTTCGTATTGTTCCTCAATGCTGATATCGCCGCCGAGGCAGAAACCGAGCACCGGGGC
>SFPF01000079.1 GCA_004552155.1 Bacteroidales bacterium
GTGTAAAACTCCTTGATGCCGTTTTGGTTCTTGTTTTTGCTTGAAAGTTCGTTTCTTGCCGGTCAGTTTCGTAACATAATAGTTCATCGAGAACTTCGGTATGGACGACATAGACCTCCCTACGCTTAATGCCTATCGCAAGCGTTTTGAGATTAGGAACGTAGACCACGTGTTTAACCAGTTGGACGATAAAGAATTCTTGCGTAATATGGGAGGCTACACTACTGATAGGAACACGCACAGGGAGGGGCTTACTATGGCTGGATTGATGATGTTCGGCAAGGGGCTTCCGGTGCGAGAGCGGTTTGATAACGTACGCATGGACTATATAGACAAGACAAATTTGATCGGGGATAGCAGATGGAGTGACCGCCTTACCTATGACGGCACATGGGAAAACAATCTCTACAACTTTTTCACGCGTATTATGCCTAAACTAACTGCCGACATAAAGCGTCCATTCAAACTTCAAGGCATGGAGCGCATCGATGACACTCCGGTGCACAAGGCTATAAGAGAGGGAATGACGAATATGATAATTCATGCAGACTTCTTTGTCACAGGTGTCTTGAAAGTGGAGAAATACAACCATGAACTGCTTTTTTCTAACCCGGGTTCATTAAAGCTCCCCATAGAAGATATAATGTGCGGAGGCAATTCTAAGGCGCGCAACCCGCGTATCCAAAATATGCTGCGCATGATTGGATATGGGGATAATATTGGTAGCGGATACCCTACTATTTTGAAAGTCTGGAAAGAAGAAAATTGGCGCAAGCCTACGCTGCTTGATAGAACAGAACTTCGGCAGGTAGATTTAACGCTTCCGATGATAAGTCTCTTGCCCGAAAATGTGCTTCATGAGATGGAAGCACACTATGGCGAGATGTTGTTCGTTTCATTGACAGCCGAAGAACAAATAATTGCGGCATACGTGTGGAATGGAGAAAGCGTAAGCAATGCCGAACTTCAGCAATTGCTCGGTCTCAACTCGATTGAAGTTGGCAAAATTCTTCATGGCATGGTCGAAAAACAACTTTTGAATCAAGAGAATAAAAACCGTTGGACAACATATACTATATGTAAAGAACGGGTAGGTGATAAAAAGGGTGATAAAAAGGGTGATAAAAAGGGTGATAAAAAGAGTGATAAAAAGAGTGATAAAAAGAATGCGATGGAACTTACTGATACAGAACAGCAAATCCTTGCATTGATGAGGCTGGATGCAAGTGTTACATACGGCATGCTGGAGAAAAAGCTTTCCCTTGGCCGTACCACGCTATTTAAAGCAATCAGCCATTTAAAGGAAATAAATGTTGTAAGCAGAGAGGGTGGACGGAAAAACGGGCACTGGGTAATTCGTTGAAATGAAGCCTTGGTGAGGAGTAGAGTGCGCCAAGGGCGAATTGTCTATGGCGCTGTGCCCTTGCCCTATGCTTTGCCAGTCCGTGGCACAACTGGGCGCGTTTTGGCGGAACGCGGGGAAAACCCTATCTTTGCCTTGGCAAAAAGAGGAAGGGTGCGGGCCTTTCCTCTTTTCGCGTTTTTGGGGCGAACTATCCTATATGGGCGGGAAAAATTATCTTATAGGATCGTGAAAATTATAAGCAACCCCGTGAAAATTTGCTCCTTTATAATTTTTCCGAGGTGCTTTATAGTAAAAAATCTCTTGCTTTTCGTCAGAATTTTAATGGAGCAAATTCCCATTGTCTTAATTATCCCTAAATCTTCACGCCGCTCCGTCTTAACGATTGCAAACGCGAGTTCTACGCTCTGCGCAGAGCGTAGGGCGGCATTAACAAGTTTTACTTTTTATCTTATAGGCCGATAAATCAGAACGTTTTCGTTAAGCCAAATGAGCAGAGTTCAAGCTCGCTTGAATACTCTGCCATGGCGAGAAAACGTCTGTTGAAAACGAACTGCGCGATAATCATGCCCGTTTTGCTTTCTCTAATTGTCAAAATTGGGGGGGGGTATTATAAAATATATTAATAAGGTGGAAGTTTTATCGTTTTTCTTGTGGCGAAAAAGTTGAATTGTTTTTACTTTTGCACTATAAAGACGTAGTGCAAGGCGTTGCATTACGCACTGACTATTAGCAAATCCAATCATTAATCATTACAATTAGAATTTTTAGTATGAGAAAATTTACGCTTTTGCTGCTCGTATTATGTATGAGCAGTTTCCCACAATTCTTGCAGGCGCAGGATTATGCAGTTAACAGTTCTATTGCAAATGCCAATCTTTCGTCAACTCGACAAGGTAAACGTTATTGTAAGGGGGTCTCTTTGACCCCTCAGAAAAGTCCTGTAACTTACGGAGCGAAACAGACTATTTCTTTTAATAACGGCATTTCGGTATCATCGTCATCTGATAATGGTACTAATTATAAAATTTATAATGACCTGACTGCAACTTCCAATGGATTTAGTCTTAAAACTGGTCAAACTGTGAACGGCTCTTTCGATATTGGTAATCAAGGTGGAGTTTGGGATGGCTATTGGATGGGTTCTTATATCTACATTGATGCCAATCAAAACAAGATTTTTGATACCAGCAACGAACTTTTTAGAAGTTCCGGGAGTACTTATACTGGTTCTAACGTTGTGAATTCGGTTTCAGAGTTTCGTTTGCCTACTACTGCGGGTCAATATCGTATGCGTTTTATTATTGCCTGGCCGGAACAGTTCAATTCTTTACCGGCAGGCTATTCAGGAATGTCTTCTGATGGCGGTTGTATTACTGATGTAACATTAAACCTCGTAGATCCCGTTGTTTCGGTTTCCAATAATGATGCTAAAGGTACAGTAACTCTTCCTGGGTCTGCTATTTGCGGAAATGATTATATTTTTACGGTTGAGGCTAAAGCGGGCTACTCTGTTGCAAGTGTTGAAGTTCGCTGCGGTGAGAATTTAGACGAGGCAGCTTCTGAAAATGTAACTTGGAAGGCTATAACTCCTACGAATAGTGACAACACCTATACTGTCAGCGGTGCAAATTTCCAAGGCGACATGAAGATTATCGTGACTTACAGGCCTAATACTGATGTGAATTTAATTAAGCAAGGCAAGCAGGTGTTCAAGATTAAGAACAGGAGTTATAGTTCAACAATGCCCTATCTTATCGTAAGCACTACCGATGTAGCCGACGAAAGCTCCGCTACAGACCGCGTGCCTTACAACAAGCCGATATTATATCACACAACAGACGCAGCAAACAATGCAAGCTATCTGTGGAAATTGAAACCCACTGGCACCGCCGAACAATATTATCTTTGCTCACAAGGATTGCAAGCTGTGCTGAGCCCTGCTGCACAAGTTACTGTACAACTTGCAGAAAATGGCACGCCTGTAAAACTATTTTCCAGCACTTCGGGTTATTATGGAATCGCTCCTGCAACCACAACAGCGCTTACCGCAAACACCTTCTTGCATGCCGTAGCATTTGGTAAAACAAAGGCACAAGATACTTATTGCAAATCAGACATTGGCGACTATGTGACGTATTGGAATTTCCAAGAAAACGGGAGGGATACGCAACCTTCCCAATGGACCTTTGAAGCCGTTGATGAAATCGGCATCACGATTGGCGCGAGCGGCTACGCTTCCGTTAACTATGACTTCCCCGTGAAGTTCCCCGCTGGCGTGAAGGTTTATAAGAAGGCAGAGGAAGCTGCTACGTATATCAAGCTCGAAGAAATCCCTGCAGGCGATGACGGCTGCGTTTCCCTGCCCACAGGCAACGCCGCATTTGTGGCCGGCACGGAAGGCGCAAGCATCACGCTCGAAATTCTTTTGGACGAGCCGGAAGCCATCGACGGCGGCACGGGCGTCAGCGGCACGTAACGACCTTCAACGAAGGCGATGCCGCCAATATCTACGGCATTGCAAAGGTGAACGATGTTGTGGCATTCTACAAAATGAAGGCCAACACCACCATCAAGCAAAACAAGGGCTACATCGAGTCCGCTACGAACAACGCGCCGCGCATGGAACTCACCTTCGGCGAGGGCGAAACCACGGGCATCGAAAGCATGCTCGAGGATAACAGCCGCCGCGAAAGCATCGACACCTCCGTACTCTACGACCTCAACGGCCGCCGCGTGCTCTATCCCTCTCGCGGCATCTACGTAACGGCCGGCGGCCAGCGCATTTTCCTCAAATAAAGAGACCGCTCACGCGAGATCCATTATTTATTTTCCCAAATCATTACAATAAAGAACGTTTTCGTTAAGCCAAATGAGCAGAGTTCAAGCTTGCTTGAATACTCTGCCATGGCGAGAAAATGTCTGTTTAAAAAGAATTTTATTATGAAGAAAAAATATGTTTCCCCCGTATGCCGCACCTACAATCTCGAAATAGAGAATGCCATTCTATCGGGGTCCATCGGAAAAATCGAAACGGAGACTGACGGCGCCAACTTCGATACGAACAAAAAAGCCAACAGCATCTGGCAGGATATGGATACAGAGTCGAACTGCGGCACAGCCATGGGCTGGTAAGCACGCATGTCGCTGAGCGATACAAAAAATCCCGGAGGCCTTAAAGGAGGTTTCCGGGATTTTTCTTGCAAATGATGGATAAGGGTCAAATGGCGTGCAAACGAGTGCAATTTTCGTGCAAGCGAGTACAATTAAGTTTACTTAAATTGCCGAGCGCAGCCGAAAATGTCATGAAATTAAGTTTACTTAAATTGCCGAGTGCAGCCGACATTATTCAAATGGCGTGCAAACGAGTGCAATTAAGTTTACTTAAATTGCCGAGTGCAGCCGACATTATTCAATACTTAAACGTGCTTCCGCCGAGAAACTCGCGCAGGAGCGAGGTGGGCGGCAGGCCTTTCGTGGAAATAGGCTTGAGGTAAGAGAGGAACTTGCGCAGGCGATAGGCCTCGGAATACTCGGGCGCATTCTCCGGCACCTGTTCCAGGAGCGGCAGGGCCTGCGAGCGCAGGGCGGCGAACTCGAAGAGCAGCGCGGTGTTGATCATCACGTCGGCCTGCTCCTGATAAGGGAATATCCAGCGCTCCTCGCCCGCACGCACCGCCGGCCAGCGGCTGATGGTGTCCTGCGCCGAATAGCCGCGGTATTTGTAGTCGCGCACGATGCGGCGGAGCAGGCGGTTGTCGGTGTTTGTTTTCCTCGGGAATATCCTTCGTGAGCATGGGGTTGAGGGCGTGTATGCCTTCGAGAATGAGCAGCATGTCGGGGGCGAGGCGCAGGCGGTTGCCGCTCTTCTCGCTCAGCCCCGTCTGGAAGTTGTAGCGCGGCAGCTCCACCTCCTCGCCTTGCAGCAGGGCGTTCATCTGCTGGTTGAAGAGCGGTATGTTCATCGCCTCGATATGCTCGTAGTCGAAGTCGCCGGCGGCGTTGCGCGGCGTCTTCTCGCGGTCCACGAAGTAGTCGTCGAGCGACACGGGGATAGGTTTCACGCCGCAGGCCATAAGCTGCACCGAGAGGCGTTTGGAGAACGTGGTCTTGCCGCTCGACGAAGGACCGGCTATGAGAATGACTTTAAGCTTGGGGTTGGCGGCGATGCGGTCGGCGAGCTGGCTGATTTTCTTTTCCTGCAAAGCCTCCGTCACGTTGATAAGCTGATTGGTGAGGCCGAGGTCGTTGGCCTTGTTGAGTTCGCCTATGGTGCTCACGCCGAGGATTTCCTGCCAGCGGTGCTGCTCGCGGAATACGTCGAACATCTTGCTCTGCTCCACCATGGGGCGCAGCTGCTCGGGGTTTTCGGGGTCGGGCAGGCGGAGCAGCAGCCCGTCGCCGTAGGGCACAACGTCGAACAGCCGAATTTGCCCCGTGCGAATGAGCAATGAGCCGTAGAAATAGTCGGCCACATCGTCGAGCGTGTAGTAGTTGGTATAGAGCGAGCCGAGGCCTTCGAGCAGTTTCGCCTTGTTCTCAAGCCCATGCTCGCGGAAAAGGGCGATGGCTTCGGAGGTGTGGCAGGTGACGCGGTGGAACGGCAGGTCGGCATCTACGATTTCCTGCATGCGGCGGCGGATAACGTCCACGTCGAACTCGCCGTCGAGGCGGCAGTAGTAGCCGTTGCTCACGGGCGTGTCGATGCGCAGGCGACCCTTGGGGTAAAGGTCGTGCACCGCCTTGTAGAGCACGAAGAAAAGCGAGCGCGTGTAGGTGCGCATGCCGGAGGGCGAGGTGACGTCGAGAAACTCGATGTCCTTGTCGTTGAAGAGCGCGAAGTGCAGCCCTTCCACCTTGTTGTTCACCTTTGCGCTGGTCACGCCGTGAGGCATCTTGATTTCCAGCAGTTCGTAGACCTCTTCGAGGTTGAAGCCGAGGGGCACGCGGTGCGTGCGCCCCGTGTTCTTGCAAAAGATAGTTACAGTTTTTCCCATAGTGGTTATGGTTTGTATTTACAGTTAATCAAAGGGATTTAGACAAAAATATTCAAAACCGCTCGCACCGTTTGAAGCAAGCTGTTTTTATGGTTTTTATCTAATATCATTTGACCAAATCAACTAAATAGTAACAGGTAAACTCGTCTAATCTCACAGCACGCCGCTTTCCACCTGCCTCACGATGCGTTCCAACTCCTTGTCCTCTCCCTCAGGGTCGTAGGTCTTGTTGAGGCTTTGCCCGAAGAGAATGGCGATGCCTTGGTAGAGGTTTGCCTTGAACGCGCCGACAAAGGCCTTGGCAATGTTGTAGCCCGTCTGGTTACACTCGCGGTCGATGAGCTTGATGAGGATTTTGCCCTGCGAGCGCGTGAGCTTCTTCACCACCGGCGCATATTGCCGCTTGATGCCTTTCTCCACCAGTTTGATGTGCTCGGCGCGCGCCTTCTTGTCGGGCAGCGTTTCGAGATAGTCGTAGGTCTCGATAATCGTGTATTTGGCCAGTTTGGCAAGCGGCAGGAGCTTCTTCATGGCGGTCGGTCATGTCTGTCTTCGGCGGATATTTGGGCAGGGTGGGGAAGATGACGTGCGGAATGCTGTCGCTCTTGTATGCCGCCTTGCCCACGCGCAGCTCTATGGGCGTTTCGGGCGGCAGGTCGCCTTGCTCCCCCTTTTCGCTCTGCGCAAGTAGCGGGAGCGGCAAGCAGAAGGCACACAATATATATATATATAGTCTTAGCATCATGACAGCGGCGAAATTAGTAAGAAAATTCCGTTTTATGCCGTTATTATATCTTAATTGCAAGCACCTTTCCCCAAAATGTCGTTACTTTGCACATAAGAAAAACGTTTTATATCTGTTTTATGGCAAAAAAGAACAAAGAGAAGGCTCCGCGCCTGACCAAGAAAACGGCCTTGAAGCAGTTGCTCGAACTGTTTGAAAGCAACCCCGGGACAACTTTTGAGGTGAAAGACCTCTTTCCGATACTCAAAGCAAAGAACCACCCCGCAAAGATGCTCGTAATGGACGCCTTGCAGGAACTCGTGCTCGACGACTATCTCACCACCGACGGCAAGGGACGCTACACCTCTGCCACCCGCTCCAACGTGATGGAGGGCACGTTCCGCCGCAAGCGCAACGGGCGCAACTCCTTCGTGCCCGACGACGGCGGCAAGAGCATACTCGTGTGCGAGCGCAATTCGCTCGGCGCACTCGACGGCGACCGCGTGCGCGTCACAATGCTGGCACGCCGCCAGGGACATACCCGCGAGGCGGAGGTGACGGAAATCATCAAGCGCGCCCACGACCAGTTTGTCGGCACCGTGCAGGTGGAGCGCGGTTACGGCTTCCTCGTGTCCGAAAGCCGCGCCCTCGCCACCGATATCTTCATCCCCAAAGAAAATCTCGGCGCGGCGAAGAACGGCGACAAGGCCGTGGTGAAAATCACCGACTGGCCCAAAGGCTCTAAAAGCCCGGTGGGCAAGGTGATTGACGTGCTCGGCCGCCCGGGCGACAATCAGACGGAGATGCACGCCATTCTCGCCGAATACGGCCTGCCTTACAAATATCCGCAGAGCGTGGAACGCGCCGCCGAACGCCTCGACCCCGGCATCACGCCCGAGGAAATTGCTCGCCGCGAAGACTTCCGCAGCGTCACCACCTTTACCATCGACCCGCACGATGCCAAAGACTTCGACGACGCCCTTTCGCTACGCAAACTTTCCGACGGCACGTGGGAAGTGGGCGTGCACATTGCCGACGTGTCGCACTATGTGCAGGAAGGTGACATCATAGACCGCGAAGCGCAGAAACGAGCCACGAGCGTCTACCTCGTGGACCGCACCATACCGATGCTGCCCGAGCGGCTCTGCAACTTCATCTGCTCGCTGCGCCCCGATGAGGAAAAGCTCGCTTATTCCACCATCTTTAAGATGAACGCGCGCGGCGAGGTGCTCTCGTGGCACTTGGCACACACGGTCATCAAGTCCGACCGCCGCTTCACCTACGAAGAGGTGCAGACAATCCTCGAGCGCAACCGCGCCGCCTCCGAAGAAGACCTCGCCCTGCCCGGCGAGCACCCCGAGCCCCTGCCCGAGGGTGCGCCGCTCGAAGGCGAGTATGCCGAAGAACTTGTCACGCTCAACCGCCTTGCCAAACTCTTGCGCCAAAAGCGGTTCAAGAACGGCGCCATAGGTTTCGACCGCGCCGAGGTGCGCTTCGAGATTGACGAGAAAGGGCATCCCGTAAGCACTTACGTGAAGGTGGCGAAAGATGCCAACAAGCTCGTCGAGGAGTTTATGCTCCTCGCCAACCGCAGCGTGGCGGAGATGATAGGCATCGTGCCGAAAGGCAAGAAACCCAAGACGCTGCCCTACCGCATACACGACGTGCCCGACCCCGAAAAGCTCGAGAAACTCTCGGCCTTCGTGGCCCGCTTTGGCCTGAAAGTGCGCACCGACGGCAGCAAGACGGAAGTGAGCAAGAGCCTCAACCGCCTGCTCTCCGACGTGAAGGGCCGCAAGGAGGAAAACGTGGTGGAGATGGTGGCGCTGCGTGCCATGATGAAAGCCCGCTACAGCGTGCACAACATCGGGCACTACGGCCTTATGTTTCAATATTACACGCATTTCACCTCGCCCATTCGCCGCTACCCTGATACGATGGTGCACCGCCTCCTCACGCGCTACGCCGAGGGCGGGCGGTCGGCCAATGCCGAAAAGTACGAAGACCTTTGCGAGCATTCCAGCGCTATGGAACAGCTGGCAGCGACTGCCGAGCGCGCCAGCATCAAGTACAAGCAAGTAGAATTTATGGCCGACCGCCTCGGGCAGGAGTTCGACGGCACGGTGAGCGGCGTCACGGAGTTCGGGCTTTATGTGGAGGTGGATGAAAATAAATGCGAGGGCATGGTGCCCCTGCGCCAGTTGCTCGACGACTATTACGAGTTCGATGAGCGCAACTTCTGCCTCGTGGGCCGCCGTTACCACAAGCGTTACGGCCTTGGCGACAAAGTGCGTATCCGCGTGGACCGCGCCAATATGGAGAAGCGGCAGCTCGACTTTGTGCTTGTGGACGACGGCGATGCGCCGAAGCCTGCACCTGCTCCCGCGCCGAAAGGAAAGGACAAGAAGAAACGAAAAAGATAATCCATTAATTTTACATCTATTGCCATGAAGAAAATCTTTATCATTGCAGCCTCTGCGTTGCTCCTCGCTGCTTGCGGCGGCAACAAAAACGAAAAAGCCTCCGGCGAAAACGCCGATTCTTGCGCACAAGCCCTTACTGCCGAGCTCGACCAAGCACTTGCCGGCGAACAGCCCGACGGAAAGGAAGTGGAAGAACTCGTGAAGCGCGGGCAAGATGCCGTGCAGGAACTGATGGCTAAAGGCGACAGCGCGGCTGCACGTGCCTATGCCGACCGCCTCAATGCCTATGTGCAGGCTAATATCGAGAAGATAAAGGCTGCCGCGCCCAATGCCGGCGACCTCTTAGAAGAGGTTGCCGAAAAGGGAAAACAGGCAGTCGATGAGGCAAAGGAACATGCAGAAGATGCCAAGGAAGAGGCGAAAGACCGAGTAGAAGCTGCTGCCGCCGAAGCTAAGGAAGAGGCAAAGGCAGCCGCTGAGCAGAAGGCCGCAGAAGCCGAAGGTGCAGTTAAGGCGAAGGTAAATGATGCCGTGAACAAAGGCTTTGACCGCCTTAACAATGCGCTGCGTCAATAACCGACCGCTTTATAATACAGACGTTTAACTCGCAGGCAGGCTTTCTCGAAAGCCTGCCTGCTTTGTTTTGTATCGTCGCGCTTTTGGGAAATATCATATTTATCGTAAAATATCTTTGAAAATATAATTTTGATATAAGAAATATTGTTTATCTTTGCATTGTGATACAGAAAAGCAATAATTATAAAGCAAAAAGTAAGTAAAGAAAAGAAGATTATGTGTGGAATAGCCTGCATATTCAATATTAAGCAGCAGAACGAAAGCCTGCGCCGCAAGGCATTGGAGATGAGTAAGAAGATACGCCACCGCGGCCCCGATTGGAGCGGTATCTACGTGGGCAAATCGGCAATCCTTTGCCACGAACGCCTCTCGATTGTTGACCCGCAAAGCGGCGGACAGCCGCTCTTCTCGCCCGACCGCAAGCAAATCCTTGCCGTGAACGGCGAGATATACAACCACCGCGACCTGCGCAAGCGCTTCGCCGACACCTATCCCTTTGCCACGGGTTCGGACTGCGAGGTGGTGCTGGCGCTTTACAAGGAAAAGGGATTTGACTTCCTCGAAGACCTCAACGGCATTTACGCCTTCGCGCTCTACGACGAGGAAAACGATGACTATCTCATCGCCCGCGACCCCATCGGCGTGATACCATTATATATTGGGCGCGACAAGGAGGGATTGGTTTACGTGGCTTCGGAACTGAAAGCCCTTGAAGGTTTCTGCGACGAATACGAGCCGTTTCTGCCGGGGCATTACCTGCGTGGCAGTGAGGGCGTGATGCGGAGATGGTACAAGCGCGATTGGGAAGAATATGATAAAGTAAGGAATAACGATGCTTCTGCCCGGCAGTTGCGCGAGGCGCTTGAAGCCGCCGTGCACAGGCAGCTGATGTGCGATGTTCCTTACGGCGTGCTGCTTTCGGGCGGTTTGGACTCTTCCATTATCTCTGCCGTGGCGAAAAAATATGCCGCGCGGCGTGTGGAGACAGGGGATGCGGGCGAAGCTTGGTGGCCGCAGTTGCACTCCTTCGCCGTGGGACTTAAAGGTGCGCCCGACTTGGCGAAGGCGCGTGAGGTGGCAGACTTTATCGGCACCGTGCACCACGAAATCAACTATACCATTCAGGAAGGGCTCGATGCTGTGCGCGACGTAATTTATTATATAGAAACCTACGACGTTACCACCGTGCGCGCTTCCACGCCGATGTACCTGCTGGCGCGGGTCATCAAGTCGATGGGCATCAAGATGGTGCTTTCGGGTGAGGGCGCGGACGAGATTTTCGGCGGTTACCTGTATTTCCACAAAGCCCCCGACGCGCAGGCGTTCCACGAAGAGACGGTGCGCAAAATCGGCAAGCTCTATCTTTACGACTGTCTGCGTGCCAACAAGAGCCTTTCGGCTTGGGGCGTGGAGGGGCGCGTGCCGTTTCTCGACAAGGAGTTTATGGACGTGGCTATGCGCCTCAACCCAGAGGCGAAGATGTGTCCGGGGCAGACGATAGAGAAGAAAATCCTGCGCGAGGCGTTTGCCGACTATTTGCCCGAAAGCGTGGCATGGCGGCAAAAGGAGCAGTTCTCCGACGGCGTGGGTTACTCGTGGATCGATACGCTAAAAGCCGTCACGGCGGCTGCCGTGAGCGACGAGCAGATGGCTCACGCGGCAGAGCGTTTCCCGATAAATCCGCCTATGAACAAGGAGGAATATTACTATCGCTCCATATTCGAGGAATATTTCCCGAGCGAGAGTGCCGCGCAGAGCGTGCCCAGTGTGCCGAGCGTGGCTTGCAGCACCGCCGAGGCCCTGCGCTGGGACGCGGCGTTTGCCAAGCTCAACGACCCGAGCGGTCGCGCCGTTGCCGGCGTTCACGAAGAGGCTTACTAAACTACATATATGTTATTTTGGTTGAACGAGAGGCCGCCTCGCAGCATTGCGAAGCGGCCTCTTCTTATCTTTTCAGGTCCTAACCACGGCTCGGGGTTGAGTTTCTCGCGCTCGCGGCGCAACTGGAAGTGCAGGGTGCAGTTGCCCGAAGCATCGGTGGCAACGCGTCCGAGCAGTTGTCGGGCAGAAACCTTCTGCCCGCGTTTCACGGCGCAGTTGGCAAGGTTGCAGTAGACCGACATGTAACTGCCGTGGCGCACGATGACATTTTGCATGCCGCCGAGCGAGAAGATGGCGGTCACCTCGCCGGCAAATACGCTGCGTGCCTGTGCGCCCGGTTGCCCCGTGATGTTGATGCCCTTGTTGTCGAGCTGCACGCCGCGCAGGCCCTCCACATTGTATTGCCCGTAGTGTGCGGAGATGAAATAAGAGCCGGTGATAGGCATCGGCAGGCGGCCTTTGTTGGCCTGTTTCGTTGAAGTTTTCTTGTTAGAGGCTGACGGCTTCTTGCCGGCGGCAGCCTTTTTGTTGGCAGCGGCGGCGCGGCGCTCTTCTTCCTTGCGCTTGCGCTCTGCTTCGGCGCGGCGGCGTGCCTCGGCTTCCTTGCGGCGGCGCTCGGCGGCG
>SFPF01000080.1 GCA_004552155.1 Bacteroidales bacterium
AATTCTTCACTCTTCATTCTTCACTCTTCATTCTTCACTCTTCATTCTTCACTCTTCATTCTTCACCTTCATAAAGCCATATTTCATATTCATAATTCTTCACTCTTCGTTCTTCACTTAATCGTAACCTGAGTTGCTCCATAACCATACTCCTGAAAGGAAGCGTCCTGATAAGAGCAGGACTTATAGCGGTAGTTCAACTCATGCACGATTGCCTGACGGAGCACGCCCTCACCCTTGCCATGGATGAAGATGATCTTCTGTCCTTTCTTATTCTTGTACTCCGCCATCGTCTTCTTGAACACATCCATCTGATAATGCAGGATGTCGGCGGAGTTCATGCCTGCAGTCGTCTCCAGCACCTCGTCGGCATGTAGATCGATAACCACCGTGCCATCGTCCTTCTTCTGCTTCTTCTTGCTCTCGTTGGCGACGATCTTCTCGTCCTTATACATCTGCTCCTTCAGTCTCTTAGAGTCGATGACCAAAGGTCTTGCCACCTCATCATTCTCCACGATGGTGAAGAGCAAGGCAGGAGTCTCGAAGAAATCATTCTCCTCGAAGAGATGCAGCTTGTAGAACTTCACAGGATCCAGGCGGAACTGCACGTCGGTAGCAGGCAATTTCCACCTTGCCGTCGGCGCAATAACTGTAAGCATAGTTGCCCTCGGCATCGACGTATTGCACAAACGTGCCAAGTATGCCCGTCATGCCGTTGTATTCCAATTCGATGCCGGGATACCATGTCTCGCGCTTGAAACTGCGGCCCATCACGTAGGTGCCTGCCACAACTTTGGCCTCCTTAGAGTCGGCGAAGAGTTTATTGTACAGACAGAGCTGCAGGCAATGCCCCTGCCCGCTCTGCGCACCCGTCTCGCTGTCGTAAGCACCGTCGTAGAGGTTGAGCAGCATGTTGCCCGTGTTCGACTGGTAGAGGTTGCCCATATAGATGCCGAGCGCGCCGGTGAAGGTGGTGCGCACGTCGCGGGCAATTTGCGGCAGATTGTCGGGCGTGGTGGTGATGTTGGCAAAGGAGAGCGTGGCGAAGAAATGCACGTCAAACGTCTTGCCTGCGTGGACAGCCTTAGTGTCGATGATGTAGCGGCCGTCGTCGTCCTTGCTCACGGCGATGTCGCCCGAGAGCAGGCACGTGGCTTCAATCACGCCCTCCGCGTTGCGGTATTCGAGGTAAGAATAGCTGGCATCGTAGGTCATGGCCGCCGTGCCGTCGCCCGAAGTGTAAGTACCTACGGGCAGGCGTGCCGGGTCGGTAGGTTCGGCATATAGGTCGGCATAAAGCAGCCAGCCCTCGCGGCTCATCTTCACTTCGCCGCTCTTCACCGTGGCGGGCACGGAGGAGGCGAGAAAGTAGTAGTCGGCCAGCGTTTCGTCGGGCGTGTAGTAAGCCGCCGGCACATACGAGAGTTCCAGCGTTTGGGGCGTTTCCACCGCCAGCGTGCCGGCGATGCTCTTTTGCGGCGCAGCCTTACGGAGCGCAATGCCCTGAGCGGCGACCGTGAGCGGCAGCAACATCAGGAGCGAGAGAAAGAAAGAGGTAAAATGCTTCATTTTTTTTACTTGTTTACTCGTTTACTTATAAACTTGTTTACTTCTTAAAAATTTTTATTGTGTTAGTTTGATTGATTTTCAGAATATAAACGCCTGTGGGTAAGCCCGCGAGGGAGATGTTGGCAATGCCCGCCGCGCGGTCAATGGTTGCCGCAGCCGTGCGCCCTTCCACGGTCACCACGCGCAGCGCATCACCCTCGGCGATGCCCGAAACGGCGATGAGGTCGGGGGCGGCGAAGCGCACGCGGCGTTCAGGGACGCCGGAAGATAATTTGCCGATGCCGGTGCCCACGGGACGGAAGAAAAACTGCGAAACCTCCGTTCTTGCAAACGTGGCTTCGGCCTCGCCTGCCGTTATCACGAGGTTCGCGCCCTCGAAAGCCACTACGGGCTGCTGCGAGAGGGCGTAGACCGTGGTGCTACCGTCGGAGAACTGCACCACAAGTTCGCTCTGCCCCTTTGCCGCAGGGACGGAAAGCAGGCAAAACAGGATAAGGATAAATATGTTTCTCATTGAAAGGTATATTAATAGCAGGCTCCCGCCTGCCGTGTGCGCCTTTCGGCAGGCCTCTGCCCGCCTTGTGGCAGCACCACGTATAATATAATATTGTATGTCTTTTGGTCGATAAGTGCTGCAAAGTTATGAAAAATAATATCCTTACGCCACTATCTTATAAGCAAATTCGTTTGCAGGACTATTATTTACTCGTTTACTTGTCTATGCTGCATTGAGAAGAAAAGCGGGTGCGCCGTTGACGCACCCGCTACCTTATGCTTTTTAATAACCTTTTGAAGAATCGTAGCCATCGGGCATCCAGTCGCAATAGAAGCTGTCCTGCTTCTTCTGCGTCCAGGCCTCATCGTCGGTTTGTGTCTGCGAAACGTTGCCGTCGCGACTTCCTACGAGCAACTGGGCTACGGCGCTTTCAAGGTGCAAGTCTACAACTGTGGCGGAGGGGCTGATATATTGCTTTTTCATATTGTGCATGTTTTGAAGGGGTTTTGGAAAAACGTTTTTGGAAAGAATCGACATTTATTTA
The DNA here is from genome assembly GCA_004552155.1 of Bacteroidales bacterium. Lineage (GTDB taxonomy): Bacteria > Bacteroidota > Bacteroidia > Bacteroidales > Bacteroidaceae > Alloprevotella. The sequence continues at coordinate 2,610 of SFPF01000080.1, forward strand.
ACAAAAATCTTCTTGCCGTTCATTATATAGATGCCGCCCTTGGCAGCCTGCTGTACGCGGCGGCCGCTGAGGTCGAAGCAGGCGGCGGGCTGCTGCTCCTGCGTGCCAAAAAGCGCGGAGGGCGCAATGCCGGTTTCGGTGCCGTCTTCAAAACGAAGCACGAGGTTTTTGGTCATTTCTGAAAGCGTGCTTCCCTCGGGGATATTGAGATATGCGCGGTTGGCGGGAATATAGGCCACGTTGGTAGAGGGTACGAAGAAACCCACCTCGCCTTGGCCATTGCGCCCAAGGGTACGATAGTCCTTGCGGTTGGCATCGGCATCGAACAGTTGCTTCAAGATGCAGCCCTTCATCTCGGAGGTTTGCTCCTCGCCGGCAGCGTAGCTAAGGGCGAGCTTGGCAGAAGCCGCTGCGCTCTCGCTGATGAGCACGATGGGCGTTTCTTTGGCAATCACCTCACTGGTGATTTCAGTGAGCACGAGGCTCTTCTTGTCTGTGCTGAACGCCGCCGTGTAGAGCTTCGCAGTTTCGCCTGCGGGCTTGGCGAGGGCAACGGGAGCGTAGACCGTGGCATACGACTTGCCGCCTACGGCGTTCATCTTTATGGTAAACGTCTCTGCTTCGCGCAGATACCAATAGATCTCGGGGCCCGGCGCGGCATCCGATGCCTTTATTACCTCTATCGTTTCGTGGCCGTTCTGCTTCAGATAATTATATTCGCCAGTGCCTGCGAGGGAAATCGTGTAGGCTTGGATGTTCTGCGGATTATCGTAAGACACAGAGGAGGGTCCCACCGTTGCAGTCTTGCCCGCACCCAACTCTGCCTGCGGACTAAGTATTTCGTTCGCGTTGATGTTGGTAAGTTCGTTTTTGTTGAACGACCACAGCGCGGCGAAGTTGTCGCCGCCGTTGCTGCCGCTAACGGCATAAACGGTTGTGCCGGCGATCAGTTTTTGGCTTGAGTTGACAGAAGAGAGCAAATAGGCCGTATTGGCAGCCTGCTCAACAAAATAATATTTGGAAGCGTCGAGCGCAATCTTGCCATTTCCTTTCACTATATCGTCGAAAGCCACGCCTGTCTGCGTGCTCGAATAAGTGCCCACGTAGCGTGCGGCAGGATAGGCGGCGAGAATTTCGCCGGCTTTCGTTGCGGAAAGATTGGAAAGGGGAGTTGCTAAAGCTATATTGGCCACATAAGAGACTGCATCGGCAGAAAGGCTGATATAGTTGTCCGTGCTGACGGATTTCAAGAAATAATTATCGCCCGTCAGTTCGATTTGCAGTTTGCTGTTGGCCGTTCCGCTAAACGTGCCGTCGGCATCAGAAAGAAAATTGCTGGATTTGCTGGAATAGTCCTGAACGACAAAGCCGTTGTACCAATCGCCACTCATCTTAATGGCGTATTGGTCGTTGCCTGAAGTCTTGTCGTGGTTGTAAAGATAGTTACTGCCATTGCCGAGCGCAAAATAAGTGCCGCCGAGCACAAAGGGCATGCCGCTCTTGTAGCGCGTCTTGACGTAGTAAGTCTTATCTGCTTCAGGGGTTGAAGTGCCGGCAACTTCGGATTCGGATGTAAATGCAGCATCGGTATAATAAGTAGCGTTCACATAGCTCGGAATAGTAACGCCTGAAAGGCTGGCTACAGTGCTGCCTTCTGTAATTTCTACACCACTTTTGGCAAGTGCCGTGATTTCTTTATCGGAAGTATCAAAGAATTTGTAGCTAACACTTGCAGCGGCAGATTCTACAATCTCATAAATATTGTAATAGGATAAATTATTGGCATATTTAGAATCCCCAGAAACAATATGTGATGATTTAGAAAGAACATTCAATCTCTTGCCATCAAGCGATATAGAAAATGCCGATTTGCTACTGTCGTATGAATAAGTAAAAGGCTTTGCACTTGATGCGTCTACACGATAGGGACGACTTTGAGTATTATTTCCCCAGTATGTGTCACTTTTTACATTCTTAACAAGCGTTTTGTTACCAGACTTTTCAAAAGTAAATAAGTAGAACTGCCCAGATGCTTGGCCGATATTTCCGATAATGTAGTCAATACTTTTTGTATATGTGCCACCATTGGACAACGTAATGAGATAATCATTGTTTAATTTTAATCCCAAATCCCCAAGAAAATAGTTGGCTTTTTCTGAATTACCACTTGGCAGCGTTTTTACGTCTGCACTTTTTAATTGTATCGCATACTTCGTACCGTCTGTCTTAATGGCATCACCTGCCCCAAGCAGTTTGTACGTGATGTCCGCAGCTGAAACTCTAAGATTTACCCCCCCCGTTATAACAAGAAGGCAAATCAATAAGAACGTTTTTGATAAGTCAAAAGACCAAAGAGAGGTTACTCGCTTTGGCTTGGCGAGAAAACGTCTGTTTAAAACGAAAGATTTTAAGTTGAACATAACCTTAAAGAATTTAATTGTTATTGAGTTGATGAGATAGTAATGAATTGCCTGGAAAAGGAAACTGCTAAAAGTCTAAGCTGAACGCTGCAAAAGTAACAAAAAAACTACGTTTGGGACACAAAATCAGCAAATAATCAAACAATTAATTAACATTTATATCATTGCAACCCGGTTTTTGCTAACCATATGTATCAAATCTGCCGCTTGATTGGAAGTCTTAGGCGGTTACATTTATTAAACATTGCCCAATAGTGCGCCGAAAATGCTCCGAACGGACATTTTTCTTACAAGATACTGCCCGGTTAGGCGGAAATATATAATTTTGCAAGCCAAAACACAACTTTTCAAACAATATGAAACAGAAAAAACCTTTATTCAACACAAAAAGAAGCACGCGTCTGCAACGGTTTGCCCTTTGGGCAATGCTGTGCCTTTTCGGAAGCGTGACGGCGCACGCAGAAGACTTCAACGTGCTCGTTATCCAGTTTGCCGACGGCACGGCGCAAAGCTACGTACTCGAAACGCGCCCGAAGGTGACGTTCGATACCGAGAAACTTTATGTGAAATCGACAAACGTCGACGATGCCTACGAGTATCGAAGCGTCAAGAAATTTGTGTTTGAAACGCATGATATTTCCGGCATCCAGACAATCCGTGAAAACGAATGCCGATTGGCATTCCTCGGCGGCGAAGCCACAGTGGGCGGACTGGCCACCGGCAGCACGGCAACCCTCTGTGATACAGCTGGGCGCAACGTCCTGAAAGCCAAAGCCGATGCTGCAGGCTCCGTGACCTTCAACCTGCAAGGCCTGCCCGCAGGCGCTTACATCATCGCCCTCTCAAACGGCAAATCGTTCAAAATCCTCAAACACTAATTCTAAAAACCTTCATCATGAAATATTTTACTTCAAGATTTTTAGTTCTTGCCGCCGCCGCACTCTTTACTTGCGGGCAAATGGCGGCGCAGTCGTTCACCGTACATAAGAAAAACGGCGAGACCATAGAATACAACATCAGTGAGGTAGACAGCCTCGTGTTCCACGAAACAGCAACGCCCGAACAACCCGCAGCACCGCGCATCGGCGACTTCTATTACGCCGACGGCACCTGGAGCACCGCGCTCAAAGCCGAAGGCACGCCGATAGGCATCGTGTTCTACGTGGGCGAAGCCACAGACTTCGGCGACCACGCCGCTTACTACAAGCAAAAGGACGGCACCACGCCGCTCGGCGAGTTCCACGGTTATGTGGTGGCACTCAACGACGCCACGTATTTCAACGGAGAGCAGCACATCGTTTGGTGGAGCGCATACAACTCAAACGACGAGGGCATGGGCTGCTCCACTACCACCACCGACTTCCTCGGCTACACCAACTCGCGTTCTATCGTCACGAATGCCGCAGCAAAGAAAGGCGGCCTCACGGGCGAGGATGACAACTACCCCGCAGCTTATTACGCCATCGTGGCATACGAAGCGGCCTGTCCCGCTCCCGCACAGAGCAGCGGCTGGTTCCTGCCCTCGGCATACCAGTTCAAGTATATTTACGACCGCGCCTATTTCGACGAAGACAACTCTGGCCGTCCTACGGACTTTCCACTTGGGCCTATTATTTTAATTTCGACAAGCGCGCCTTCAAGGCCGGCTTCATTGCCGACTATCGCAAGAACAGCGGTATGCGCGTGCGCTCGATGCTGGCATTTTAAGGTTCCATTTATTAGTAGACGAGTTTACAAGGAAATTTTCGTGCAAGCGAGAGCAGAGCCGAACTTGTTCGGGCTATGCCGAGTGCAGCCGAAAATCTCAAAGAAAACGAGTAGACGAGACAAGTTTCTCATGTAAGATATAGATTAGCAAGACATCTCTGTCTTGTTTACTTGTATACTCGTTTACTTGTTTACTAAAATCGTTTTGATTTAACAACACACACATGAAATTTTTAGAAAAATACATCTTAGGCATTGCGCTCGCCCTGCTGCTCGGCACGCAGGCCATGACGGCGCAAACCGTGCGCCTGCACATGAAGAGCGGCGAGACATTGGAATATAATTGCGCCGACGTGGACAGCCTCACCTTTATCCCCGCCGAGAAGCCCTCGCCCAAGTTCCAGCTCGCGGTGAGCGACATCGGCATCGCCTCCGCAACGCTCAGCGTCACGCCAGACGACAATGCGGTGCGCTACTATTACGACGTTTGCACGCGCGAGCAATACGATGCGCTTTCTGGCGGCGTGGAAGAAATCGTTACCTCCTATATCGAATATCTCAAGGGGCGCTATCCTACCCTCACGATGGAGCAAATCCTCGGCAACACTCTTTCGCAGGGCGCTGACAGCGACCAACTCACGGGCCTGCCCGCAGGAACGGAGTTCGTATTCTATGCTATTGCGGTGGACGATGAAGGAAAATGCTACGGCAAAGCCGCTACCACAACTTTCTCCACCCTGCCTGGCGGTGACCCTGCTGACGGTGCTGGTAACGCCCTCCGATCCCTCCGTGCGCTATTGGATGGGTATCGTGGCCGTGGCAAATTTCTCGGGCGACTATGCACTGACGGCACAGGTGCAGCAAGAAGTGGCGGACTATGCTGCCTCTACGGGTATGAACATGGCAGAGCTCGTGCAGAAGGTAACCTTTGCAGGCGACATCGCGCTTGAAGAGTCGGGACTGACGCCCGAGACACCATATTATATATATGTATACGCCATGAACCCCGACGGCTCTGCCGCCGGAGCCGTGACCAAAAAGCGCTTCGTCACGCAGACCGAACTGCCCTCCGATGCCGCCGTCAGCCTCAGCTATCGCTATTTCGACGGCGATGCGCTCTATGAAGCAGATCCCGAAACCTATGCCGGCTATCAAGGCAAGGTTTTGGTACAGACGCGCCTCACGCCCAACGAAACGGCAACCTCCTGGGCGATAGCACTGGCAAAGGGCGACCTCACCGACGAAACGCTCTATCCCGACGAGGAAACCAAAAGG
>SFPF01000081.1 GCA_004552155.1 Bacteroidales bacterium
CCAAGTTCAGCATGTTCAATGGAGCTTATGGCGTGCTTACCAGTCTCATAGTGAGAATCAGAGAAATCGTGTGGATATCTATAGGCATAGCGTTGCTCAAGACAGGTAATGCGCAGCCTGTGCCACAGAGTCAGTCTAATATCAGTACATTATGAATCAGACAGCCGAATTGCAAAATCTCAAGAACAGGTATGGCATTGTGGGTAGGGATGAGGCTTTGGACGAGGCCTTGCGTACCGCCTTACAGGTGGCCCCCACAGACCTCTCTGTGCTCATACAGGGAGAGAGCGGCGAGGCAAAGGCATGCCGCAACGCCCTCACGTTTTTCACCTTCATCGCTTTTTTCCCGCAGCTGGTGGCAGGCCCTATCGAGCGCGCAGCACGGCTGCTGCCCTACTTCGACCGCCCGCGCCGCTTCGACTACGCCTCGGCCACCGACGGCCTGCGCCTGATGCTGTGGGGTATGGTAAAGAAAACCGTGGTGGCCGACAACTGCGCCGCCATCGTCAATGCCATCTACGCCAACCCGCAGGCCGACGGCACCGACCTCTGGGTGGCAACCATCTTCTTCGCCATTCAGATTTACGGCGACTTCTCGGGCTACTCCGATATCGCCGTGGGCTGCGGCAGGCTCTTCGGCATTCCCCTGATGCAAAACTTCCGCCTGCCCTACTTCTCGCGCAGCATCGCCGAGTTTTGGCGGCGATGGCATATATCGCTCATGTCGTGGTTTCGCGACTACATCTACATACCCCTCGGCGGGTCGCGCCAGGGGCGGTGGCGCACGGCCGGCAACACGTTCGTCGTGTTCCTGCTGAGCGGCCTGTGGCACGGGGCAAACTTCACCTTCGTGCTTTGGGGCGCGTATCACGCCTGCCTCTTCCTGCCGCGCATCTTCCTCAAAAAGCGCACGCCGCACAGCAGCGAAATCGCCGCCGACAGGCTGCTGCCCACGTTCAAAGAGGCGTGGCAGATGGGGCGCACCTTTGTGCTGGTGTGCCTCGGCTGGGTGCTGTTTCGCTCGGAGGACGTAAGTTCCGCCTGCCTGCGCCTGCAACGCATGTTCACCGACCTGCATTGGCACGTGCCCTACTGCGGCCGCCTGCCGCTCTTGCTGCCCGCCTGCCTATTGCTCGCGGAATGGTTCACGCGGCGCAGGGAACACCCGCTCGACTTGCCCGCACGCGGACTTTGGCGCAGCCGCGCCGTGCGCTACGCCATTTACTACGCCCTCATCCTTTGCGTGCTGCAATGGGGCGGCACGCCGGTGGAATTTATCTATTTCCAATTCTAAACGTCGATGATGAAGAAATTTCTGCTCCGCACCTTCCTTTTCCTCCTGCCCCTCGCCCTGCTGCTCATGGGCGGCGAGGCGGTGTTGCGGCTGCACCCCAATGCAGCCAAGGCGAAGGACAAGGCCATGCGGCTCACGGGCAGCATCATCGACACGCTGATACTGGGCAGTTCGCACGCCTACTACGGGCTCTGCCCCGAACTGCTCGGACGCAACGCCTACAACGCGGCGCAGGTGTCGCAGACGCTGAAATACGATGAGTTTATCCTCAACCGCTATGCCCTGCCGCGCCTGCGGGCGGTGGTGCTCACGGTATCGGATTTCAGTTTCTACGAGGAACTGGAGGGCACGCCGAGTTGGTATCTCGCCGGCCGCTACCGCATGTATATGGGTTGCGATTACCATTCGCTTGCCAGTGCCTACGCCTGGGAGGCAGCGGCGTTTCCCGTTTTTGCAAAAAAACTGCTCGCCCTCTGCCAGCCGCCCCGAGAGCGGTGGAGCCTGCGCGGGCAAGGACTTGAATACACGCTTGAAAACCGCGCCGCCGACTGGGACAACGGCAGCACTCGGGCAGCCGTGAACCGCTACGAAGACTTTAGCCACGGCGCGGCCAACGAGGCTCGCCTCTGCCGCATGGCCGCCCTGTGCCAAAAGCGCGGCATCAGCCTTGTGTTGGTGGCCACGCCGCTGCGGCCGTCATACCGCGCGGAGCAAAATCCGGCGCAAACGGCCGACATGCACCGCCGCATCGAGCGCGTTGCCGCCCGCTTCCCGCAAACGGTGCGTTTCCTCGACTTCGCCGCCGACCCTGCTTCCAAGTTGTCGCTGAAAGTGAAGGGGCGATGTAGGCAATAATATAATTTTGACAACAAGCCATACACAATATTATATATATGGACTACAAAAGCATATTTTCAAAAGAAGAACTTAACGAACTCACCGATTGGTTCAAAGAGCGGCTGGACGCCCTCCCCGAATCGCTGCAAGTAGACGACGCCACGTTCGTCAGAGACCTCCGGCAAACTGTGGAGTATTACCTGCGCCTCGTGGAACTTTACCACGACAAGCGCGCCTTTTCCGGGCAACTCTATCTCTTGGAACGTATCCGCAAAAAATTGATTGAACTCGGATTATAAGCAATGAAGATGAAAAACCACCCTATCCGCGTAACGCTGCTCCTGCTGGCGGTCTTCGCCATTTTGCTGCTGCTACGCCTGATGCCGCCTTTCGAGTTGGGGACGGTGGAGATTAAAAAGACCGACATTCTCTCCGACCTTATCAAACCCGACGGCGAGGACGACGGCGGCGAAGCGGCTATGCTCGAAGCCCTGCGCAAGCAAAAGCCGGCTTTCCGCGACTCCTGTCCGCCGGGCATGACGTGCATCGAAGACTATGCCGAAGAGGGCGGGCACGGCATGGAACCGTTTTACCGCGCCTTGGAGCAAATCGACGAACTGAACCGCCCCGTGCGCATCGCCTACTTCGGCGACTCATTCATCGAGGGCGACATCATCACCGACGAACTGCGCCTCCTGCTTCAAAAGCGGTTTGGCGGCTGCGGCGTGGGCTTTGTGGACATGGCCAGCCAAACGGCGGGCTTTCGCCACAGCGTGCGCGAAGAGGCAGAGGGCTGGGAGAGTTTCAGCATTGTGGACAAAGACCATTGCGACCTTACAAAACTCGGCATTTCGCAACGCTACTTTCTGCCCCAGCCCGGCGCGCGCACCGCAATGAAAGGTGTGAAAAAATTCGGTTGCGACACCTGCCAAACCGCCACGCTCTTCCTACGCGCCGCCGCGCCCTGCGACATTCGCCTCACGCTCAACGCCTCCGACAGCCTTCTGCTGCACGCACGGGGTACGGGGCAGGTGGAAGCGCTCACCGCCGAGGGCAAAATAGGCCGCGCCGAGTGGTCGTTTCCCGCCCCTGCGCCGGGCATGGTGTGCTGGGGCGTTGCGCTCGACGGCCGCAGAGGCATCACGCTCGACAACTTCTCTCTGCGCGGCAGCAGCGGCACCACCCTCACCTCCGTGCCCGAGGCCACGCTGCGCGAGATGCACGGCGTGCGCCCCTACGACCTCGTAGTGCTGCAATACGGTGTGAACGTGGTGACCAAAAACGCTAAGAAATATACCCAATACGTGCGCAACATGAAGCACGTCATCGACTTCATCAAGAAAACCTTTCCAGAGGCGGGCATCCTGATATGCAGCGTGGGCGACCGCGAGGGCAAGGACGACAGCGGCACGCTCTGCACCATGCCGGGCATCAAGGCGATGGTGCTGAGCCAGCAGACCATGGCCGCCGAGTCGGGCGTGGCGTTCTGGAACCTATACGAAGGCATGGGCGGCGAAGGCAGCATCAAGCGAATGGCCGACGCGAAACCAGCCGAGGCGGGCAAGGACTATACGCACATCAACCATCGCGGCGGCCGCCGCATTGCCGGCATCTTCTATAAATCCATCATGCACGGTTTCGAGCAATACAAAAAACGCAAGGCTTATGACGCGGAATAGCCTCTACAAACGATGCTCTGCCCTGTGGTGCGCCTTGATGCTCAGCCTGTGGTGCGCGGCTCAGGACATTTTGCCCCATCGTCTGAATGCCGACGGCGGCGCGGCCGTGCCGCAAGCCACCGACAGTTGCACCGAGTTGCCGCCTCTGCGCTGCCTTACGTTTGAGACGGCAAGCAGCATGCCGGCATCTTTCAGAAACCGCAAGGAGAACACCATTGCAAATACCGCCGCCCTGCGCCCCGCGCTCGACATCGTGCTGCGTGGCGAACGACCGCTGCGCGTGCTGCATCTCGGCGACTCGCACGTGGCAGGCAAGGCCTTTCCCAATGCCGTGGAGCAAACGCTGCGCACGGCGTTCCGCAAGGCAGAGGTGATGCCCGATGACGGCAGCGCCGGTCTCTCCTTCACCGCCATTGGCAGCAACGGCGCCACCAGCGAACGCTTCCTCTCCGATAGTTACCGCGAGCGCATCGCCGCCACGAAGGCCGACCTCGTCATCGTGTCGCTCGGCACTAACGAGGCGCACGGCATGGGCTACCTCGAAAGCGTGCACGAGCAGCAACTCTCAGCGTTTCTCGAAATGATGCGCGGCGTTTTGCCCGAGGCAATGTTCCTCTTCACTACGCCGCCGGGCGACTACCTGAAACAGGTGTACGTGAACTATCGCAGCACGGGGCGCGGCGGCAAACGCCGTCGCGTGGTGCGCAGCGCCTTCCGCCCCAACCCGATGAACGGCCGCTGCGCCGCCTGCATCACGGCCTTTGCCCGCGACCACGACCTTGCCTCCTGGGACTTGTACAACATCTGCGGCGGCGAGGCTGCCGTGCGCAACTGGATAGCCGCCGGCCTGATGCGCCCCGACCGAGTGCACTACGAACCGCAAGGCTATGCCATTCAAGGCAAACTCCTCGCAGAAGCGCTGCTTCGCTGCTTTGAGAACGCCGGCACGCAATGAGTCAGAGGCAGAACACAAGCAAGCAAGAAAAATTGTTAATCCCGCGCCACGCCCTGCGCAGAGCGTAAATCAGGCGTTTGCAATCGTTAAGAGAGCGCGGCGCAAAGATTTAGGAATAATTAAGGCAATGGAAATTTGCATCTTGAAAAATTCAACGAAAGCCAAGGAGTTTTTCACGATAAAGCACTTCGGGAAAATTATCAAGGAGCAAATTTTGACGGGCTTGCTGATAATTTTCACAGTCATATAAGATAATTTTTTCGCCCATATAAGATAGTTTGCCCCTAAAAACGCGAAAAGAGGAAAAGCCCGAGCCCTTCCTCTTTGTCCAAGGCAAAGATATGCTTTTCGCCCCATTCCGCCAAAACGCGCCACGTTGTGCCACGGGCTGGCAAAGCCAAAGGCGGGGCGGTAGGGCAATAACCTGCAAGGGTTGCCCGTTGCATGATAGACAATCACCAATCGCACTTTTAGCAAAATAAATATGTCCCAAATAGATTTCGATGCGCTTCTGCGCCTGCTTAGTTTCACGCCCGGCGAGCCGATGCTGTTCAACAGCGGCCTGTTTCTGGTGCTTTTCCTGCTGTTCAGCGCGGGCTACACCCTGCTTTCCGCGCAGCGTGCCAAAGCGGTGCGCCTGCTCTACGTAACGGCGTTTTCCTATTATTTCTATTATAAGAATGCCGGTGCGTGGTGCTGCCTCTTGGCGGTCATCACTCTGGTAAACTACTTTTGCGCCCTGCGCCTCGACCACACGGAGCGTCCCGCCGCCCGCAAGGCGTGGCTATGGCTCGCCGTGGGCTTCATGCTCGGGCAACTGGCGGTGTTCAAATACACCGACTTCGCCATCGGCACATGGTGCGACCTCACCGGCACGCCGCGCCCCGACACGCCCGCGCTGCCCGTGCTTGTGGGCATCTCTTTCTTCACGTTCCAGTCCATGAGTTATATAATAGATGTGTACCGCCGGCAAATGCCCGCCACGCGGTCGCTCACGGACTTCGCCTTCTTCGTGTCGTTCTTCCCCACCCTCCTTGCCGGCCCGATCCTCCGCGCCCGCACCTTCCTGCCGCAACTCGCGAAGCCGCTCCGCGTCACGCAGCAGATGCTCGGCACGGGCACGTGGTTCATCATCATAGGCCTGTTTAAGAAATGTGTCATCTCGGACTATATCAGCGTGAACTTCGTGTCGCGCATCTTCGACAACCCCGCGCTTTACAGCGGACTGGAAAACCTGCTCGGCATCTACGGCTACGCCCTGCAACTCTACTGCGACTTCTCGGGTTACTCTGACATGGCCATCGGCATCGCCCTGTGGATGGGCTTTGAAATCCCCGCCAACTTCCGCGCGCCTTACAAGAGCGACAGCATCACCGACTTCTGGCGACGCTGGCACATCTCGCTCTCCTCCTGGCTGCGCGACTATCTCTACATCTCGCTCGGCGGCAACCGCAAGGGACGGCTGCGCATGTACTTCAACCTGTTCCTCACGATGCTGCTCGGCGGCCTGTGGCACGGCGCTTCGTGGAACTTCGTCATCTGGGGCAGTGTGCATGGGTTTGCCTTGGGCGTGCACAAGCGTTTCCGAGAATTGCTCGGGCACGACCGCCATTATCAGTCCACGGGCATCAGGCGTTTCTTCGCCGTGCTACTCACCTTCCACCTCGTATGCTTCTGCTGGCTGTTTTTCTCGAGGCTTCCATGCAGATGATTACGCAAATCTGCTCCAACTTCAATCCGCAGCTGCTGCCACAATTCCTCGAAGGCTATCCCCTCGTGTCGGCACTGATGGTGGGCGGTTTCGTGCTCCACTTCCTCCCCACAGCTTGGAACGGCAAGGCGGAAAGCCTCGCCGGCCGCACGCCGCTGCTTGCACAAGCAGTGCTCCTTGCGCTGATGATATTCCTCGTTGTGCAAGTAAAAGGCTCGGAGGTGCAACCCTTCATTTACTTCAAATTCTAAGATATATGCCGCTTGCTGCGCACAAAATGCGCGAAAGCCTTTGCAAACTCGGAAAAAAAACGCAATTTTGGAGCGTTATATCTTATCAAACTCCTTTTATCTCAAAGAAAATGGAAAGCAAATACGATGCAATGAACGGGAAAAACGAAAACGAAATACTGTTTTCCAGAACAATCAAAGCAGGCAAACGCGTCTACTATACCGACATAAAATGCGACCGCCGAGGCGAGCTTTACCTTGCCGTCACAGAGAGCAAACGCATTAAGGACGGCACGGAAGACAGCCGCCCCGTATTCGAGAAGCACAAGATTTTCGTGTACCGCGAAGACCTCGAAAAGTTTATGGACGCCATCAACGCTGCCGCACAGTTTGCCCGTGAAAACGCGCCTTACGAGGACGAAGAGGAATGGGGCACAGCCGACCATTACGATTACAACGCCCGCCCCGCTGCCCCCTATTACCGCAGCAGCGAAGAACCCGAAGCCGAAAAGCCCGCCGACTTCAAATTAGACATTGACTTTTAGCAGAAGGGGCGCAACGCGCCCTTTTTGCATTATGCCTGGTTCCTCTGGCTTATTATCCTATTCCCCCTTATGCCCCACCCGCAAGGCACACCCCAGCCGCCGCAAATCGCAATCGTGATGAGCAACACGCTCGCAGCGCTCGGGCTTTCGCAAATCATCGGGCGCATGATGCCCCATGCCCGCCTGGTCACGTATGCCGCGCCCGGCGACCTGCCCAAGGAAAAAGCCGAAAGCTTTTTCCATTTCTTCATTTCCCCCGAAGCCTTGACGGCCGATGCGCCCTTTTTCCGGCAATACCGCCACAAGACCATTGTGCTTGTGCGCGGCGAAACGGGCGCACTGCTCCCCGACACTTTCCACTGCATCAACATTTGCCGCCCCGAAGAGGAACTGGTGCGCGACTTCCTGCGCCTCGCCGAACACTCCCACGCCGCTCGCGGCGGCAAGCCGCAAGCCGTACGCGAAGCGGAGGGCACGCCGCCGGCCTCTGAAAGCAGCGTGCTCACGCCGCGAGAGCGCGAAGTGTTGCGCCTCGTCGTGGCAGGATATATCAATAAGGAAATTGCCGACCGCCTCGCCGTGAGCCTCACCACCGTCATCTCCCACCGCAAAAACCTCACCGAGAAATTAGGCATCAAGTCGGTCTCTGCCCTCACCGTTTACGCCGTGACGAGGGGGCTGATTAGCGTAGACGAAATATAGGGCAATAAAAGCATCTTACTCCCCAAAAATCTTTTGAAACAAAGCCATGTCGCTGTACTTGCCTTTGCTGTAATGCCAGTCCTTGAGCGTGCCCGCCTGCTCATAACCGGCAGAACGAAAAAGCGCAAGGGCGGCATCGTTGCCCTCGGTTGCCGAGCGGGCAAGGAGGGAATGCAGGCGCAGGCGGTCGCGAGCGTAGTCCTCGAGCAAGGATAGCGCGGCTGCACCGTAACCTTTACCGCGCTCGGAGCGGAGCAACACGATGCCGATCTCCGCGCGGCGGTCTATGGCATCGTAGTCTGTGAGGTCGACAATGCCGATGGCGCGGCTGCTGTCGCGCAAAGCTACCACGAGGCGCAACTGGTCGCACTCGCCAAGCGTTTGCTGCGAAGCGACATACTGCTTCAAGGCATAGCGACTGCACGGCGCGCCGATTGCCGTAACGTCCCACACCTCGGGGTCATTTTCTATCGTATAGAGCAACTCTAAGTCCTCCGGCTCTAAGGCTCTCAATATGACGGGCAAAGGCTTTTCCATGTTCTAAAACCAATATTTATAACGCCTCGCGTATAGCGTGATACACCTTGCCGCCGGTTATCAAAACATTGCTCTGCGCATGATACGTAGCCACGTAGAGCGGTTGCGGCGAGCGGGCTGCATTTTCCAAAATCTTACTTAAAGAATACGACTCGTCGTCGTAGATGACGAACATAAAGCGGGCGAGGTCGCCCTCATACGTCAGATGCCCGTCGGGCAATGCCTGTTCGTCGGCTTCCACGTAGGTCACGTCCAGCCGCCACTGCTCTGCCAAATGCTTCATCTGCTCCATGTTGCGCCCGTAGTATAAGAAACTGCCCGCCACCTTTTTCTCGTGGGGATGGTAAATGGAACGCAAGGCTTTAAGCTGCATGGCAATCAGTGCAACAGCGGCGCGGAGCACGATGGCAATGTTGATGGGCAGGGAGAAAAGCAGGCTGTAATGCCGGAAATGCTTGCGGAAAAAGATGAGCATCGCTTCGTAAAACACGTGCACGTAGCGATAACTGTTTTTCTGCGTGCTCTCGCCTTTGTAATGCACGATGGGCGTGGGCACGTAGTAGTTTTTGCGTCCTGATTTGAGGAGGCGATAAGAGAGGTCGATGTCCTCGCCGTACATAAAGAAGTCTTCGTCGAAACCGCCCAACTGCTGCAACACTTCGCGCCGCCCCAGCATAAATGCTCCCGACACGATTTCTATCTCCGCCGCCTCATTTTCATCGAGATAGCGCATATAATATCTACCAAAGCGTCGCGACTTGGGGAACAGTGTGGCCAGTCCCGCCATACGGCAGAAAGATGTCCACGGAGTGGGCAGGCCGCGCCGTGACTCAAAGGCAAAGCGTCCGTTTTCCTGCAACATTTTCACGCCGAGCGCACCGAGGGCAGGCTTACTGTCGGCAAAGGCGAGCACATCGTGCAGGGTGTGTGAGTAGGGTGTCGGGGTTGAGATAAAGCACATACTCGCCCGCCGCCTTTTTCAACGCCTGATTGTTGGCGTAGCCGAAACCCATGTTTTCAGCATTGACAATAAAATGCAGGTGGGGATATTGCTTTTTTGGGAAACGCGCCCGAAGAAACGGCACGCTGCGGTCAGACGAAGCATTGTCCACGACATACACCTCCATGTCGATGCCCGCGCCCGAGAGAAACAGGGAGCGGAGGCATTGTTCGAGGAAATAGCGAACGTTGTAGTTGACGATGATGACGGTGAGTTTCATCCTTTTGCGTTCAAAATTTTAGTAGACGAGTTTACAAGTAAACGAGTAGACGAGACAAGTCACTTTTATAATACTGTATAGCAAGACTTACTTGTCTTGTTTACTTGTCTACTCGTTTACTTGTTTACTTAAATCGTTACTTATCGGAAGGAGCCTGCGCCGCCGGCCAGCAGAAGCAGTGCGCCACCAGCGTGATGAGCAGGCAATACATCGCAGTGTTGTCGGGGCTTAAAAGGGCGTAGTAGAGAAAAAGGTTGGCATAGATTGCCACGCCGATAATCAGCTGGCGCAGGGCCAAAAACTTGCAGTAGGCCTTTTCGCTCTCGGCTACCATGCGCTTCACCTTGCCGAAAGCCATGAGGCGCAGGGCGAGATAGGTGCCACCGAGTGCCGTGACGATGCTGAAAAGATTTGCCGTATAGAGCGTTTCGGGCGTGGCTTCCACAAAGCCCGAGGGCAGCCAGCCGAGTTCAAAGGCCGCTGCCAACAGCCCTGCCGCCGCGAGCGTGAGCACGTAGTCGATACGCAGGACTTTAATCATTGCGTTTGGAGACATATATATAATAATGTGTAGTTGCTTCCAAATTATTTATGCAAACGGCGTGCGCCCCACGAGCGAGCGGCCGAGGGTTGCCTCGTCGGCATATTCCACCTCTTCGCCCACGCTCACGCCGCGCGCCAACACGGTGACCGTCACACCCGTCTGCTCGAGCTTGCGGTAGATATAGAAGTTGGTGGTATCTCCCTCCATCGTGGGATTGAGAGCAAGGATTACTTCCTTGATGCCGCCCTGCGCCACGCGCTCGAAGAGGCTGTCGAGGCGAAGGTCGGCCGGGCCGATACCGTCCATCGGCGAAATCACGCCGCCGAGCACGTGGTAAAGACCGTGGTAGAGCCCGGTGCTTTCAAACGACATGACGCTGCGCACATTCTCCACTACGCAAATGGTCGAGGCATCGCGGCGCGGGTTGGCGCAGATTTCACAAACGTCGGTGTCGGATATATTATGGCACACACGGCAATATTTCACCTCGCGGCGCAGCCGCAAGATGCTCTCTGCCATTGCCGCCACGCTGTTTTCGTCGCGCGAAAGCGTGTGCAGGGCAAAGCGCAGGGCCGTTTTGCGCCCTATGCCGGGGAGCTTGGCAAACTCGCTCACCGCCCGTTCCAAGAGCCGCGAAGGATATTGTTCGGTAGTCATTTGTGCAGAAAGAAAAAAATTAGGCGCGGAAACCGAGGGTTTCCACGCCTTTTAAGGATTTTGATTTCCCAGTGTGGGCACTGAGGGATTCGAACCCCCGACCCTCTGCTTGTAAGGCAGACGCTCTGAACCAACTGAGCTAAGTGCCCGATGACCTTGCTTGTTTCTTTCGTAGTTTTGTGGGCACTGAGGGATTCGAACCCCCGACCCTCTGCTTGTAAGGCAGACGCTCTGAACCAACTGAGCTAAGTGCCCGATAGAAACAGGTCATTGCTGCTTTTTGAAAGAAACGCTTCGAAAATATTTGGTGGGCACTGAGGGATTCGAACCCCCGACCCTCTGCTTGTAAGGCAGACGCTCTGAACCAACTGAGCTAAGTGCCCGTGCGTTTCTTTCTTAAAGCGGTGCAAAGGTAAGTTTAATTTTCATAGCAGCAAAGCCTTTCTTCGTTTTTTTGCGCTTTTGCATGTAAGAAAGTGGGGAAACAGACGAAAGGAGATGCATTTTGACAGGTATTCTATATATTTGCAATAATAAAGATATAGCCTTATGCAAAAGAACATACCGCAACAGAAACACTCCTTCAATCAACCAAACGAAATAACTGCGGCATCTATCAAAGATGCAAGAGAAGGCAAATACGTTGGCGAACCGCTTGACCCAACAAATGCAGAAACACTCCTTAAATCCACTGGGTTGTGAATAGCGAGCAACTATGCAAATAAAATCAAACGTCCCTCACTCTACGCTAAGAGTGAGGGACGTTTGATTTTATTTGCCCCAATTAATAACCCCGCTCCTAAAATCCGCCGCGACCGCCGCCTTGTCCGCCTCCTGCGGGCGACATCGGCATGGCAGGCATGGAGTTCTGTCCGGGCTGGCTGGGGCGGAAACCCTCGCGGGCATTGCGGCCGTTGTCTTTGTTGTCTTTGTTTTCGCCCGTGCTCTTACCGCCGAAGACGTTGAGCTTGTAGATGAAGTGGAGCATGATGTAAGAGTTGATGGCGTTGCTCCACGAGTCGCTGCGCTGCTGCGCGGTGATGGCGCGGCTGATGTTGCTCTGCTGGTGCAAGATGTCGTAGAATTGCAGGCTCACAGTTGCTGCGTTGCCTTTGAGGAAGGATTGCGAAATCTGCCCGTTCCAAAGGAACTCGTTGGTGTTCATCGCTTTGTCCGTGTAGCCGCGGCGAGAACTCATGCGCAGGTCGGTCGAAACGCTCATGCCCCAGTCGAAGTTGAAGTTGGCCTGTGCGCCGTAGGAGAACTGCCACGTGTCCATATTATAGTTTTCTTGCAGCGTGGCACGAGAGTGCTGGTATTTCAGCGTTCCCAAAAGCCCGATGTCGAACCAGGTGTTACGGTAAGTAATATTGAGGTTCTCGCCTACTCCGAGCGTGCGCGTGGTATTCTTTGAAGAGACTGAAGCATCGAAAATCTTGTTGTAATCGTCGAAGGACATCTTATCCGCAGCGACTGCCTCTTCGGTTTCAGTTGTATTACGGAACACGGCACGCGAGAGTTGCGCCACGCTTTCCGACGAACCGATTCGGCTCACGTAGCCCACGGCATTGTTATAGCTGATGTCGGTAAATGTAGATATGGTGAAATTCTTCATCTGCCCGAGCCCCGTGTTAAACATAAAGTTGCCCGCCGTGTTCCAGTTGCCGCTGATATTCTCTGGGCGGGTGTAGCGCGCGCCTGTTGCGTCGTCGTAGACCATGCGGTTGGAAACGGAGTTCTTGGTCTGCTGAAAGGTGAGGCTGAACGCCATGCCCTGCTGGCGGTAAGCGTTGTAGCCGCGATAAAACATACGCAAATTATTGTTCCAAGAGGGTTTCAAACCAGGATTACCGAGCGAGATGTTCAGAGGGTCGGAATGGTCAACCACTGCCAGGAGGTCGGTCATCGAAGGTTGCGAAGCCGAACCGCGATAATTGACTTCCAATACATTGGTCTTGGAAATCTTGTAGCGGAAACGGATTTGCGGAGAAACGTTGAAGACTTGGCGCGTCACGAGCGTATCGAGATTTTGCCCAGGACGGAGATAGTTGAGTTTTGTTTCCTCGGGGTTAAACGAGACGCCCACGTTGGCGCGGATTTTCGAGGAATTGTAGCGAATGCCCGCCGTTACCGTGTGGTCGGTATACTTATAGGTGGCGTAGCGGCTGTTGTCGTCGTCGCGCATCTGCGCCCAGATGTCGGCTTCCGTGGCAGGCAGCGTGCCGATAAGGGGATATGCGGAAGAGTTGCCAAACGAACCGTCGGGATATTCGTCGAGATTATAGAGCGAACGGTCGCTGTCGGAATATTTGTGCGCGAACTCGTAGCGCACTTCGGCAAACCAGTTCTTGCCGAGCGGCTCCACGTAGCCGAGGCGCACGCTGTAGTTCCAATTCGTAGAGGGATTGTCGGTGTACTGGTTGGTAAAGTCGCCCGCCTTATTGTTCTGGAAATATTTGATGGACGAAATGCCGAAACTGTGGCTCTTGGAGTTGGTGTAGCCGCCGTTGGCGCGGAGCGAAATGTTGCGTCCGTTGCTGCTCAGGCGGCGCATAACCATCAGGAAACCCTGCGTCCCCACGCTCTTGCTGTCGCTAAGCGTTTCTTTGAGGTTGCGGTTCACAGCCATCTCTTTCAGACTTTCCGACATCGTGAGTTCGTCCTGGAAAATGCTGTCAAGGGGCGTCACCATGCCTTCCACGGCATAAGGGTCATCGTTGAACGTGCCGCTGCGCGAGTTGCTGCCGGCATCGTTCTTCGTAAAGGTAAACGAGGGGCGGAAGATGACGTTTGTCATCGAGTCGGGGCTCCATTGCAGGCGCAGGCTGCTGTTCACGTTCGTGGCGCTGCTGTTGCTGCGCGAGGCGGAATTGCTGTAAGAGCCAGTTGAGCCGGACGTGAGGAAGGTTTGCGAGTTGGTGGTCTGCACGAGGTCGTTGCTGGAATGGTTGTAACGCACGTTGCCGCCTATCTCGAAGCGGCCCGCCTCGCGCTTGGCCTTGCCGTTCTCCCACGAGAAGTCCAGGCCTGCGCTCTTCGAAGCCGTGAGGCCGCTGTTGCCGCCAAATCCGCGCGGGCCGCCGAAGCCGCGGTCGCCCGTGTTGTTGGCAGAGCCATAGGCCGTGATGCGGCTCTGGTCGGTAAAGCGGTTCACGAAGGCGCGGCCCGAATAGCGTTCCTTAGTGCCGTAGGCGAGGTCTATGTTGGAAACCCACGACTGATTAAGCTCGCGCTTCGTGGAAATATCGAGCACGGTGGTTTCCTCGCCGTCGTCGATACCCGTCAGTTCCGTGTAGTCGCTCTTCCTTACCATGTCAGTGGGCAGGTTCTTCATCGCCACCTTCGTGTCGCCCTTGAAGAAGTCTTTACCGTTTACGAGAAATTCCGTCACGGTTTTGCCGTTCCACTTCACGGTGCCGTCGTCGCTCACCTCCACACCCGGCAGCTGCTTCACGAGGGCTTCGAGCGTAGAGCCTTCGGGCACGCGGTAGGCGGCTGCGTTGAAGATGGTGGTATCCTCCTTCTGTTCCACGCGCGCTACGGTGGCGGTCACCACGGCCGTCTTGAGCGTGCTGTCGAAAGGTTTGAGAATGATTTGTCCCACGTTGAGCGAGTCAGTTCCCTCGGTCACATTCACATTAAGGCAAGCAGGCTGGTAGCCCACAAACGACACTTTCAGAATGTACTGCCCCGGCTTGCGGGCGTTGAGCAAGAAGGTGCCATCCTCGGCGGTCGACTTGCCCGTCACCACGGTGCTGTCGGAATAGAGCAAGGCGGCCGTGGCCAGTTCGACGGGTTCATTTGTCTTTCCGTCCGTCACATGTCCGGCAAGCAAATAGCGTTGCGCCTGTGCACCGAAAGGGAGCGCAGCAATGAGCAGCAGCAAGAAGATTTTCTTTGTAAACGTCATACAAATAATATATATAATGTGATTTTGTGTTGTATCGATTTGTTTTCGCACACTTTTAAGACGCATTTCCTGCCCTTTGGTTTAATATTCTCCCCTATTTCCCCGTAAGAAATTCGACATACGGCGCAATTTTATTGACGAAATGCACGGAAATCGCTTACAAAAATGCCAAAGCGCCGCCGAAATTCTCTTCTTCGAGATTTTCGGCGGCGCTCTCCCCGGACGTGCCAGGAACTATGGGCAACAACTGAACTTACATTCCACCCCAACCATTTGCACTTGGGTAGGGGTCAAATTTTACTCCTCTACTTTTTTTACAAACACATATCCCGCAATGTCGCCCTCGGGCGCGGCCTCTACTTCGAAGTAGAAAGGCACGCCTGCCTCAAAGGCGGTTTGCGTGAGGCGATAGGTAACGGCGGGAGTATTGGCATCGAGCACGGTCTGCATGGGCACTTCGGCGAGTTGCTCGTCGCGCTTGAATTGCACGAGTTTGCCAAGATTCAGGCGGCCGCTGCCGCGCGTGCGGACAAAGGTGATGTCGAACGTGCCGTTGCCCACCATTGCGCCCGTGTTCTCGATGCGCAGCGTGCCGCTGGCCAGTTGCTGCGATTTCCATTCGGCAAGAAACGCTCCGTAGCGGGCATAGGCGGAATAGTCGGGCGCGAAGTAAAGAGGCAGGGAGGCGTGGCGCGGGATTATTTCCGTGATGGCGCGGAAGTCACTTTTGTTGTCCACCGTGACAGGCGTGGCATAGACGGCGGAATGGGCGTGCGGATAAGTACCGTCGGTCGTGTAGCGAATGGTTGCGCCCTGCACGGACGGGGCTAAGGTGAAGCGCACCTTGCCGTCAATCTCTTCTTCCGCAACGATGCGCGGCTCGGGAACGCGATAGGTGCAGCCCTTATGGTCGAGGCGGGCAAAGTGGGTGGAGATGCGGTCGCGGAAGTCGGGCCAACTGCGGCGGTCGGTGCGCGTCCAACCCAGTTCCGCCACAGCGAGGAGGCGGGGGAAGGTGAGGTATTCCGCGTAGTTTTCGGAGCGGTTCTCGTTGAGCGGAGCAATCTCCTGCAACATCGTGCCGTGGATAAACTGGTCGCTCCAGAAGCAGCCCTGAACGCCGAGCACCGTGCCCGTGGCGGCATACTCGCCCGTGGGCATCGAATAGCATTTCTCTAAAGAAATGGGCGGCATCCACGTGGCGGCCTTCACCTCGCCGGGCGTGCGGCCTTCGGGAAAGTCGAGGTAAACGTGCGTGGCAGGCGAGAGAATGGCCTTATGCCCGAGCCGCGTGGCCTGAATGGTGTCGGCCACGTTGTGCCAAATGGCAGCCACAACGGGCTGGCTCACCGCGCCGCGCTGGATAATCTCTTCCCAGCCGACAATCGTTTTGCCTTTCTCTTTCATCATATTTGCCACCACGTTTGTGAGATAGCCCTGCAAGTCGGACGTCTTTTCCAATCCCTCGCGCCGCAGCACCGCCTGGCACTTCGGGCATTCCTGCCAACGGTCGTAGACCGCCTCGTCGCCGCCGATGTTGATGTATTTGGAGGGAAAGAGTGCCACGGTTTCTTCAAGCACGTCGGCGAGGAATTGATAGGAACTTTCCTTGCCCACGCAGAGCAGGTCGCGGCTGATGAAGTGCTGGTTGGGCACTTCGTGCTGCTTGCCCGTGCAGCAGAGCCACGGATAGGCCGCCACAGCGGAGAGCATGTGGGCAGGGAACTCGATTTCGGGGATAATCTCCACGCCCCGCACGGCGGCGTAGGCAATCATCTCCTTGATTTCCTCCTGCGTGTAGAAACCGCCGAGGCGCTTTTCGTTCTTGCCCGCCCACGCGCCGATTTCCGTGAGGCGCGGATATTTCTTGATTTCGAGGCGCCAGCCCGAGTCGTCGATGAGGTGGAGTTGGAGTTTATTCATCTTATACATCGCCATCATGTCGATGTATTTCTTCACAAAGTCTTTGTCGTAAAAATAGCGTGCCACGTCGAGCATCATGCCTCGCCACGGGTGGTCGGGCGCGTCGGTCACACTGATGCAGGGCACGCTCCACTTTGCGTCGGATTGGAGGGACGCGCTGTAGATTTCGGGCGGAAGGAGTTGCAGGAGGGTTTGTATGCCGTAGAACACGCCGCTCTTGTCGTGCCCGCAAATCGCGATGCGCTTGCCGCTGACCTCAAGCGTGTAGCCTTCGGGGGCAGGGACGCGCAGCGTGTCTATTTCGAGCAGGATGCCGGCGCGGCTTTTCTTGCCCGCCTCTTTCCAGCGGAAGCCGGTGGAGCGGCGCACGGTTTGCAGCAAGTACTCTGCCTGCTCCGTGCAGGCGGCATCGTAGGCAATCGCCATGTCGGGCGTCAGCGTGAACGAGCCTTCCTTCGCGATTATTTGCGCGGGTTTGGGGATAATGGAAACGGTTTGCGCCTCAATGCCAGGGGCAGAAACCGACAGAAGCAGGCACAGCGCGGCCTTAAACATGATGAATAGATTTAGTGGTAAAGTGGGGGCGCGTTGCAAAAAAAACTTACTCTTCTCCTTTAAGCGTGGGCAGGTGCAGGCGGTATTTCACAGCGAGTATGCGCATGAGGAACACCACGATGCCGCAGATGATGCCCGAAGGCACGGTGCTGAGGCCGCAGCGGGCGCAAATGAAGTAGGCAATGCCGCCGAGCACGCAGGCGAGGGCGTAGATTTCTTTGCGGAAAATGAGCGGCTCTTCGTTGATGAACACGTCGCGCAGCACGCCGCCGCCTGCACCCGTCAGCGTGCCCATGATGATGGCCGTCCAGAAGGGGAAGCCCGCCGTGATAGTCTTTTCAACGCCCGTCACGGTGAAGAGCGCGAGGCCGATGGTGTCGAATAGGAACCACGTGTTGTTTTGCCGCACCAGCAACTTGCGGAAGATAATCACCCACGCGAGGGCTATGGCGGAGCAAATCAGATAAAAGGAGTTGCTCATCCAAAAAGGCGACTGTCCGAGTAGCACGTCGCGCATCGTACCGCCGCCAATTGCGGTGGTTACGCCGACCACATACGCGCCGAAAAGGTCGAAATGCTTGGCAGAGGCAAGACGAATGCCCGAGATGGCAAAGGCGAGCGTGCCGATAAAGTCGAAGACTTGAACAAGAGTTATTTCAAACATTGTTATCAAAAAAATATACGCGTTAGTTCACCACGCTCTTAGGCGTGCCAGCAAGATATGCCTCAATATTGTCAGCAATAATATTTATGATGCGTGCGCGGGCGTCGGCCGTAGCCCAAGCCACGTGGGGCGTTAGGAAGCAGCGCGGCGCGGCGAGCAGGGGATTGTCGGCGGCGGGCGGTTCTTGCGACATCACGTCGGCGCAGTAGGCAAAGAGTCTTCCCTCGCTGAGCGCATCGGCCACGGCGCGGTCGTCCACCAGTCCGCCGCGTGCCGTGTTGACGAGCGTGAGGCGGGGATTGGCTTTTGCGAGGAGCGCGGCGTTCACGAATTGGCGGTTATCGGGCGTGAGCGGACAGTTGAGGCTCACGAAGTCGCAAGAGGCAAATGCCTCTTCGAGCGAAATCTTGACTACGTCGGCGGGCAGGGCTTCCTGCGGTTTGGAGGTGACGGCATGGAGTTGCAGGCCGAAGGGGCGCATCACGTCGCTCACGGCGCGGCCGATGTTGCCGAAGCCCACGATGGCGGCCTTGCGCCCCACGAGTTCTATTTGCGGGTACTCGTTCATGCAGAAGTCTGCGCTGCGGCTCCACCCGCCTTCATGGCAGCGCGGCGAATAGCGGCCTACGCTGTTGGTCACTTCGAGTATGTGCGCCATGACCATTTGCGCCACGGCGCGCGTGCTGTAGCCGGCGCAGTTGCACACGGGGATATTGCGGCTGCGCGCCGCCTTGATGTCTACCACATCGAAGCCCGTGGCTGCCACGCAGATGAGGCGCAGGGCGGGCAGGGCGTTGATGGTTTCGGCCGTGAGGCGCGTTTTGTTTACAATGATGATTTCTGCTTCGGCGGCGCGAGTGAGCACGTCTTCGGGCGCGGTGCGGTCGTAGACCATCAGCGTGCCCAATGCCTCGATCTTTTTCCAACCGAGGTCGCCGGGATTTACGGTATATCCGTCAAGGAATACAATTTTTGGAAAGTGCATATTGCTGTGAGTTAGGGCGCGAAAACGCCGCCCGATTGTTTTTATTTGTTTGTTTTTACCACGAATTATTTTTTTTGCCCACGTACACGAATCTTGTTCAATGAATAAAATGGCGACCTGTTCGGTCGCACGAATTTTCACTAATTCAATGATTGCATTAGAGATTTTCGGCTATATTCAGCGTTATTCGTGTGATTAGTGCGACCGAACAGGTCGCTATTAAAACGCAAAGAATGAGATTCGTGTAAATTCGTGTGATTCGTGGGCAATAAATTATTTGTGGACACAATAATTATTCCTGGTTAATTCAACTAATTCATTTTATTTCAATTCAAACAAGATTTTTGCGTAGCCCACGAGGCGGTCGTAGCGGTCGCCCGTGCGGCGGTAATAGAGCAGGGCGGCGTATTCGTTGCTCGTTTGGTAGAAATCGCCTTCGTAGGGCGCAGTCAGCCCCTTTTCGGGCTGCGCTTCGGAGAGCGCGAGATATTGGTAACTGTAATAGCCCTGCTTGAGGAGCACGGCGGCGGTGTAGGCCTGTGCCTCCGCGTCGTAGTGGAGTTCGTATTCATCGCTGAAAGCAAAGTCCGTCCAGCGTCCGTCGAGGAAGATTCTGCGCCCCGGCACATAGTCTGTCTCGAGCGCGAAATGCGTCACGAGGTAGTCCGCGTCGTACAGATAGTTGCGGCGCGGTGTGTCGGGCATCACCGTAGCGTGGTAGTAAGGGTCGTAATAGCGAATATGGTCGAGGTGCATGCCCGGATAGCGTGTGGCGGGCATTTCCATTTTGCGGTATTCGTTGCCGGCATTGAAAATCAGGTCGCGGCAGTGCTCCCAAAGCAGCACGCCGCCGCTCACCGATGTGGGGCGAATGCCGAAAAGGGCGTTGTCCGTGCGGCGGTTTTGCGTCACGATGAGTTTCACCTCGCTGCTCGCATCGCGCAGCGGCAGGCTGCCGAGGTCGGCGCGCAGTGAAAGTTGCTGGTGGGTGGCGTTGCGGTCAATCTCTGTATCGGTGTCGCAGGTTATCGACAAGCCCGCGCAACTTTCGTTCACGGCAAAATATGCCACGAACGCGGTCTCCTCCTCGCCCTCGTCGTTCTCCGTCTTCACCGTGATGCGGTAGTTGCCCGAGAGTTTCGGCCGCACGTTGGCGTTGGGAATGGATAGCGTGTAGTGTGTGTAGAGCACGGAGGTATTGAGGCTGTTCTCGTAATCCTCTATTACGTCCTCGCTGGCGGGTGAGGCGAGATATTCCGTATCAAACAGTTCCTCGTTGAGCGTGCCGTCGGCATTGCATTGCTCCACCGTGTAGGTGTATCGCCGGTACTCGTGCGTGAGATCGTCGAAGGCAAGCGTCACGCGGTCGCCGCTGCCCAGCGCAATGACGGGCAGGCGCTCAAAGTCGCCGTTCACGCCGAGTTGCACCGTGCGGATATGCCGCGCCTTCTGCGTGCAACTGCCCGGCAGCACCGTCTGCGCTTCTGCCGCCCCGCAAAAGGCGAGGCAGAACAAGAGCGTATATATATATAATATTGTGTGTCGCATCGCGCTTTTGTCTACTTGTCTACTCGTTTACTTGTTTACTTCGTGATTTTCGGCTGCGCTCGGCATAGTCCGAACAAGTTCGGCTCTGCGCTCGCTTGCACGAAAATCTCCTCGTTTACTTGTCTACTTGTCTACAATCTCCACAATGAAATCGGGCTCGTCGGCTTTGAGCGCACCGATGCCGGAAAGGTCGAGTGAGAGCGTGCCGCTCTTTTTGTCGAACTTGTAAGGTAGGGGCTTGCCGTCGGCGAGGCAGCGCACAGAGCGCACTTTTTTCAGTCCGGCAATCTGCTGGCTTTGCGGCAAGGAGTCGCAGATGAAGTGCAGAAACAGACGGTCGGCAGTGCGCGTGGCTGTGAAGGTTTCCGTTTCGTAGCCGCCCGCCTCCGTGCCATAAATCGTTTCGCCGTATTGCTTCAGCCACGCGCCCATGCCTTTCAGCCTTTCGAGGGCGGCGGCAGTCGCGCCCTTACCGGCCGTGCGCACAAGGAGGCGTATGAGTTGTTTTACAGACTTGTAGTTTTGGTCTTTCACCTTATAGCCCCACATGCCGTTCATCGTCTGGCACGTTTCGAGCGGCAGTTTGCCTACTTCCTGCCCCGAGAGCCCTGCGGTGTTCTCGCCCGGCACGTCGCGCTCGAAGATTTGAATATCCTCGCCGGGAAACGGCGTTTGATGGTGGTTGTTGCCCACGAGGCACGCCGGTTGCAAGTGATGAATGAGCGCATACTGATGGTCGAGTTGCCAGTCGAACGCCACGCTGTCCTCGTCGTGGTCCCACCAACCGTCAAACCAGATGGCATCAACCTTGCCATAGTTAGTAAGCAGTTCCGTGAGTTGCGCGTTCATAAAGTTGTAATAGCCCTGCCAATCGGCCTTGCCTTTCCAACCCGTGCCGCGGCCCGTGCGCCCCCGAGGATAGTCCTGCCGCGTCCAGTCGATATGCGAATAATAGAGGTGGAGTCCCATGCCTTGGCTGTGGCACTCGTCGGCGAGGTCGCGCAAAACGTCGCGTCCGTAAGGCGTGTGCATGATGTTGTAGGGGCTTTGCGCCGTGTTCCACATAGAAAAGCCGTCGTGGTGCCTCGTCGTGAAACAAATATACTTAGCCCCCGCCTCCTTGAACGCGGCAATCCATTGCTTGGCATCGAAACGGTGGGGATAGAAAGCGTCGGCCGCTTTGGCGTATTCCTGCGCGTTGATGTTTTCGTTGGTCATGAACCATTCGCCCTGCGCAAACGTGCTGTAAATGCCCCAGTGCAGGAAGATGCCCAGCCTTTTTTCGGCAAAGGCCTTGCGTGCCGCCAAGTTCTCGGGCGTAGGAATATAGGTCGCCGTCTGAGCGGCAAGCCCCGTGGCTGCAGCCAGGAAGAAGAGAAGAGGGAAGATGCGTTTCATAGATAGAGGAAAATAAAAGTTTTTACAAAACCATATACCCTGCAAAAGTACGTTTTTCCACCGTATTTGCCGCTTATCTGCCATGAAAATAGTAATTTTGCTGCCAGATAATGATATTTTAGAAACCAGACGGGCGGTCTGTCGCATGCGTCCCGATGGCGCATGAGGAAAGTCCGGGCAACATAGAGCACTTCGCTTTCTAACGGGAAGTTGTCCGCGAGGGCAAATCAGTGCAGAAGAAAATAACCGCCCCTCCTTTGCCTTTCGGGGCATCGGAGAGGTAAGGGTGAGAAAACGGGGTAAGAGCCCGTTGGCATCGGTGGCGACATCGGTGTCGTGCACATCGGAGGTTGAAAGTTCGCGTAAACCGGTGAGAGAGGGTTGCTCGCCCGAAATCCTGCTTCCTTCGGGGGCAGAGATGCATCGGAGGGTAGAACGATAACGGCGCGGCGGTTTCGGCCGGCCGCCCAGATAAATGACAGGCACGCGGCGCGGATTTATTTTCGCTGCGGCGTACGAAACCCGGCTTATAGCCCGTCTGATTTCTATTTTTCTTATAAAATAGTTTGCAGTTTTAAGAATTGTTCTTAACTTTGCACCCGCAAAACGGAAAGCAACCGCAAGTTCCGCTTTTGCACGCCAAGCACTCTTAGCTCAGTTGGTAGAGCAACTGACTCTTAATCAGTGGGTCCAGGGTTCGAGCCCCTGAGAGTGTACAATGTCACGGCGGAGGCCGTACAGGTTTGCATAATATTTTGATTTAAGATTGATGCACTCTTAGCTCAGTTGGTAGAGCAACTGACTCTTAATCAGTGGGTCCAGGGTTCGAGCCCCTGAGAGTGTACGAAGTCCGCCGCTTTGTCGCAAGGCAAGGCGGCGGACTTTTTTGTATCCGGGCTATCGCATTCACCATTTTCTATACGCATTTTTTTACCCCGAAAGACCCGTCAACCCAGCACTATTCTCGCTATCCTATTAAATATCAAACGAATAAAAGTGACGAGTTGAAAACACAAACCCGTCACAACCTTGCATTTGTGCTGGGTTGGGGGCCGAGATACCAGCCTGAAAATTTTTAGTAGCCGGGAGAAAGTTTTTACTTTCTGCCTGATATTTTTTACTATCTGCGCAGAAAAAGTTTGTTACAAAGTTTGTAACGCTTGTTACAAAGTTTCTAACACATGTTACAAAGTTTGTAATACATGTTACAAACTTTGTAACAAAAACTTTCTTATAGAATAGTGAAAAACATCAAGGGGCAGATAAAAAATATCTCCGAGGAAATAAAAAATTTCTCGGAGATAGTTCGCAATTGAAGTTATGAAAAATCTAAAACTTGCGGACAAACGTTTTGCGCAGCCATTTGCAGCGCACGGCAGCAGCGGTGCGACGCCAGGGGAAAAGCAGGGCGTGGGCAGTGGCATAGAGCCAGGGTACGGGCTGTTGCAGCCGCTTGAAAACGGGGCGCAGAAAAAGGGGCGGCAGCAGGAGCAGCGCGGCGGCGAGCAGGAAGACGATGATGTCGGGTGCAAGGGCAGCGACAGTGTATGCGTTTTGAAAAAGGTCTACTGCAAGGCGCAGGGCAAGGTAAACCACGGGCACGAGCAGTGCGAGGAAATGCGCCCAAGCGGCGGCAGTTTCGCGCAGGCGATAAAGGCGGGCGCGGCGGCCGGCACGTCGCCCGGTTTCACAGGCTTTGACGTGCTCCATTGCCAAAGCGCGGCGCCCGGGCGCAGGCAGGGTGAGGGCGGCAGCGCGGTCGAGGCAAACGGCTGTGCGCTCCCGCGTGGCGTGCGCCGCAAGGAGGAGGGTTTCCTCGCCAAAGGGAAGCGTGAGGCTGTCGGTAAAGCCATCATTTGCCAAGAACCAACTTTTTCTCATGCAGACGTTGGCGGGCAACCAACCGATGGGGTTGCCGCGACGGGCGGCGGCGACGAGGCGCAACTGTTCGGCGAGACATTCATAGGAGGCGCGGCGCAGGGCGGCGCGAGGCTCGTCGTCGTCGCGAACAAGGCAGAGGCTTAGAACGGTATCGGCGGTCTCTGTGCAGCGTACGGCCAGCGTGCGCAACCATCTGCGGGAAACGGGCTGCGCATCGGGGTCGGCGATTACCACCCACTCGCTGCGCGCCGCCTTGATGCCGAGTGTCAGCGCGAGTTTGCGTGGCTCGATGCTGCGCGAAGTATCGGGAACATAAGTATGTCGCACGCGCGGGTCGCTCTGCGCCAGCCGCTTGATTACGTCGGCGGTGTCGTCCTCCGAATTTTCGTTGACAAGGATAATTTGAAAGTCGGGATAATCCTGCTGTAGCATTTGGGGAATGCCGGTTTCGAGCGCACGCGCCGCGTTGAAGCAGGGCACGATGATGCTGATGCGGGGCAATTCGGCTGCGTCAGCGGTCGGGCCGGCCATGACGCGCCGCGCCACCACCCAGTCGATCCAGCGCAACAGAAAGAGCAGGACGAGCAAAAGGACGAGCAAGGCGGGGAAGAACCATAAGGCATGGATGCCAAAGGGGCAGGCGAACAGACTGGCGAATAAGCAAGAAGGAAAAGACATGGTTTTGGATAATTATAAAGATTGCCGGCGGCGGAACTCGGCGCATACCACGGCCGTGGCGACTGCCACGTTAAGGCTTTCCACGGTTGCCGCATCGGCGGGGAAGGGCGGTATGAGCAGGCGGCTGTTGACGCACCGCGCCACCTCGGGCGAGATGCCATTGCCCTCGTTGCCCATCACGATGATGCCGCAGGACTGCAAATTTTGGTTTTGATAAAGGTCTGCGCCGTCGAGGAAGGTTCCGTAGATATTCACACCGGCATCAGAAAAGCCCGACAACCATTCTGCCAAATTGCCTCTGCGCAGACTGACCCGCGTGAGTGCACCCATCGTGGCCTGCACCACCTTGGGCGAAAAAGCATCTACGCACCCCTCGGAAAGGAAGACGCTGCGAATGCCGAACCAGTCCGCTATGCGCAAGATTGTGCCCATGTTGCCGGGGTCTTGCACGGCGTCAAGGGCGAGCAGCAGGTCTTCTTTCGGCGAGAAAGCCGAGAGCGGCGCATCTGCGGGGCGCTCGAAAAGCGCCCAAACCTGATGGGGCGTGGTGAGGAGCGAGATTTGCCGCAGTTCGTCGGGCGTTGCGGTAAGGCAGGAGGCAGAGGCGGGCGCGGGCGGCGCGGAGCGGAAATATTCGGCAGTGCCCACGAGCGAGCGGCACCGGAAGGCGGGCATGAGTTTTTTGAGTTCGTTCTTGCTGAGCATGATTGCTTAGATAATATGAAATGCCTTGCGGCGAATAGGGCGGCGTAAGCGATACGCACATACTGCTATATGATTATATACGAGTGGATTATAATCAAATAATTGCTTTTTTATTTGCCCACGAATTTCACGCATTGACACGAATACATTGCATTGGCTTTTTTATGGCGACCTTATCGGTCGCACTAATCACACTAATAATATGAGTGAATTAAGTGCAATTCGTGGGCGATAAAGCATAAGCAGTTGATGCAAGCAACAGGCATTATCTTATAAGACACCTTGATTTTTGAAAGCAAAACTACAAAGTAATTTCCAATAAACGCGTACCTTTGCGGTTAAATGCACAGGATATTCCACATAAAGCCATATATTATTTGTCTGAGCAAGTCCGGCCGCGGGCCTTGGGGCTTTGTGTGCGCCTTGCTGATTTCCCTGTTTTTTCTTTCCGCCTGCTCGTCCACGAAGTTTGTGGGCGAGGACGAATACCTGCTTGCCGATGCGAAAGTTAAGACCGAAGACAAGACCGTAAAAACGTCTTCGCTGAAAGGCGTGCTGCGGCAGAAACCCAACTCGCGTTGGTTTAACCTCTACAAAGCACCCCTGCACATCTACTCGCTCTCGCGCCGCGACACCACGCGCCACCGCCGCTGGAACCGTATGCTTCGGCGCTTGGGCGAGGCACCCGTGATTTACGACTCCGTGCAGACGGAACTGTCCGTCCGTGCCTTGGAGCAGGCGCTGCAAAGCAAGGGTTACCTGCACGCGCGGGCAACTTCCACAACCGAAGTGACGGGCAAGAAGAAAAAGCGCGTCACCTACACGCTGCTGCCTGGTCCGAGGCATTATATAGACTCGCTGTCGTACGAATTTGACAACGCCGAAATAGAGCGCATCGTCCGCGCCGACTCGCAAGCGTTCAAACTGCATCGCGGCCTGCCGCTCGACCTTTCCCTGCTCTCTGCTGAGCGCGACCGCATCATTTCGCTCTTGGGCGAAAAAGGCCGCTACGGACTGCACAAGGAGTACATCAGTTATCGCGCCGACACGCTCACGGGCAGCACGGGCGCGGTGCTTACGCTGCGCTTCAAGAAACCTGTCGGCACGGACGAACGCGCTTACCAGGAACGGCACTTCTCTAATGTGAACATTTACGAAGGAAATGAGGAGGACGAGGACGAAGCCGTGTACTATCGCGGACTTACCTTCCACCTCGGGCGGCGCAAGACGATGAACAAGCGCGTCTACTTCAACCACATTCTTCCCGCACGCGACAGCCTTTATAAGGAAACGATGATACAAGGCACATACGCCGCGCTCGGCAGCCTGCCCTGCATTGCTTCCTCAAATATCAGGATACGCGAAAACGCCGCACCTGACTCTACGCTCGACGCTGATATATCCGTGAAATTCAACAAACCGCACACCGTGGGCATGGAACTGGAAGGAACGAACACGGCAGGCGACTTCGGCGTAGCGGCATCGGTGAACTATGCCAACCGCAACCTATTTCGTGGTGCGGAGGTGCTTTCTCTGAAACTGCGCGGCGCATACGAGGCCATCACGGGACTGGAAGGCTACGACGGGCGCAATTATTTAGAGTGGAACGCCGAGGCAAGCCTCAAATTTCCCTCATTGCTCGTGCCCTTCCTGCCCATACAGCGCGGCAAGCGCATCAAGGCCTCTTCAGAGGTAACCGTGGTTTTTTCCTCGCAAAACCGCCCGGAGTTCCACCGCCGCGTGCTTACCGGCTCGTGGGCGTATCAGTGGAGCAAGATCACCAAGCCGCGCGTGCGCCATCGCTTCGACCTGCTCAACCTCAACTATATCTTCATGCCGGTCATCTCTGAAACGTTCCGCAACGAATATCTCTCTGGCGACGACCCGCGCTATGTTTACGTTCAACTCACTCCGCAGCAACTCGACGGCAGGACTTTATCAAACCAACGGCTATCAGATTAAGGTGAACGTGGAAACGGCGGGCAACCTGCTCTACGGCATTTCCAAACTCACCCACGCACACCGCAGCGCAACGAAAGATGCCTACACGTTCCTCGGCATCGCCTACTCGCAATATGCCCGCTTAGACTTTGATTTCAGCAAAAGCATCGTCTTCACCGACCGCGCCTCTATGGCCATTCACGCCGCCTTCGGCATTGCGCAGCCTTATGGCAACTCCACAATCCTGCCCTACGAACGGCGCTATTTCGCCGGCGGTGCAAACAGCGTGCGCGGTTGGAGCGTGCGCGGGCTCGGACCGGGAACTTTTAAGGGCAAAGACGGGAAAATCGACTTCATCAACCAGACGGGTAACCTCAAACTCGACCTGAGCGTGGAGTGGCGCGCGCAACTGTTCTGGAAACTGCACGGCGCGTTTTTCCTCGACGCTGGCAACATCTGGAACACGCGCAAATATGCCGACCAACCCGGCGGCGAGTTTCGCTTCAACAAGTTCTATCGGCAGATTGCCGCAGCCTACGGCGTGGGCCTGCGCCTTAATTTCGACTACTTTATCTTGCGCCTCGACGGCGGCATGAAGGCGGTAAACCCCACCGAGGGCGAAGAGCGCTATCCCTTAATCCACCCGAAGTTCAGCCGCGACTTTACGCTGCACTTCGCCGTGGGGCTGCCGTTCTGATAATGATAATAAAACTACTCGTTTGGGATTAACGATAAAAACCAAGAAAAACAACTTGTTCTTTGTGGGCCTACCGGCTTGCCTTATCGTATAAATCCCGAGTCTGAAAACCTGACGGTTTTCGCCTCGTGCTTTATCCGCTAAGGCGGCGGTCGGTTTCCGCCCGCCCCACACAGAACAAGGGAAAAACCGGTAAAAACCGTTTTTAATGGAAAACCTTCCTGTTTCTATGGAGTCTATAACAAGGTCTCACGGGTTTTTGATGGTTTTTTCCTTGCGGCGTTTGAAGCGGTCGGGCACCGACCGCAGCCGCAGGAATTAAGGACAAGCGTGAGCCGTTTAGGCTCACAGGCTTGGCGTTAAGGCCAGCGGCGTAGCCCAAGGGGCTTCAAACGAAGCAAGTGGTTTTTCATGGTTTTTATCTAATACCATTTGAAAAAAGCAACCTACGCGTCTTGGCTATCGATTTCCATTAAACTAACCTCCTATCCTCTCTCTAATACCATGACCCAATTCATCAGTTTCGGCAGTGGCAGCAGCGGGAACGCCTATTACCTGCGTTCGGCCGACCGCGCACTATTGCTCGACTGCGGACTTGTATATCGCAACCTCGAACCGCTCTTTTCCAAATACGGACTTTCTAAAAACATCGCCGCCATTCTGCTCACCCACGAGCACGCCGACCACGTGCGGGGCGTGGGCAGGACGGCCGAAGTGATGCACCTGCCCGTCTATGCCACGAATAAGGTTTACGAGGCAATGTTTCAAAGAAAATACGTTACGCGGCCCGTGCCCGAAGCCTTGCGCCGCAGCCTCGAAGTGGGCAAGCCGATTTGCATCGAACCTTTCACCGTCACGCCAATACATGTGCCGCATGACAGCGCAGACAACGTGGGCTACTTTATCGACTGCGGCGACGGCACGCGCCTGCTGTTGCTCACCGACGTGGGCGAGTTCCTGCCCGAAATGGAGGCATTCGTGCCGCAAGCCACGCACATAGTTATCGAAACGAACTACGACCCCGATATGCTGCGCACGGGCAAATACCCGGCACGCCTGAAACGGCGTATTGCCTCGGGCACAGGACATTCGGCCAACCCCGACACGGCCGCCTTTCTCGTGAAAACGCTCACACCCATCACAAAGCACATCTTCCTCTGCCATCTCAGTGCCGACAACAACCGACCAGAACTGGCGCAGGCAGCCGTGACCGAAACCCTGCGCCGCGAGCGACCCGACCTCGCCGAACTGCCGCCCATCACGCCGCTGCCAAGGCTCACGCCCTCGGGGGTGTTTGAGTTATAGTAAACAAGTAAACGAGTAAACAAGTAAACGAGTAAACAAGTAAACGAGACAAGTTACTCATGTAAAATAATTTGTAAACAAGCAAACTCGTCTACTAAAATACATTTCTGTCTCGTCTACTCGTTTACTTGTCTACTCGTTTACTAAGAAAAAAAACCTTCTCGCCATGTCCCGCCTGCCCAACCTTAGAGAAATCGTGTTGCGCGACACGCCATTTGCCCGCCTCATGACGAAGCGCATCTACAACGTGCTGCTCATTGCCACACGCTACGACGCGTTTACGCTTGAAGACGACGGACGCGTGGACGAACTGATTTTCAACGAATACACCTCCCTTAGTCTGCGCTATCCGCCGCGCTTCACACGCGTCACGGACGAGGAGGCTGCGCTCGCCGAACTCGAAAACCATAACTACGAGTTGGTCATCGTGATGCCCAACATGGCGGGGCGCGACATCTTTGCCGCCGCCGCGTCGATCAAGGAGCGTTACCCCGCCCTGCCCATCGTGGTGCTCACGCCCTTTTCGCGAGAAGTGCGGGAACGCATCGCCAAAGCCGACCTCACGGCCATCGACTACGTGTTCGCCTGGCTCGGAAACCCGGAGCTCCTGCTGGCCATCATCAAACTCATCGAGGACAAATGGAACGCTGACGACGACCTCGCCGAAGTGGGCGTGCAGAGCATTCTGCTCGTGGAAGACTCCGTGCGCTTCTATTCCTCCGCCCTGCCCCACCTCTACCGCATCGTGCTGGAACAAAGCCGCGAGTTTTCGAAAGAAGCCCTCAACGAGCACCTCAAAACGCTGCGTATGCGCGGCCGCCCCAAAATCATGCTGGCACGCTCTTACGAAGAGGCGATGCAGGTGCTCGACTGCTACGGCGACAACCTCCTCGGCATCGTTTCGGACATGAGTTTTATGAGAAACGGAGAGAAAGACGCGCTCGCGGGCTATGCCTTGGCCAAGATGGCAAAGGAGCGCGACGCGCACCTGCCCTTCATTCTCGAATCGAGCGAAGCGGGCAATGCCGCCTACGCCGAAAGGCTCGGCGTGCCGTTTATCCATAAAAACTCCAAGACTTACCCGCAGGACTTGCGCCAAATCATTATGGACCAATTCGGATTTGGCGACTTCATTATCCGTGACCCGCACACGGACAAGGAAATCCTGCGCATCACCAACCTTAAAGACCTCCAGCAAAACCTCTACAATATTCCCGACGAGGCTTTGCGCAACCACCTTTCGCACAACCACTTCTCACGCTTCTTCTATTCCCGCGCCATGTTTCCGCCCGCCGAATTGCTGAAAAGGGTGGACGTGAGCGAATATGCCGAAATGGACGAGGCGCGGCGCTTCATCTTCGACATCATTGTGGAATACCGCCGCATCGCTTCGATGCTTACAGCAACTTCGCCCGCATCGGCAACGGCTCGCTCGGCGGCAAAGGGCGCGGCCTCGCGTTCATGGGCACGCTCGTCGCCGGACACCCGCGCCTCGACGACGACCGCATCTGCGTGAATATTCCCCGCACGGTAGTGATCTGCACCGACATCTTCGACGAGTTTATGGAGCGCAACGGGCTTTACCCCATTGCCCTGAGCGACAGCAGCGACGCAGAGATACTCGCGGCTTTCGAGCGCGGCGTGTTGCCCGAAGCACTTTTAGACGACCTCCTCGCGCTCTTCGACGTGGTGGACCACCCCATCGCCGTGCGCTCTTCAGGCGTGCTGGAAGATGCGCACTATCAGCCCTTTGCCGGAGTGTATGCCACTTACATGGTGCCGCGCGTGAGCGACAAGCAAGCCATGCTCGCCATGCTGCGCTCAGCGATAAAGGCCGTTTACGCCTCGGTGTTTTTCAAGGACAGCAAGGCCTATATGACCGCCACGCAAAACCTCATCGACCAAGAAAAGATGGCGATTGTGCTGCAAGAGGTTGTGGGCTCTGAGCACGGGCAATATTTCTACCCCACCCTTTCGGGCGTGGCACGTTCCATTAACTTTTATCCCGTTGGCGAAGAAAAGCCCGAGGACGGCGTGGCAAAGGTGGCACTGGGTTTAGGCGCATATATCGTGGACGGCGGCAAGTCGCTACGCTTTTGCCCCGCCTATCCGCACAACATATTGCAACTGAGCGAACTGCGCACTGTCCTGCGCGAGGGACAGAAGGAATTTTTCGCCCTCGACCTTTCCATGCTCGGGCAAGCACCCGAAACGGACACGGAATACAATATCCGTCACTTGCCCGTAGCAGCAGCCGACGACCCGGAAACGCTGCGCTACGCGTTTTCCACGCTTAGTCTTGAAGACCAACGGCTCACGCCGGGCGGCACAGGTGCGGGGCGGCGCGTGGTGACGTTTTCCAACATTCTCGAATACGATGCCTTTCCCCTCGCGCGGGTTATCTCCGACCTGCTGCGCATCGGCAGCCGAGGCATGGGCAGGCCCGTGGAACTGGAATACGCCATGGACATCCGCGAGGGCAAGGCCTATTTCTACCTCTTGCAGATACGCCCCATCGTGGACGTTTCGGAGGAAACGGAACTCACGCCCGACGACCTTTCGCGCCCCGCGCTCATCAGCAGCACCTCGGTGCTGGGCAACGGCATGGTGGAAGATGTACATTATATATTATATGTACGCTCGGACCGCTTCGACGCACTGCGCTCCCGCGACATCGCCGCCGAAATAGGCAATATCAACGAGCAGTTGGCGGCTCGCGGCGAAAGTTACGTGCTTGTAGGGCCGGGGCGTTGGGGCAGCAGCGACCCCGCGCTGGGCATACCCGTGAAATGGTCGCACATTTCGGGTGCCAAGGCGGTGGTGGAATGCGGGCTCGAGGACTTCCGCGTAGACGCGAGCGAGGGCACGCACTTTTTCCAAAATCTCACATCGTTTGGCGTGGGCTATTTCACCATTCGCCCCTACCAAGGCGACGGCACGTTTGATGAAGCCCGCCTCAACGCACTGCCCGCCGAATACGAGTCGCACAGCCTGCGCCTCGTGAAGTTCCCCACCCCGCTTTTCATCAAGATGGACGGGCGGCACAGCCGGGGCATTGTGAGCGAAATCGCGCCAAATGGCAATCAGGAACAGAAATAGACTGTCCCTTTGAGCAATCCCCTACTACGAGGCATAAAGTAACGCCCCGCTGCATGAAAATCTTGCGGCGGGGCGATAATGTGCACTTTCAAAAGTGCACATTTTGTATTAATCTGCACTTTTGAAAGTGCAGATTAAGCGTTTTCATACGTTTTCACTCAATCCATCCCACCTTTTCAATCTTATATTTTTGGAGGTTCTTTTTATTGATGGGGATATAGAGCATGATTTCGTCGAAGGCAAGGTAGTGCTTGCCGTTCATCGTGAGAATGCCCACGTTGTCGTCAAGGCGCGTCTGCTCTAACCCGTCCGCAGCGGTGCGGGGCACTTTGAAGAAGATGTCTTTTGCCTCATAAAAGACATAGAGATGGGTGGGCGTTATGGCGTAAAGGCTTTGAGTGAAATCGTACTCGTATTTCTCAAACGGCCGCTCTATGGCGCAGGCACCGCCGAGCCAACGCTCGTATTGCGCCGTGACGGCGGCGTCGGTACAGCGCGTGAGATGCAGGGAATGAGGCCAATGGGCGGAGGGCAGCACGCGCTCCAAGGTGAACTCGGCGGGCGCGTCGTCGAGCGGCAGCGAGAGGTAATGGGCAATGTCGGCATCGCCGTAAAGTTTCCCCTTTATGCGGTGCGCAATGGCTGCGGGCATCGAGGACGGACATCGTGTAGCGCACGCCC
The DNA here is from genome assembly GCA_004552155.1 of Bacteroidales bacterium. Taxonomy (GTDB): domain Bacteria; phylum Bacteroidota; class Bacteroidia; order Bacteroidales; family Bacteroidaceae; genus Alloprevotella. The sequence continues at coordinate 32,882 of SFPF01000081.1, forward strand.
GTGAGCGTGCCGGAAGCCTTCTTTTTCCAACTTGTGAGGAAAAACACGCCGGGGTCTTTGGTGTCTTCTATCTCCCAAAACTCCGTGAAGTCGAGCCTGCCACCGCACTCGTTCCAATAGCCGGCAAGGTCGAGGTCGTGGCGGTCGGCTTTGAGCGCGTCAGTGACAAGGTAAAGGTTCTCGCCTGTGGAGAAGTTCTCATAAACTTTGAGAATTTCGGACACGTAATAGAACAGCGTGAACCGCGTTTTGCAGGGTTCTTCTTTCGCCTGCACGAGGACGGGGAGTTGGCTGAACACGGTGGTTCCTTGTGTGAACCGCTCAAGGAAACCTAACACGCGGTCGAAGCACTGCTGGATGTCGGTCACGTCGCCCTCTTTTGACTCGTAACTCGGCACGGCCTTCATGAGCATCAGGAGGAGAAAGGGCACGCTGATGTCGCGTTCGACGATTTCCTTGCAGATGGCCGTGATTTGCTTGCCAAGTTTTTCCTGTCGCCCCGTGGGATAGCAGAGCGTGAGGATTTCGGCGGCGGTTTTCTCAGGATAGGTGCGGCGGTAAAGGTGCTTGCGGAAGAAATTCCACGCCCTTTTGTAGTGCATCAGCACGTCCTCGAGTTTTACTCTATCGTCGGTCATCTCGCAGGCTTCGGCTTTGAGGTCGCGAAAGGCGGAGCGCATTTTCTGCGGCGTGGCGCAGGCGCGGAGTATGCCGTTGCTGCGAATGGAGCCGCTGTCGAGAAACGCCTCACACTCCTCGGTCGTGTTGAAAAGCAGACGCGTGTTTACAATCGCGGTAAGCCATTCGGCGTATTGCTGTGTCATGGTTTATCGGGTGCTGAAAATTTCTAAAAACATCTGCTTGTAATAGGCGGCTTTCTTGTCGAGCGACAGGGGATAGGCGCGGCTGCTGCTGGGCATGCGGTAGAGGCGGAGCGGACGGCCGGCAAACCTGACGGCAGCATACGAGCCGATTTTGGGCAACTGCGCATTGAAGTGCGCGAGGAGCGTTTCGGTAGCCTTTCCGCCCGTAGTCACTATGGCGCGGCATTGGGGCAGTTGCGATAGCAGGGCATCGAGGTCGGTGGGCGTGACGATTTCGAGAAATTTGTCGGAGGCATTGCCTTGCAGGCGGCCGGGCGAAGCAGGTCGAGGCGGAATGTCTTGGCCGCCGTATCGACGAAATAGTCGCGGTCGTTCTTGAACACCAGCCCGAAGATGCGCCACATGTCGTTGATGTAGTTGGGATAGAAAAAGTCCATCGACCACTTTTCACGCGGCGGCGGGAAACTGCCCAGCATAAGCACTTGCGCCCCTTCGGGGAGGAAGGGGCGCAGAGGGTGCTGCTCGATATTTAATGCGGGTTCTTGCTGCATGGTTGTTAGTAAACAAGTAGACAGGACAAGTTATTTATGCCATCATCTTTATCTTTTTCTGCGATGCGACTGCCCGCCGCACAGCCAATGCTTGTTCCAAAAACTCTCGTTGAGGCTCGACACCATCACGCCGCGCGAGGTGGAGGCGTGAATGAAGCGGTCGCCTTTGAGGTAGATGCCCACGTGCCCGCACTTCTTGCCCGAACCGGGCGTGGTGAAGAACACGAGGTCGCCTTCCTGCAATTTGCTGCGGCGTATGCGGTAGCAATCTTTTTTAAGTTGGTCAGCACTGCGGCGAGAGAGTTGCACGTTGTACACATCTTTATAAATGGCACAGGTCAGCCCCGAGCAATCCACGCCCCGCTTCGTCGTACCGCCCGGCGCGTAAGGCGTGCCGAGCCATTCGGCGGAGGCAATCATCAGTTGGTGGTCGTCGTGCTCCTCAATGTCGAAGCCGAGTTTCACGGCAGCGTGCACTATGGCACGCATTCGGCTGTCTACCGCCACCCGCTGGGTGCGGCAAGAAGAGAGTAGCAGGGCTGCGATGATGAGGGGCAATAGGCGTTTCATAAGCCCTGTTCCATGAGATAGCGTTCGGCTTCGATGGCCGCCTTGCACCCTGCCGCTGCTGCGGTGATGGCTTGGCGGTAATGCGGGTCGGCCACGTCGCCGGCGGCAAACACGCCGGGCAGCACGGTGCGCGGGCTGTCGTTTTCGGTGATAATGTAGCCCGTTTCGTCGCACGGCAGCGCGGGACGGAACAACTCGCTGTTGGGGCGGTGACCTATGGCGAGGAAGAAACCGTCGATGGGCAGGTCGTAGGTGCGCTCTTCGGGCGTTCCCTTCTTATGCACGAGGTGTGCGCCTTCCACGCCGCCCTCGCCATAAAGTCCGAGCGTATTGGTCTCGAAGAGCACTTCGATTTTCGGATTATCCAGCACGCGCTGCTGCATGGCCTTGGAAGCGCGCAGGAAAGGCTTGCGCACAATGAGGTAAACCTTGGCGGCAAGTCCCGCAAGATAGGAAGCTTCTTCGCAAGCCGTGTCGCCGCCGCCTACCACGGCAACCGTCTTTTTACGATAGAAGAAGCCGTCGCAAGTGGCGCAGGCCGAAACGCCCATGCCGCGATATTTCTCTTCGTCGGCCAGTCCGAGGAATTTGGCTGATGCGCCCGTGGCGATGATGAGCGTATGGCACGCCACCTGCGAACCGTCGTCAAACGTAAGCACATAGGGACGCTTCGAAAGGTCGGCGGCCGTGGCGGTCTGCTGACGGATTTCCGCGCCGAAGCGTTCGGCCTGGCGGCGAATGTCGTCCATCATCTGGTTGGCATCTACGCCTTCGGGATAGCCGGGAAAGTTTTCCACTTCGGTGGTAATGGTGAGTTGGCCGCCGGGTTGCAGGCCTTCGTAAACTACGGGGTTGAGATTGGCACGGCCGGCATAGATGGCCGCCGTGTATCCGGCAGGGCCGGAACCGAGGATAAGGCAACGGATGGTTTCCATAGTATGTGTATCTATATTATTGGTAAAAAAATCATCTTAAATCTATGACTTCAATGCCTGGGTGCTGCTTGGCGTCGAAGGTAAAGGCGGCATCGGCGAATTTCCTGCCCGTCTTGATGCTGCGCACGCGGATACGCGTCCAGTCGCCCTTGGCGTTTTTGAAGCGCACGGAGAGGGGCATCAGCGTGGCGGGGTCGATGGTGAGCAAGATTTTCGGCATATTGCTGTTCTTCGACGTGGCCACGAGGCGCACCTCGTGCACGCTCTTGCCTTCGTAGGAGGCTTTGGCGAGCGTGGCGGTGTAGCCCTTCTTATATATATTAATAAATGAGTAGGGATTGATGGCCTGCAATTCGGCTGCCGTGGGCGTGCTTACGTTCACCTCGTCGCTGCCGGCGAGGAGCGTCCATTGCGTTTTGCCGTCGAACCATGTGGTGAGGCTGTTGCTTTCAATCTTGAATTTATTGCCTTTCACCTTAATCGTGCCGCCTGCGCTGCCCGTTTCCTTTGTGCCCTTGAAGGCGGTGGCCTCGAAAACGGCTTCTATGCCGCCGCTGTTTTTCAGTTTACCGGCGGTCTTGTCGAGAATATCCTGCGCCTTCTGTGCCTGGACGGGCAGCAGCGTGCAGGCGCAAAGGATAATTTGGAAAATGTGCTTGATGTTCATGGCGTTGATGTTTTTAGTAGACGAGTTTACAAGTAAACGAGTAGACGAGACATATAAGTCTTGCAAATTATAAATTGAGTAACTTGTCGATATTATTACCCAATGGTGCTCAACTTGTTGTCCAACTCTATTTCGTCGGCAATAAGCACCTCGCGCGGTTTCGCGCCCCGCGTCGGACCCACGATGCCCATGGCTTCGAGTTGATCCATGAGGCGGCCGGCGCGGTTGTAGCCGATGGAAAACTTGCGCTGGATAAGGCTCGTGGAACCGAGTTGGTTCACCACGATGAGCCGCGCGGCTTCCTCAAACATGGGGTCGAGGTTGGAGGCGTCCACGCTGGCCGCGCCGCCTTCGCCCTCGCCTTCCACGGCAGGCTGCGGCAATTCGAAGGCGCACGGGTAACTCTGCTGGCGGCAGATGTAGTTGTTGATTTCCTCCACCTCGGGCGTATCCACGAAGGCACACTGCACGCGCACGGGGTCGTTGCCGCTCAGGAAGAGCATATCGCCCTTGCCCACGAGTTGGTTGGCGCCGGGACGGTCGAGAATGGTGCGGCTGTCGATTTGCGACATCACCTTAAACGCCATACGCGCCGGGAAGTTTGCCTTAATCGTGCCTGTGATAATGTTGGTCGTGGGGCGTTGCGTGGCGATGACCATGTGCATGCCCACGGCACGCGCCAACTGCGCGATGCGGGCGATAGGCAGTTCCACTTCCTTGCCGGCCGTCATGATGAGGTCGCCGAACTCGTCGATAATCACCACGACGTATGGCATATACTCGTGCCCGGCTTCCGGGTTGAGGCGGCGCGCCTTAAACTTGGCGTTGTATTCCTTGATGTTCCTCACCTTGGCTTTCTTGAGCAGGTCGTAGCGGTGGTCCATGAGTTGGCAGAGGCTTTTGAGCGTCTGCACCACTTTCGTCACGTCGGTGATGATGGGGTCTTCGCCGTCGGGAATTTTGGCGAGGAAATGGTTCTCAATCGGGGCGTACACGCTAAACTCTACTTTCTTCGGGTCTACCATCACGAATTTCAGTTCAGCGGGGTGCTTCTTGTAGAGCAGCGAGGTGATGATGGCGTTCAGGCCGACCGACTTACCTTGACCCGTGGCACCGGCAACGAGCAGGTGGGGCATCTTGGCGAGGTCCACCATAAAGGTCTCGTTCGTAATGGTCTTGCCGAGGGCGATGGGCAGTTCGTACTCCGTTTCCTGGAATTTCTTGGAGTTGAGAATGCTCTCCATCGACACGATGCGCGGGTTCTTGTTCGGCACCTCGATACCGATTGTGCCTTTGCCGGGAATGGGCGCGATGATGCGGATGCCGAGGGCAGAGAGCGAAAGGGCGATGTCGTCCTCGAGATTTCTGATTTTGTTGATGCGCACGCCAGGCGCGGGGGTCACCTCGTAGAGCGTAATGGTGGGGCCGATGGTAGCCTTGATGCCCGAAATCTCTACGCCGAAACTGCGCAGCACGGTGATGATGCGGTCCTTGTTGGCGTTCTGCTCCGCCATGTCTACCGCCGTGCCGCCGTCGTCGTAATGCTTCAAGAGGTTGAGCGTGGGGAAGCGATAGTTTTCGAGGTCCTTGCGCGGGTCGTAGGGTTCCATGTCCTGCACTTCGCCCACCATCTTGCCAGAAGCCTGCTCCTCGTCCTCAGGTGCTTCGATTTCCATTTCGCTCTCACCCTCGGCTGCCGGCTGCGGCGCGTCGGTATCGGCGGCGGGAGCGTCGGGCGTATCTTCCGAAAGGATCAGCGCGGGCTGCGCCTCCTCGTCGGGATTGTCTGAAAAGTCGAGCGCAACGGTATATTCCTCGCTGTATTCCTGCGGCTGGTCGCTCTCTGGCTCTTCCTCTTCCCCGTCAACCGGCTCTTCGTTCTGCTCCTCCTCTTTCTTCTTGTGCGGGAAGCGGCCGCGCAGGTAGTCTTGCGGCTTGAGCAACTTGCGCACCACGTTGATGGTTTCGCGCGACACGTACACGAGGTATATCACGAGTGTCACAAGCAGGATAAGCAGCGTGCCGGGCACGCCGATAAGTCCGTTCGTCCACTCTTTCATAAAGTCGCCGTGCAAGCCGCCGAGTTTGAAACTGAATGCGGTGAGCACGCTCTCGGGGATTACGTAGTCGGCCGCCACGCTAAGCGCGACAGACCCCCAAATCATCAGGAAACTGAAATTGATAAACCATTTCCACAGCCTTACGCGGTACGCCCCCATCAGTTTCACGCCGAGCAGCAGTAGGAAGAGCGGTATGAACACGGAGCATATTCCGAAGCAGCCGTTCATGAAGTAGTCGGCGATGTATGCGCCGAGGCGGCCGCCGTAGTTGGCGGCGTTGCCCACGTTGCCCGCCTCCACGCCCGACTGGTCGGCGGGGCCTGTGAAGATGTTGGAGCAAAGACACAATAATATATATATGCTCGACACGAGGAGCGCTATGCCGATGACGAAGCGCGGCATGTCGCCCTGATAGATGTCTTTGAAGAATGAGGTGTCGATGCCGAAGCGGCGCTTGCCCTCGCTTTTCTTGGGCGTGCGCTTCGTAGCGGCGGTAGTCTTTTTCTTGGTTGTTGGCATTGGAATATGGTTTCCCCTTATTGCGGGGATTTTTATTATTCTACGCGTTAGTAAAAATATCAAAGGGTTTTAGATAAAAACCATTAAAAACCCGTGAGACCTTGATGCTTAATCAATGCTGAGGTTGGCTATTTCATTGTCAATGGTTTTTATCTATATGAACCAACTGGTTTATTCCGTATAAAACCTTATTAGCCGCTCTATGGCGCGACGGCATACGGGGCAGAACGCCCGCGCCTCGTTGGTCTTCATGCGGCAGTCGGTAAAAGCGCGGTACACGCCCGTCGACATATAGCCGCCGCCCTCATACACACCGATGTCGCCCACGGTGCGCCCTTTCGGGTCGGTAGGCACGGGCGTGCCGTCGGGCAGCAGGTCCTGCCATTTCTGGGAGAAGTCCTTCAAAGTCGTGATGTTCTGCTCCCACGGCTCAACTTCCGGCGTATAAAATTCTTCATACTGGTCGTCGTAGTAATACTCATCGGCAAGGCCGGCAAAACTATGCCCGAACTCGTGCACCACCACTGGGCGGAATGCCACGTGCCCCGCCGTGGTGAGCGTGTAAGAATTGTAGATGCCCCCGCCGCCGTAGGTCTTCGTATTGGCCAGCACCACGATGTGCTCATAAGGAATGCCGGCGAGGCTTTCGTGCATCAGGCGCACGTTGGGCGTGGTGAGATAGCGGTCGGAATAGAAGGTAGAGAAATGCGAGCCGAGGGCCGTTTGCTTCCACACGCCCTCTTTCGGCACGCTCACGCCGCTCTCTGCCGAGGGCAGTGCAACGGCCACGAAGTTGAAACGGTCTTTCAGTTTACCGAACGGTTCGTGCGCGAGTATGGCATCTACCGCCGTCTGTGCAGCGGCATAGAACTGCTCACTTTCAGCCGCCGTGTAGCCTTCTGCCACGATGGCCACGTCAATCTTTTCCTCCGGCTGCCCGCTTTTCAGCAGGTAGCGGTGGGGCGGCGCGGGGTGCTTTGTCTTTTTGATAAGGATATCCTGCGGGTCGATGTCGTGCGCGAACGAGGCGAGCGGCTTGCCTTGCAGCGCGTCCAGTTCCACGGTCAGCGTGGCTGTGCGCTGCGGCATCGGCACGAGAAACACGTTTTCAAACGAGCGGCTCACCCTTGTGGCTTCCTCCGTGCCCAGCCATTCCTGAAAGAGCGTGGAAAACGACGTGCGGTAGAGCACGCGCCCCGTGGCCTTATCGGCAAGCGTCAGCCGCCCGTTGCCGTTTAGGGGCAGTTTGTCCAAGTTGCCGCGCCTGCCGTACCAGCCCTCTGTCTGCGCCAACTCTGCGAGCGCAATGTCCGCCGCGCCTGCTTTTCCCGAGAACGCATACGCCACGCGCAGCGTTTTGCTTAAATCAAGCCCCGCTTCCTGCGCCATAAGTTTGCCCGAGGGAGCGGCGCAGCACAGCGAGAGTATACAATATATAATATATATAGGTCGAAACATGAATCGCAATGTATATGAGTTCGTTTGTTAGTAGACGAGTTTACAAGTAAACGAGTAGACGAGACAAGTTTCTCATGTAAAATATAAATTAGCAAGACTTCTCTGTCTTGTTTACTCGTATACTTGTTTACTCGTATACTTGTTTACTCGTTTACTCGTTTACTTGTTTACTAAAATCGTTGCTTTTATGCCGAGCCGCCGCCTATCTTCTGCAAAAATACGAATAAAATTGTAACTTTGCGGCCTATCCTAGTTTTTACTTATGCCAAATACCTCTTCCCCAATCCTAATTGCCGATGCCGGCAGCACCAAGACCGACTGGGCGGTGCTTGCGCCCGACGGCGGCGTGTCCCTAATTTCTACGCAGGGCATCAATCCTTTTATGCTGTCCGCAGCGCAGATTTCCGGCATCTTGCAGACGGAACTTCTGCCCGGTATGCTGGGCATCGCCCCAGCCGCCGTCTATTTCTACGGAGCAGGCTGCGCGGGAGCGGGCATTGCCGTTGTGGAAGAAGCATTGCGCGGGCTGTTTGGCGCGGCGCAGCTCCATGTAGCGTCCGACCTCCTTGGCGCGGCGCGCGCCCTGTGTGGCCACGGCGACGGCATAGCCTGCATTCTCGGCACAGGCAGCAACAGTTGCCTTTACTTGGACGGCGCAATCCGCGCCAACGTGTCGCCCCTCGGGTTTATTCTTGGCGACGAAGGCAGCGGCGCGGTGCTGGGACGCAGGCTCGTGGGCGATGTGCTCAAAAGGCAGTTGCCCGAAACGCTTTGCCAAGATTTTGAAAAAGAATACCAACTCACTGCCGCCGACATTATCCAGCGCGTCTACCGCTCGCCCCTCCCCAACCGCTTCCTCGCCTCCTTGGCGCCGTTCCTTTCGCGCCATAGATACGAGCCCGCCGTGCAAGCCCTGCTCGAAGAGGAGTTTGCGCGCTTCTTTCGCCGCAACGTCTGTGCTTACCGCCGCCCCGACCTCCCCGTGCATTTCGCGGGCAGCATCGCCCGCCATTTCCAGGCGGAAGTCTTTGCCGCCGCCCGCAACCTCGGCTTGCAGCCCGGGCGCGCATCTTGACCGAGCCGCAGCCTATCTTATGAAAAGATAGTGCAAGGCGAGTGCAGAGGTCAAACTCGCTTGGACTATGCCGAGCCGCAGCCTATCTTATGAAAAGATAGTGCAAGGCGAGTGCAGAGGTCAAACTCGCTTGGACTATGCCGAGCCGCAGCCTATCTTCTAAAAAAGCGCTGATTTTAATGCATTTTCTCGCACCGAATGCTTTTTTCTGCTTAAATTTGCATTTTCAGCGGTGCACACCCACCGCACACCGACCCGTCTACTTGTTTACTTCGTGATTTTTGCTTTGAGATTTTCGGCTGCGCTCGGCAATATGAGCAAGCTCTATTGCACTCGCTTGCACGAAAATTCGGCTGCGCTCGGCATAGCCCGAACAAGTTCTTAAAAGTGCGATTGCTCGCCATGGCAAAATTCGAGTAAACTCGATTTTGCTCATTTGGCTTAACG